>NZ_CP114058.1:2165004-2474291 GCF_026967475.1 Rouxiella chamberiensis | reverse complement strand
CAGAACCAGGCGTTGCTCAGTTTCCCGAAGGCAAACGGCTTGCCGGGTTTGATAGCCAGCTTCCAGAAACCGATTTTGCCTATCTCTTCGAGCATGGTTTTGGTGTAGTCCGCTTCGCCGACGGAAACGCCGCCGCTGCTGATAACCAGATCGGCAAACGCGTCGGCCTGGTTAAACGCCTGACGCAGGGCCTCGGGATCGTCGCGAATAATGCCGAGATCCAGCACTTCGCAGCCAAGCTGGTTCAGCATCAGATGTACCGCAAAACGGTTGGTGTCATAGATTTGCCCCTCTTTCAGCGGCGTGCCGACCGGCTGAAGTTCATCGCCGGTCGAGAACACGGCCACCTTGAGACGACGATTGACTTCCACTTTCTCGACGCCCAGGGACGCCAGCAGCGGCAGTTGAGCGGCACCCAGACGCACACCTGCACCCAGCACTTCCTGGCCTTCACGGATGTCGTCGCCTATCAGGCGAATATTCTGTCCCGGCACGATAGAGGCCGTAAAACGTACACCGGCGTCCAGCACTTCTGCTTCTTCCTGCATGATAACTACGTCGGCACCGGCGGGAACCGGGGCGCCGGTCATGATGCGGATGCAGCTTCCCGTCGGCCACTCGCCCGAGAAAGGCGCGCCGGCAAAGGCTTTGCCCGCGACAGGAAAGACGGCGTCGGCATGAAAATCGGCACTGCGAAGCGCATAACCGTCCATCGCGGAGTTATCGAAAGGCGGAACAAACACCGGCGAGCGAACGGGGCTTGCGGTAATGCGCCCGGCCGAGGCGGTCAGCGGCAGCCACTGCGTGTCGTTTTGGGTCAGCGGCGCGGTTTGCGTCAGCATTTTTTCCAGCGCGTCCTGCAAAGAAATCAGGCCGGAAGTGAAGGTGTTTTCCATCATTGAACCCTTTTTTACCGGCCAAAACAGGGCGAAACCTGGCCGGTGATGTAAAAAATATTCTTTCATTATGCCAGAGAAATGGTGGTCCATTAAGCGTACAGCCCCAAGTCGGTGTGCTTTCGTTTAAAAGAAAATGGCGCGTAAAAATGAAATTTATAAAAAAGATCTCAAAATAATGAGATCGATCGCAAAAATGGGTGAGACAACAGCGTATCATTAGCCTCGATTTTGTGATGGATGTCACATAAAATTGTCTTCCGCGTTTGGAGTTGCATCGTGATGAAAAAAACCGCCACCAGGCCATACTGAAATTGGTGGATCAGCATGAGGTAGTTCAGGTAAACGAGTTAGCGCAGTGGTTGGCAGTGAGTCTGGAAACGATTCGCCGCGACCTCAACGAAATGCAAGACAAAGGATTGATTCAGCGCCGCCACGGTAGGGCACGTCGCGTAGATCCCATGCCGTCCTTCGGCTGGATCAACAGCTTGCAGCGCATCTCGCCGAATTGACTATCTCGCCATAAAAAAGGGGAAATCAGCGCCGCTGGTTTTCCTTTTTTATCATTTCCCGCCCCACGTTATTCGATTTTATCCGCAATTTTCTCTAAATATTCTAAGCAATTAACCGCTTTTGCGTGGACTTCACTTTCAGCTTTACTTACGCTGACCGGCTAAATATAGTCAAAATCTTCGACTATTCTTTAGACTGCCTTTGCGGCAAAAGAGCACACTCATGACGAATTCAAGCACCTTGTCTCGCGGCGCTTCGCCACAATCCACCGCGCCGGTTGCGGTTATCGCCATTCACGGCGGCGCAGGCGCCATTACCCGTGCGGCAATGAGCGCCGAAAAAGAGCGCCTTTATCTGCAGGCGCTGGAGCGGATTGTCGCCAGCGGTCAGGCGATTCTGGCGGCGGGCGGCACGGCGCTGGACGCCGTGACCGAAGCCGGTTCGCCTGCTGGAAGAGTGTCCGCTGTTCAATGCGGGGACAGGGGCGGTAATGACCCATCAGGGCACGCACGAGCTGGATGCCTGCATTATGGACGGCCGCACGCTGGATGCAGGCGCGGTGAGCTGCGTCAGCCATATCCGCAACCCGATTCTGACTGCGCGAAAAGTGATGGAAGAGAGTCCGCACGTCCTGTTTACTGGCGCAGGTGCCGAGCAGTTTGCCCGCGACCATCAGCAGGAAATGGTCGCGGCAGACTACTTTTATACGCAGGAGCGTTATGACCAGCTTCAACGCGCGCGCCAGTGAAGGGATCATGCTCGATCACGATGCCGCCTCGCTTGCGGCGTCGCCGTCGGACGATCCTCTCGATCCCGATCGCAAATTTGGTACGGTAGGTGCCGTCGCGCTGGACATAATCGGTAATCTGGCGGCGGCAACCTCGACCGGGGGCATGACCAACAAGCAGGCCGGACGTGTGGGCGATACCCCCATTATCGGCGCAGGGTGCTACGCCAGCAACCGCACGGTCGCGGTTTCAAGCACCGGCACCGGCGAAGTCTTTATGCGCACCGTCGCCGCCTATGATGTGGCAGCACTGATTGAGTATGCGGGCATGACGCTGCAACAGGCCACCGACAAAGTGGTGATGGAAAAACTCGTCGCCCTTGACGGCGCGGGCGGCATGATTGCCATCGACCGTTTCGGCAATGTCTGTTTGCCGTTTAACAGCGAAGGCATGTATCGCGGCTTTGGCTATGTCGGCCAGGCACCCGAGGTTGGCATTTATCGATAAACCATGCGTTTCAGGGAGCAGTAAATGAGCAAGGAGTTACGGTGAACCAGAGAAACCCGGCCCCCTCCATACGGGCAATGCCTGACGAACAGGTCTTGTCGGTGCGCAATCTCGGCGTGCGATTTGCGCACGACGGACAGGTCATCGATGCGGTGCGTCATCTCGATTTCGAGGTAAAACGCGGCGAGACGCTGGCGATTGTCGGAGAGTCGGGATCGGGTAAATCCGTCACGTCGCTGGCGTTGATGCGGCTGGTCGAGCAGGGTGGCGGCGAGCTTCATCAGGGCGACATCCTGTTTCGGCGGCGGGCGGGAAACGTGGTTTCCCTGACCGCAGCCAGCCAGTCCGACATGCGCAAATTGCGCGGCGCGGATATGGCGATGATTTTTCAGGAGCCGATGACCTCGCTGAATCCCGTGTTTTCGGTCGGCGAGCAGATTGCCGAATCCATTCGACTCCATCAGGGCAAGGATAACGCCGCCGCCCGAGCCGAAGCGCTGCGCATGCTTGAGCTGGTACGTATTCCCGAAGCCAGAAATATCCTCGACAGTTATCCCCATCAGCTTTCCGGCGGTATGCGCCAGCGCGTAATGATAGCCATGGCGCTCTCCTGCAAACCCGCGCTGCTGATTGCCGACGAACCCACGACCGCGCTGGACGTCACCATTCAGGCGCAAATCCTGCAACTGATTCGTGTGCTGCAGCAAGAGATGCAGATGGCGGTGATTTTTATCACCCACGATATGGGCGTAGTCGCCGAAATCGCCGACCGCGTGCTGGTGATGTACAAGGGCGAAAGCGTGGAGGAGGGCGAGGTGAGCCGAATTTTCACCTCCCCGCAGCATCCTTACACCCGCGCGCTGCTGGCCGCCGTGCCGCAACTCGGGGCGATGAGGGGAACACAGCTGCCCGCCCGTTTTCCGCTGCTTGACGCCACGGGCCACACGTCCGCCGCCGGGAGCGAGGCGCTGATTCAAACGACCTTGGATCCCGCCGCCCGTCCCGTCCTGCAGGTGCGCAATCTGGTGACCCGTTTTCCGCTGCGCAGCGGCTGGCTCAATCGCGTCACCCGTTATGTTCACGCGGTCGAGAAGGTCAGCTTTGATCTGCATCCCGGTGAAACGCTGGCGCTGGTGGGCGAGTCGGGATGTGGCAAATCCACCACCGGGCGCTCGCTGCTGCGGCTGGTCGAAAGTCAGGGGGATCGGTGATTTTCAATGGCAAGACGGTGTTTGACGGCGAGCACGGTGGGCAAATCTCCGCCTCGTCGTTGCAGCATCTTCGGCGTGATATCCAGTTTATCTTTCAGGATCCCTATGCGTCGCTGGACCCTCGTCTTACCGTCGGGTATTCGATTATGGAACCCTTGCTGGTTCACGGTATCGGCACGCGTCAGGAAGCCAGAGAACGGGTGGCGTGGTTGCTTGAAAAGGTCGGGTTACTGCCCGAGCACGCCGAGCGTTATCCGCACGAGTTTTCAGGGGGCAGCGACAGCGAATCTGCATCGCCCGCGCGCTGGCGCTGAATCCGAAGGTAGTGATAGCCGACGAATCGGTGTCGGCGCTGGACGTCTCGATTCAGGCGCAGATAGTCAATTTGCTGATGGATTTGCAGAAAGAGTTCGGTATCGCATTTCTGTTTATTTCTCACGATATGGCGGTGGTCGAGCGAATCAGCCATCGCGTGGCGGTAATGTATCTGGGGCAAATTGTCGAGATTGGGCCGCGTGCGGCGGTGTTCGAGAACCCGCAGCATCCTTATACCCGCAAGTTGATGGCCGCCGTGCCGGTGGCGTCGCCGCAGCATCGGCGGGTCGAGCGCACATTGCAGGTCGACGAGATCCCGAGCCCGATTCGCCCCGTTGGCGACGACCCCGTGGTTGCGCCGCTGGTCGAGGTGTCACAGGGGCATTTCGTGGCACGTCATGCCGTCTCCAGCCTCTATTGACAGACGCCGTAGCAGGCACAATTGTTACTTTTACAGATGACTAAGGAAAAGGAATCAGTATGCAGCAGAAAATGATGCGCAAGGCTGTTTTGGCGACGCTGATGGTCAGCGCGATGGCCTCCGGCTCGGCCTGGGCGGCGAAGGACGTGGTGATTGCGGTGGGGTCGAACTTCACCTCGCTCGACCCTTACGACGCCAACGACACGCTGTCGCAGGCGGTTGCCAAATCTTTCTATCAGGGCCTGTTCGGCTTTGATAAAGACATGAAACTCGTCAACGTACTGGCCGAGAGCTACACGGTAAGCCAGGATGGACTGACCTATACCATCAAGCTGCATCCGGGAGTGAAATTCCAGGACGGCACCGACTTCAACGCCGCTGCGGTCAAAGTCAACCTTGACCGCGCCAGCAATCCCGACAGTCATCTCAAGCGCTACAACCTGTTCAAGATGATCGCCAACACCGAGGCGGTGGATGCCAACACGGTTAAAATTACGCTGAAAGCGCCGTTCTCGGCCTTTATCAACAATCTGGCGCACCCGTCGGCGGTGATGATTTCTCCTGCCGCACTGAGCAAATACGGCAAGGACATCGGCTTCCATCCGGTCGGCACCGGGCCTTACGCGCTGGAACAGTGGAACCAGACCGATTTTGTGAAGGTGAAGAAGTTTGACGGTTACTGGAAAAAGGGCGAGCCGAAGCTGGACACCATCACCTGGCGTCCCGTGGTGGACAACAACACCCGCGCCGCGATGCTGCAAACCGGCGAGGCGGATTTAGCCTATCCCGTGCCTTACGAACAGGCTGCGCTGCTCGAGAAAAACAGCAAACTGCAATTGGTGACGTCGCCGTCTATCCTGCAACGTTATATTAGTTTCAACGTAACGCAGAAGCCGTTCGACAACCTCAAGGTGCGTCAGGCCATTAACTACGCCATCAACAAGCAGGCGCTTATCAAGGTTGCCTTCGCCGGTTATGCCGTGCCTGCCGAAGGCCCACTGCCTGCCAATATCGAATTCTCCGCCAAATATCAGCCGTGGCCTTATGATCCTGCCAAGGCGCGCGAGACTGCTGAAGGAAGCCGGATATCCCAACGGTTTCAGCACCACGCTGTGGTCGTCGCACAACTCCAGCACCGCGCAGAAAGTGATTCAGTTTGCCCAGCAACAGCTGGCGCAGGTGGGCATCAAAGTGACGGTTACCGCCTTTGATGCCGCGCAGCGCGCCGCCCAGGTAGAAAACGTCGGGCAGAAAGAGTCGGGTCTGCGGATGTTCTACACCGGTTGGTCTGCCTCGACGGGTGAAGCCGACTGGGCGCTGTCGCCGCTGTTTGCCACCCAGTCTGCGCCGCCGAAACAGTTCAATACCGCGTTTTACAGCAATCCGCAGGTCGACAAAGATTTGAGCGATGCGCTGAACACCACCGACAAGGCCGAGAAAGCCAAACTGTACAAAGATGCACAGGACAAGATCTGGGCCGACGCGCCTTGGGCTTTCCTGGCGACCGAACGTCTGCTGTCGGTGAGCAACAAACGCCTGAGCGGTTTCTATGTGATGCCGGATACCTCATTCAACTTCGATGGCGCGGATGTGAAATAACCGCCGATTTGGCCGCTGCCCCGAGGCTACTCGGGGCAATAAAGGGATGAGAGCGTTGATGACAATACCCGTTTTATTATGCTGAATTATTTTATCCGCCGCCTGTTGGGGCTTATCCCGACCCTGCTTATCGTCGCCGTGCTGGTGTTTCTGTTTGTTCACCTGCTGCCCGGCGATCCGGCGCGTATGCTCGCCGGTCAAGATGCCGATGCCAGCGTCGTCGAGCTGGTCCGTCAGGATCTGGGCCTCGATAAACCTCTGTGGCAGCAGTTTATTACCTTCTTCGAGCGCGCGTTGCATGGCGATTTCGGGCATTCGATGGTTTCGAAACGCCCCGTAAGCGAAGAGATAAGTTCGCGCTTTATGCCAACGCTCTATCTCACGCTGACCAGCATGCTGTGGTCGGTGATCATGGGGCTGGTGATAGGCGTGGTTTCCGCCGTATGGCGCAACCGCTGGCCCGACCGTCTCGGCATGGCGCTGGCCGTCTCCGGCATTTCGTTTCCGGCGTTCGCGCTCGGCATGTTGCTGATGCAGGTCTTCTCGGTGCAGCTTGGCTGGCTGCCGACCGTCGGGGCCGACGGCTGGCGTAACTATATTCTGCCGTCACTGACGCTCGGCGCGGCGGTGGCTTCGATCATGGCGCGCTTTACCCGTGCCTCTTTTGTCGAAGTCATGCAGGAAGATTACATGCGCACCGCGCGCGCGAAGGGCGTACGCGAGTCGGTCGTGGTGGTGAAACACGGCCTGCGCAATGCCATGATCCCCGTGGTGACCATGATGGGATTGCAGTTCGGATTCCTGCTGGGCGGCTCCATAGTGGTCGAAAAGGTCTTCAACTGGCCCGGACTCGGACGTCTGCTGATAGACTCGGTGGAGATGCGCGACTATCCGGTGATTCAGGCCGAAGTTCTGCTGTTTTCGCTGGAGTTTATCCTGATTAACCTGTTGGTCGACATGCTCTACGCGGTCATCAACCCTTCCATTCGATACAAGTGAGTGAGCGCATGAAAAACTGGCGACGCAAGGCCGCGCTGGCATCCATGCCGCTGGTCACCCCAGACACACTAAGTCGAACGCCGGTGCGCACGCCGTGGCGCGCCTTCTGGCGACGTTTCCGCAAACAGCATATCGCGCTGGCCGCCGGATTGTTCGTTTTCCTGCTTATAGCCGCCGCCGTGTTTGCGCCGTGGCTGGTGCCGTTCGATCCCGAGAACTATTTTGATTATGACCGTCTGAACGAAGGGCCTTCCGCGATGCACTGGCTGGGTGTGGATTCGCTCGGACGCGATATCTTCAGCCGCATTCTGATGGGCGCACGAATTTCACTGGCGGCGGGCGTGCTGTCGGTTATTCTCGGCGCGGCTATCGGCACGGTGCTGGGGCTGATGGCGGGATATTACGAAGGCGGGTGGGACAGAATCACCATGCGCATCTGCGATGTGCTGTTTGCCTTTCCGGGGATTTTGCTGGCGATTGCCGTGGTGGCGATTATGGGCAGCGGCATGTCCAACGTGATTATCGCCGTCGCCATTTTCAGCATTCCGGCCTTTGCCCGACTGGTGCGCGCCAACACGCTGGTATTGAAGAATCTGACCTATATCGAGGCCGCGCGCAGCATTGGCGCGTCCGATACTGCGATTCTCTTTCGTCATATTCTGCCCGGCACCCTGTCGTCCGTGGTGGTCTATTTCACCATGCGCATCGGCACGTCGATAATCACTGCCGCCAGCCTGTCCTTTCTCGGCATGGGTGCGCAGCCGCCAACGCCGGAGTGGGGCGCAATGCTGAACGAAGCCCGCGCCGACATGGTGATGGCTCCGCACGTCGCCATCTTCCCGAGTCTGGCGATATTCCTGACGGTGCTGGCGTTCAATCTGCTGGGCGATGGCCTGCGCGATGCGCTGGACCCCAAACTCAAAAGTTAGCGGATCGGGCGTCGGGCAGGGTGCAACGGCCTGCTCGACGCCAATTCGACGGAGGGGGATTACTGCAGATTCTCGGCGTGGAAACGCAGGTGATCGTCGATAAAACTCGCAATGGTGAAATAGCTGTGGTCATAACCCGGCTGCACACGCAGCTGCAACGGCCATCCGCGCTGGCGGGCGATTTCGGCGAGTTTCGACGGTTGCAGCTGATCCGGCAGGAACTGATCGCTGTCGCCCTGATCGACCAGGATAGGGAACGTGGCCTGATCCGAAGGCAATACGCTCAGCAGATGACAACTGTCGTACTGCAACCACTGACTTTCGTCTTCACCCAGATACGCGGTGAAGGCTTTTTGACCCCACGGCACCTGTGCCGGATTGACGATAGGCGCGAAGGCCGAAACTGAACGGAAGCGCTGCGGATTGCGTAGGGCCAGCATCAATGCGCCGTGGCCGCCCATCGAGTGCCCCATGATAGACTGGCGATCGCTGATATTGAAATGGCTTTGTATCAACTGCGGCAGTTCGTCCACCAGATAGTCATACATGTGATAATGAGCAGACCAGGGCGCCTGGGTGGCGTTCAGATAGAATCCTGCGCCCTGACCCAAATCGTACCCCTGATCGTTGGCGACGTCGTCACCGCGCGGGCTGGTATCGGGCATGACCAGCACTATCCCCAGCTCGGCGGCTACGCGCTGGGCGCCGGCTTTGGTGGTAAAGTTTTCATCGTTGCAGGTCAGGCCGGACAGCCAGTACACCACCGGCGGCGGGTTGTCATCGCGGGGCGGCGGCAGATAAATGCTGAAAGTCGTGCTGCTCTGCAAGCTGCTGGAAAAATATCGATAGCGCTGCTGCCAGCCGTCAAACATCCGGTGTTCTTCCAGAAGTTCCAATGATGTGCTCATCTATTGCTCCTTGAGTATTTGTATTTTAATGCTTTATTATCAATGGATTGCGTTTATGACAATCAGTGGCTCGGCAACAGCTCGGGCGTGGCCGCGACGGCCTGCTGCTCCAGAATCTGTGCCTTGAGCGCCCGCACGTTCGGACCAAACGCATCGCGTCGCCAGAACAGCCAGGTAGTCGCTTCGGCAAAGGCATCGTCTATTTCATTAACCTGCACGCGCTCGGCACCCGGCAACTGGGCCAGCAGACTACGCGGCAGCATGGCGATGCCCGAACCACTGGCGACGCAGGCCAGCATCGAGTGATAAGACTGAATCTCCATCGTGTTATTGGCCTGCAAACCGGAATGTTTCAACCAGTTTTCCAGCCTTTGACGATACGAGCAGCTTGGGCGAAACGCAAATACCGTGTGTCCGGGGCGGCCCGGCAAATCGACCATCGGCGCTTCACCCAGGGGAGATATGATCACCATTCTTTCATGAAACGCGATGCAACCGCTCAAATCATCATAGTCTATCGGGCCGTCGGCAAGTCCGGCCGCCAGGCGACCCGACCGCACGCCTTCTATCGTTTCACCGGATGTCGCGGTAACGAGGGAGAGGGCAACCTGCGGATAATGCTGATGATATGTCGCCAGTAACGCAGGCAGCCGCGTGGCGGCCGTGCTTTCCATCGCGCCAAGAGAAAACTGGCCTGCGGGTTCACCGGCGTGGGTCAGCGCCATGGCCTCTTCGCTCAATGCCAGAATGCGCTGCGCATAATCGAGGAAGTTGCGTCCAAGCGCAGACAGCCTCAAACGCTGCTTTTCACGAATAAACAGGTCACTGCCCAGCTCCTGTTCAAGCTGGCGCAGGCGGGTTGTGAGATTGGAAGGCACGCGGTGCAACAGTTCGGCCGCGCGGGCCACCGATCCTGTTTCTGCCACGGAACAAAACATGCGGAGCTGGGTAAGATCCATAGCTGTTCTCTTATCGTCACTAAGTTGGTTTTAATTATTCACTATTCGTGATTCTATCTTTGGACCATGATGATGGAAAGCATTTATTCCAGCCGCCGACGACAGAAGTTTCGCGGCCTATCAATTCAAAAGGGGCAGGTATGGCATTTCGAGTGGCATTGACGGGATTTTTAGCGTTCGTGGTGGCGATGGGCATCGGGCGGTTTGCCTTTACGCCTCAGGTTCCCCTGATGATAGCCGAGCACCAGTTTACCCTGACGGGCGCGGGGCTGGTGGCGGCTTTCAACTATCTCGGCTATCTGTTCGGCGCCTATGATGCCATGAAATCAACGCGCCACGTCGAGCGCCGCTTGTGGATTGGCGTCTGGGGCGCAGTGGTGTTGACGCTGTTGTCTGCCGCCGTCACCGGCGAAGTGTGGCACTCGGCAATACGTTTCGCGATTGGCTGGACCAGCGGCTGGGCGATGGTGCTGGTGTCGGCCTGGTGCAATGAACGCCTCGCGCACTTTGGTCGTCCTGCGTTGAGCGCGGCCGTATTTGCAGGGCCGGGCGCGGGGATTCTGCTGAGCGGTATTCTGGCGGTGATTATCCACGGTGCCGCTCTGAGTGCGGCCGAAGCCTGGGCGGTGTATGGCGTGCTGGCCCTGATTCTGGTGGTGCTTATTACCCGCAATCTGCCGCGCGTCGGCGAACTGCATCGCGCCAACACCGTTGCCGAGCCGCTGGTCATGACGCCCGCGCTCAAGCGCCTGCTGCTGTCTTATAGCCTCGCCGGATTTGGTTATATCCTTCCCGCGACTTTTTTCTCGCAGATGGCGAATGCCCGTTTCCCCGACAGCCTGTTTGCCCAGTTTGTCTGGCCGGTATTTGGCGGCGCGGCGATTATCGGCATTATTATCGGTATTTTGACCCGTCATCTTCTGACCACGCATCAGCGGCTGGCGATTACCTTGTGGTTGCAGGGCTGCGGCGTGCTGTGTGCCGAGGTGGTGCCGGGTGTGAACGGCCTGATTCTGGGGGCCTTGCTGACCGGCGGCGGTTTCCTGTGCGTGGTGCAGCTGGCGTTGCAATACAGCCGCGAACTGGCTCCGAATCACAGCCGCTACATGGCCGGATTGCTGACCACGGGATATGCGGTCGGGCAGTTGATGGGCCCGCTGCTGTCGGCGATTTCCACTGCCTTGACACATCGGCTCGAACCGGCGCTTTACGTGGCAATGGCCGGATTTTGCGTGGCTGGGGCTTTGGTGATTCGACGCGGTCGATAACTTGCAGCTATTTCACCCATCATGAAGGACAATCACTGGATTCTGACGGCAGACTCCACTACAGTAAGCCACCTCATTTTGGTGTGCTTGGCACCAGGGTGGTATTAACTGCTGGAGAAGAAGAGAATGGCAACATTGAGTAAAGAAGCTGTACTGGTTCATGAGGCCCTGATGGCCCGTGGTCTTGAAACCCCGCTGCGTGAAGAGCCATCGCTGGACGCCGAGACACGTAAGCAGCGTATTAAAGAGCACATGACCGGTATCATGCAGTTGCTCAATCTTGATCTGACCGACGACAGTCTGGCCGAGACGCCAACGCGCATCGCCAAAATGTACGTCGACGAAATCTTCTCCGGTCTGGATTACGCCAACTTCCCGAAAATCACCGTCATCACCAACAAGATGAAGGTTGACGAGATGATTTCCGTGCGTGACATCACCCTGGTGAGCACCTGCGAGCACCACTTTGTCACCATCGACGGCAAGGCGACGGTAGCCTACATCCCGAAAGATGCGGTCATCGGTTTGTCTAAAATCAACCGTATCGTTCAGTTCTTCTCGCAGCGCCCGCAGGTGCAGGAGCGACTGACTCAGCAGATCCTGATTGCCCTGCAAACGTTGCTGGGCACCAAAGACGTTGCGGTCTCCATCGACGCGGTGCATTACTGCGTGAAGGCGCGCGGTATTCGTGACGCCACCAGCGCCACCACGACCACGTCACTGGGCGGCCTGTTCAAGACCAGTCAGAATACACGTCAGGAATTCCTGCGCACTATCCGCACCATCCGTCATAACTGATTGAAAGCAGTAAACTAAACTTCAGCACTTGCGGCACCTTATGGGTGCCGTTAGTCTATCTGTTTTCCGCTACAGGACGTCATCGATGCGCCCACGTATCGCCACGCTGGATTTCGCCCGTGGTATCGCCATTTTCGGCATTCTTCTGCTTAACATCAGCGCCTTCGGCCTGCCAAAAGCCGCCTATCTGAATCCTGCCTACGCCGGGCAACCTTCGTCGCTCGATGCCTGGACCTGGGCCGTGCTCGACGTGCTGGCGCAGGGCAAATTTCTGATGATGTTCGCGATGCTGTTCGGGGCAGGGCTGCAACTGCTGCTGCCGCGCGGCAAAGCCTGGATCCAGTCACGGCTGTCGCTGCTGGTCCTCTGTGGCCTTGTCCATGCCATTTTTTTCTGGGACGGCGATATTCTGCTGGCCTACGGCCTGATTGGGCTGGTGGTTCTGGCGGCTGGTCGGAGAGGCGAAAAACACGGCGTCGCTGCTGCGCACCGGCATTGTGCTCTATCTCATCGGCGTAGGCGTGTTGCTGCTGCTCGGGCTTATCTCTTCACCCAAACCCGGCAGTTTCTGGACGCCGGGTTACGCCGAAATTCAGTACGAGCGTTTATGGCATATTCAGGGCGGCCTGCAGGCCATCGACAATCGCCTTGATTTGCTGTCCTCGAGTCTGATTTCGATTGCGGTGCAATATGGCTGGGAGTTGGGCGGCGCGATGTTGATTGGAGCGAGCCTGATGCGCAGCGGCTGGCTTCGCGGCGAGTTTGCGCCCCGGCATTATCTGCGCCTTGCGGGCTTGTTGTTACCGCTTTCATGGTTGATGCAGATTGCCGCAGCGACCACCGCCTGGCAGACCGGCTGGGACTATCGCTGGAGCGGGTTTTACCTGCAGATTCCCCGCGAGTTAAGCGCATTGATGCTCGCCGTCGGCTATCTGGCGCTGTGTTACGGCTTTTGGCCCCTACTGGTGAGTCGTCGCTGGGTATGGGCGATATCGCAGGTCGGGCGAATGGCGCTGACCAACTATTTGCTGCAAACCCTGATCTGTGTATTCTTCTTCAATACCCTTGGTTTTTATCAGCATTTCAACCGGCTGCAACTCGTCGCGCTGGTGCCCGCGGTGTGGGCCATCAATTTACTGGTCACGTTAATATGGCTGCGGTATTTCAGGCAGGGACCGCTGGAATGGCTATGGCGCAGACTGACTGCGAAAGTGGCGGGCAGCCCCACCTGATGCATCGAGGCCGAGGCATTCTGTGACTTTTCAGGGAAAGTTGAAAAATTGTATGTAAACGTTTTCTATGCTGTGACGAGATTCACGCTGAACCTTCGTTAAAGCGTTTAGGATAGCGGTCGTGCAGAGTAAGCCGATCGCTTAACTAAAAACAGGAAACACCCATGATCACTGTACTTCTCCCTTTGTCAGACTTCGCCTCTTATCCCCGGGATCTCTCTTCTTCCTGCTCCTGTCGGCCGCTGTTGATGACCCACGGAGCGGCCTATGGTCACCATTCGTGATGTCGCCCGACTCGCCGGCGTGTCCGTCGCTACCGTCTCCCGCGTTCTGAATAATCCGGCCATTGCCAGCGAACAGGCCCGCGAACAGGTGCTGAAAGCGGTCAAGACGCTGGGTTATCGGCCCAATGCCAACGCGCAGGCGCTGGCGACGCAAAGCAGCGACACCATTGGCGTGGTCGTCATGGACGTGTCTGATCCCTTTTTTGGCGCGCTGGTGAAAGCGGTTGATACTGTTGCCCAGCAGCACAACAAATATGTGCTGATCGGCAACAGTTATCATCAGGCTGAAAAAGAGCGTCACGCCATTGAAGTGCTTATTCGCCAGCGATGCAACGCGTTGATTGTGCACGCCAAAGCGTTGAGCGATGCCGAGCTGGCACTGTTTATGGACCAGGTGCCGGGCATGGTATTGATTAACCGCATGGTAACCGGTTACGAGCATCGCTGCGTCTCGCTAAACAATGTCGTGGGGGCCGAAATGGCCACTAAATTGCTGATAATGCAGGGACATCAGCGCATTGGCTATATCGGTTCCAGTCATCCTATCGCCGATCAGCAGCAGCGGCTGGAGGGTTACCTGACCGCGATGCAGCAGACACGTCATTTCCCTTCGGAAAGCTGGCACGCCGTAGGTTCACCCGATCTCGCGGGCGGCGAGGCGGCAATGGTCGAACTGCTTGGCCGTAATCTGCACCTCAGCGCCATCTTTGCCTATAACGACTCTATGGCGGCCGGGGCGCTTGCGGTTCTAAAAGAGAATGGAATCAGCGTACCTCAGGATTTCTCGCTGATTGGTTTCGATGACATTCCCATTGCCCGCTACACCAGTCCCAAGCTCACTACCGTGCGTTATCCCATCATTTCAATGGCGACGCTGGCTACCGAACTGGCCTTGCAGGGGGCTGCCAATCAGCTGACGGCGGGTGTGTCCCACTGCTTTATGCCTACCCTCGTTCAACGCCATTCAGTCGCGCCGTTTCAAAGTGTGGCACCCGTCACTCAATGAGTATTTATTATCATGTAACCGTTTTCAATCTGTGAGAACTTTCACAGTTTATTAACAGGGCACCGATTATGATTCAGGCGTTTTCAGGATGATTCATGATGTGTCATCCCGTTGGCTACACGGCAGCAGTGAGATTGCATCGTCTGATTAGGGTTTTTAAAACAGACGATGAATTGAGCCAAAAATAATAACTATTGATGATAAGCAATTCCGGAAGATCCTGGTCAAGGAAGGCAGGTATCCAGTCACTCTTTCCCCAGGAGCGGCGGATGCCAACTTAGTACCCCCTACATAAAACCGGAGATACAAATGAATAAGAAGGTTTTCACCCTGGCGACTCTGGCTGCCTGCATGATGTTTGGCACTGCCGCACACGCTGCCGACACGCGCATTGGCGTCACTATCTATAAATACGATGACAACTTCATGTCCGGTCTGCGTAAAGACCTCGAAAAAGATGCCAAGGCCGCGCCAAATATTCAGCTGTTGATGAATGACTCGCAAAACGACCAGTCCAAGCAGAACGATCAGGTTGACGTGCTGATTGCCAAGGGCGTTAAAGCGCTGGCGATTAACCTCGTTGACCCGGCGGCCGCGCCTGTGATTATCGAAAAAGCCCGTGGCGCAGATATCCCTGTGGTGTTCTTCAACAAAGAACCTTCCCGCAAGGCGCTGGACAGCTATGACAAGGTTTATTATGTCGGCACCGACTCCAAAGAGTCCGGCGTCATTCAGGGCGAACTTATCGGCAAACACTGGAAGGCGAATCCGGCCTGGGACCTCAATAAAGACGGCGTAATCCAGTACGTGTTGCTGAAAGGCGAGCCGGGTCACCCTGATGCCGAAGCGCGTACTTCTTATGTCATCAAGACGCTGAACGAGAAAGAGGGCATCAAGACCCAGCAGCTGCAACTTGATACCGCGATGTGGGACACCGCTCAGGCGAAAGATAAAACCGACGCCTGGTTCTCCGGCCCCAACGCCAACAAGATTGAAGTGGTTATCGCCAACAACGATGCCATGGCGATGGGAGCCATTGAAGCCCTGAAAGCCCACAACAAAACGGCGATTCCGGTATTCGGTATCGATGCCCTGTCAGAAGCGCTGGCGCTGGTGAAATCCGGTGCGATGGCCGGTACCGTATTGAACGATGCGGAAAATCAGGCGAAAGCGACCTTTGATCTGGCGAAAAATCTTGCCGAAGGCAAACCGGCGGCAGACGGAACCCAGTGGAAAGTGGTTGATAAAGTCGTACGCGTTGCCTATAAGCCGGTCGATAAAGACAACTTGTCCGACTACGTGAAATAATGTTTTGGAGTACCGAACGCTGTAAAAGTTATTAAGTTTCGACCTTTATATTTAAAGAAAAAAGTCAAACGGCTAATAAGCTAAAGCAGTGGCATGTTTTAAGCAAAACTTTAAGTAATAAAGACTCTGCGTTATGTCGCTTAGGTCAGCCGGTCAGGAACGTTCTGGCCGGCGATTTTAATCATTAGCCAGATTTCATTTAATTAGGTAGCGCTATGGCCGATCTTGGTACGGAACAGCCCCGCGAGTGGCTGCTGGAAATGAGCGGTATTAATAAATCGTTTCCGGGCGTAAAGGCGTTAGACAATGTGAATTTAAAAGTGCGTCCGCATTCTATCCATGCCTTGATGGGAGAAAACGGGGCCGGTAAATCGACATTATTAAAATGCCTGTTTGGTATTTACAGTAAAGACTCGGGGACGATTCTTTTTCAGGGTAAGGAAGTTAATTTTAAAAGCTCCAAAGAGGCGCTGGAACAGGGCGTTTCGATGGTTCACCAGGAATTGAATCTGGTGTTGCAACGTACCGTGATGGACAACATGTGGTTGGGGCGTTATCCGACCAAAGGTTTCTTTGTCGATCAGGACAAAATGTATCAGGACACCAAAGCTATCTTTGATGAGCTTGATATCGATATCGATCCCCGTGAAAAAGTCGGCAAGCTTTCCGTCTCGCAAATGCAGATGATTGAAATTGCCAAGGCTTTCTCCTACAACGCAAAAATTGTGATTATGGATGAACCGACCTCGTCTCTTACCGAGAAAGAGGTTAATCATCTGTTCACGATTATTCGTAAATTAAAGGAGCGCGGCTGCGGCATTGTCTATATTTCCCATAAGATGGAAGAGATATTCCAGCTGTGTGACGAAATCACGATACTGCGCGACGGACAGTGGATTGTGACCCAGCCGCTTGAAGGGCTGGACATGGACAAAATCATCTCGATGATGGTGGGCCGTTCGTTAAGCCAGCGTTTCCCGGATCGCCTGAATACGCCGGGTGAAGTGATTCTCGAAGTACGCAATCTGACGTCTTTGCGCCAGCCTTCCATTCGCGATGTGTCGTTTGATTTGCACAAAGGCGAGATTCTCGGCATTGCCGGGCTGGTGGGCGCCAAACGTACCGATATCGTCGAAACGCTGTTTGGTATTCGCGAAAAAGTGCAGGGCACCATCAAACTGCATGGCAAGAAAATAAATAATCACAGCGCCAACGAAGCCATTAACCACGGTTTTGCACTGGTGACGGAAGAGCGGCGGGCAACCGGTATTTATGCCTATCTGGATATCGGCTTCAATTCGCTTATTTCCAATATTCGCAGCTATAAAAATAAAATCGGCCTGCTGGATAATAACCGCATGAAAAGTGATACCCAATGGGTTATCGATTCAATGCGGGTGAAAACACCGGGGCACCACACCAGTATTGGTTCATTGTCAGGCGGTAATCAGCAAAAGGTCATTATCGGCCGTTGGCTGCTGACCCAGCCCGAAATATTAATGCTGGACGAGCCGACACGCGGTATCGATGTTGGCGCGAAATTTGAAATCTATCAGTTGATGACAGAACTGGCGAAGAAAGAGAAAGGGATCATTATTATCTCTTCCGAAATGCCCGAGCTGCTGGGAATTACTGACAGAATTTTAGTCATGAGCAATGGACAGGTTGCCGGGATCGTTGAAACCAAAACGACCTCGCAGAATGAAATATTACGCCTTGCCTCTTTGCACCTCTAATTTTAAGGGTTCTTATTATGAAAGCATTAAATAAGAAAAGCCTGCTCACTTATTTCAAAGAGGGCGGGATTTATGTGGTGCTGTTTGTGTTGCTGGCGATTATTATCTTCCAGGATCCGACATTCCTGAGCTTGATTAACCTGGGTAATATTTTAACCCAGTCTTCCGTGCGCGTAATTATTGCGCTGGGTGTGGCCGGACTCATTGTCACGCAGGGTACCGACCTGTCCGCAGGGCGTCAGGTAGGGCTTGCGGCAGTAGTGGCAGCGACCATGTTGCAGGGAATGGACAACGTCAACAAGGTCTTCCCGCATCTTGAGGTTGTGCCAATCCCGCTGGTGATTCTGGCCGTATGTTTAATCGGTGCCATTATCGGCCTGATTAACGGGATTATTATCGCCTATCTCAACGTGACGCCGTTTATTACCACGCTCGGCACGATGATTATCGTTTACGGGATAAACTCGCTGTATTACGACTTCGTGGGAGCTTCGCCCATTGCCGGATTTGACTCTAATTTCTCGCATTTCGCGCAGGGCTTTATCAACGTCGGCGGCTTGAAGCTTTCCTATATTACCTTCTACGCGATTATTGCCATCGCCTTCGTCTGGGTGTTGTGGAATAAAACCCGCTTCGGCAAAAATATCTTTGCCATCGGCGGCAACCCGGAAGCGGCGAAGGTTTCGGGGGTCAACGTTCCGCTCAACCTGATCATGATTTATGCCCTGTCCGGTGTGTTCTATGCTTTCGGCGGCCTGCTTGAAGCCGGACGTATCGGCAGCGCCACCAACAACCTCGGCTTCATGTATGAGCTCGATGCCATCGCGGCCTGTGTGGTCGGTGGCGTGTCGTTCGCGGGAGGCGTGGGGTCGGTAGCAGGCGTCGTAACGGGGGTACTGATATTTACGGTCATCAACTACGGTCTGACCTATATCGGTGTGAACCCTTACTGGCAATACATCATCAAGGGCGGGATCATCATCTTCGCCGTTGCGCTCGATTCACTTAAGTACGCCAAGAAGAAGTAAGTTAAAACTTATCGATAGCCACGCTCAACGTCACGGAAGTGCAGTTTCCGGCGCGATGAGTCAGCAGAAGCCCTTTATGCAGAGTACAGGATTGTACTCTGCTTTTTTTATGCCCGTTATTTGGCGGGAAAGGGCGGGATGACATCCTGCGATGCGGCTTCGGGGCGCTCGACCTTGTCAGGCTGCGCGGCTAGCCGCTTCTTCTGGGCCGCTTTCTTCTCGGCTGCCAGCGTTTGTTGCAGCGCAACCACCTGTTCCGGCGTGACGGCAGGATAACCCTGGGCATCGTCGGGAATGCGGTGAACGGCAGGAATAGGGATAAGCGGGCCGAGAAAACGCGGCTGACGCTTGAGAATATAGAGATCGTTAAGTGCGCCGAGGCGGGCAAAGATCTCGCGGCTGCGCACATTGAGCATGTTTTTGGGTGACGGCACGGCGAAACACTGCGCCTGAATGCCCATATGCAGCGCGATAAACAGCGCACGTTCACAGTGGAAACGCTGGGTTATCACCAGAAAATCGTTAGTATCGAATACCTTGCGGGTACGGACGATGGAATCGAGGGTGCGGAAACCGGCGTAGTCGAGCACGATGTCGCTGGAAGGAATACCGGCCGCCATCAGGTCACGGCGCATGGTCATCGGTTCGTTGTAACTTTGCAGCGCATTGTCGCCGCTCAACAGCAGGTATTTCACTTTGCCGCTGTTGTAGGCGTTGATGGCACCCTGAATGCGGTAAAGATAATACTGATTAATCACGCCGGTACGATAATACTTGGCAGTGCCGAGCACGACGCCAACCTGCCGATGCGGCAACTCCTGCACCTCGTCGTAAATATAATCTTTGGTTTTCCAGCTTATCCAGCGGTCAAGTCCAATAGCGACAATCAGCATTAACACGATAATGCCGATGAAGCCCACTATTAGCCGCTTAATCATGGAATTGCCTTAAAGTCACAGAAGAGTTACAGAAGATTCAAGGCTACTTTACCTGCGGGGCTGACGCAATAAAATGGGACTTAATGCGGCACGTCCGCTGTATTTTTCAGCTAAATCCGGCGTCGTTGACGTGATGACTGCGTTGACTGCACTGACTCACCCGAATCACTTACCAATATAAGCTCACTCACTTAAACAACATCAAGGGCGCGGCAGCGCCCGGAATGACGAGTTAGAACGAGGTGCGCTTATAGCTACGGTATTGCGGCGCCCAGAAGTTGTGTTCGATGGCTTTCGACAGCGCTTCTTCGGTGGTGACCTGTGCAACGCCTTCGATTTGCGCGGCTTTGCCCACTTCCATTGCGATGCATTTCGAAACGCCCTGAATATCGTTTACATCGGGCAGCAGGGAGCCTACGCCGTCGGTGGCGAGCGGTGAGCATTCGGCGAGTGCGCGACTGGCGGCCATCAGCATGCCGTCGGTCACCTGCCTGGCCCCCGAGGCTATCACGGCAAGGCCGATGCCAGGGAAGATATAGGAGTTATTGCACTGTGCGATCGGGTAGACCTTGTCTTTGTAGCTCACCGGCGCGAAAGGACTGCCGGTCGCGACCAGCGCTGCACCGTCGGTCCAGCTGATGATGTCGGCCGGATGCGCCTCCACGCGCGAGGTCGGGTTCGACAGCGGCATCACGATAGGACGTTCGCAGTGCTTGTACATCTCGCGGATGATCTCTTCCGTAAACAGGCCCGGCTGACCGGAAACACCAATCAGGACGGTCGGCTTGGCGTGGCGCACCACTTCCAGCAGCGAAATGTTGTCTGTGTTGACGTCCCAGCCCTGCAAGTTGTCACTCTTCTGCACCAGTTTGCTCTGGAAATCCAGCAGGTTGGTCAGTTTGTCGGTCAGCAGACCAAAACGGTCGACCATAAAGATGCGTGAACGGGCCTCGTCTTCGCTCAATCCTTCCGATTTCATCTGCGCAATGATTTGCTCGGCAATGCCGCAGCCCGCAGAACCGGCTCCGAGGAAGGTTACAGTCTGATCGCGCAGGCGGCTACCTGCGGCGTGGCTGGCGGCCAGCAGACTGCCTACGGTGACGGAAGCGGTGCCCTGGATATCGTCATTGAAGCAGCACAGCTCCTCACGATAGCGGTTGAGCAACGGCATGGCATTCTTCTGGGCGAAGTCTTCGAATTGCAGCAGCACGTTCGGGAAACGGACCTTGACCGCCTCGATGAACTGATCGACGAACGCATAGTATTCATCGCCCGTAATACGCGGATGACGCCACCCCATGTACAGCGGGTCGTTGAGCAGTTGCGGATTGTTGGTACCGGCGTCGAGTACGACCGGCAGCGTGTAGGCCGGACTGATGCCGCCACAGGCGGTATAAAGGGAAAGTTTACCGATAGGAATACCCATTCCGCCGATGCCCTGATCGCCGAGGCCGAGAATACGTTCGCCGTCTGTCACCACGATAACTTTAACGTGCTGTTTGGTGGCATTTTGCAGCATGTCATCGATGTGTTCGCGATTCGGATAGGAGATAAACAGTCCACGTGCGCGACGATAGATTTCAGAGAAATGCTCGCAGGCTTCGCCGACCGTCGGCGTATAGATGACCGGCATCATTTCGCTTAGATGCTCGTCAATCAACCGATAAAACAGCGTTTCGTTGGTGTCCTGAATATTGCGCAGATAAATGTGTTTATCGATATCGGTTTTGAAATCCTGAAATTGACGATAGGCGCGCGCGGCCTGTTCTTCAATAGTTTCAACCGTTTCCGGTAGCAGGCCGTGCAGGTTGAAGTTGGCGCGCTCTTCCTGGCTAAAGGCGCTGCCTTTGTTCAATAAGGGGAATTCAAGCAGGATAGGGCCTGCATGCGGAATATAAAGCGGGCGTTTACTTTCGTATTCTAGTTCCATTGATTTTACTCTTCAGGTCTCGGAAAGGGCAGAAAAGGCAAAGTGAATAAGTGTAGATGATCACATCGATTTTATAATGGCCTGTGTGACCCAAGGACTTTAGCAGAGGAGAAAGGCGCAACTCAATGGTTTCCCTGTCGGGAAGCGGGCAGTTGATGCTTTGTTGAAGAGAACCGCGGAGCAGGCCATCCGCGATGGCCTGTTCGGGTCGATTAAAGAGGGATGTGATCCAGTGCCAGACAGCCAAGCGCGGCGAGCGTGGCGCGTGTGGCGTCATACTGACTGACCAGCGGATCCTGACGCTCGACCAGCACCGCCCGGGTAATCTTCAGGCAGTCTTCTCCGGCAAGATTCAACACCACCAGCGCCGCCTGCAAAGGCGGCAGGCTCGGGTTGAACGCGGCGTTTTCGGCGTAGCGGCCGGTAAACAGCTTGCCGTTTCCGCTTTCCAGCGCAATACCGCTGTGAGACTGGCTGTAGGGAGCATGGCTTTGGTTGCAGGCAATCAGCGCCTGCTGCGCCAGTTCGTCGTGATGTGGCGTGTCGGCCGGAAGCGAATAGCCGTGATCGACGTCGTCCATCAGCAGCGTCGCGATGTCCAAATCACGAGGTCCGAAGGAGTAGGGAAGGTAGTCCCCCAAACTGGCGACCGCTCTGTCCGGCAAGTGGATAGCCAACTCGGTACCGCTATTCAATTCATTCATAAACTGTCGACAGTGGCCACACGGCGTGTAGTTGACCGTGATTGAGGCAAGGCGCGCTTCGCCCCGCATCCAGGCGTGCGTCACCGCCGATTGTTCGGCGTGAACCGTCTGTTGCATCGATGCGCCGCGAAACTCCATATTGGCACCGAAATAAAGATTGCCGCTAACGCCGCGAGCCACGGCACCGACATAAAATCTTGAAATGGGTGCGACGGAGCAGGCGGCGGCGAGGGGCAGTAACGCAAAGGCCAGCGCGGCGTCGTCCAGTCCTGTCAGGGTCTTTATCGACTCGACCTGAGTGGCTGTGAGCATCGCGGGGAAGTCATCATGGCGGAGTATCGGCTCAAGGGCAGATTGCAGTGAAGCGGTCAGGCCGGCGAAAGCATCGATAAAACGAGTGTGCATGGAGACATCCTTGAAAACGTTGTGGCAGGCTATTCTAAGGGGCTTTTTGCCTGTTTAGTGTGACAATAATCACTTTATTTATGTAATCACTGCAATAAATCTCGAGATTGCGAGAGGTATCGCCGTCATCGCGTCCTTATCCATTCGCCTTGGCGGCTTTTTTCCACCTAATCAACCTATTCACCAAGCCTATAATCACGTATCTGACCATAAAATTTGGACATGGATTATGCCTATAGGAAAAATCTACCAGAACTTACCGTTGACTCAGGGTGACCGTAAGCTCTCTTCCGGCTCTTCAAATTCCACGGATTCCTCCAACTCTTCCAAGACCTCCGGCTATTCGTCCGCCAGTCAGCAGAGCCAGAACCGGCTGGAGACGTATCTGGACAAACAGAAAATGAGGGCTATCGTCAACCGGGTCAATGCCGCGAATCAGGTAAAAATCGAGTTCGTGACGGAACAGCACATGGCGGCGATGGAAAACGCATCGCGAACCGGTAATTTTGCGGGGAGTTTCCGTTCTGCCGGTGGGCCGACGCTCGATGCGCTGAATCAGGGCGCTGCCGCCAAAGGGCACAACATCCTCGAGAAAACCATCAAGAAAGCCTCGGTAGAAAAAGCCTATGGCGCGGCAGAAAGCGGCAATATTTTGCAGTTGGCGAGAGATAAGGGCCTGATTGGCATGGTGGGCCGTTGGGACAAAGAGACCAAAAGATCACGGGCGTATACATCTATGACACCAAAGCCAAAATGGATACCGTGTTTGAACTGGATTTAGATGACGACGCCAAGATTGGTCAATATAAGCAGGCTGTTGAAAATAAAGAAATAATTCCATATACGGGCGATTACGACATGCACGACATCATCAGCTTCGACAAAGGGGGCAAAGGCGGGCATGTGCCCGTGGCGGATGAAAGTGAAGAGGAGAAGGTGAAGAATCTGATCAACCTTGAGGTATCAAAACTTGATGCCAACAGACCTTATGACTTCATCGAAAAAAATGTCGTGCGCCACGGGCCACAGGTCAACTTTGTTCCCCACATGTGGAATCATGAAAAAGACAACGTGGTTAAAAGCGGAGGTTACCTCGGCGTAGTGGCAAGAATGGGGAATTCCCTATCGCCTTTGTGAATAAAGGCAAGTGGGAGATAGTCCGCAACTGGGTTGATTTATATCGCTATTATTTCGAAAACGGCACCAAGATCCCGAGCCATTGGCAACAAGGCGGGTTGACGGAAAGGAAGAATGGCTTTGTGGCTACGCCCGAGCATGCGGACGAGCTGGACAAGAAGGGAAGTTAACCGTTTGAAAAGGCAGGGAACAGGACACATCATCATGCATCGATGATATGTCCTGCTGCCATGTTAGTCTCGACGTTCGAAAGCCAGCGCACGGCGTTCAATCAGGCGCATCATCAGCGTGAGCAGCCCGTTGACACACAGATACACCACGCCCGCCGCACCAAAGACCATCACATCGTAGCTGCGGCCATACATCAACTGGCTGTGCCCCATGATATCCATCAGCGTAATGGTGTACGCAAGCGAGGTGCTTTTGAATACCAGCACCACTTCGTTGGAATAGGAAGAGAGCGCGCGTTTAAAGGCAAACGGCAGCAGAATGCGCAGCGACTGCTTTCTCGACATCCCGAGAGACTGGCAGGATTCCCACTGACCGCCCGGAATGGCCCGCACCGCGCCAACAAACAGCTGCGTGGTATAGGCCGCACTGTTCAACGCCAGCGCAAACATCGCACAGAGCCAGGGTTGCGACAGCGTCTCCCACAGCCACGGGATCTCGCGAATCGAGGGAAACTGCCCCGGTCCATAGTAAATCAGGAAGATCTGCACCAGCAGCGGCGTACCGGTAAACAAGGTGATGTAAGCACGCACTATCGGGCTTAACACCGGCACCTTGAGTGTCAGCACAATGGTAAACAGCACGGACAATACCAGCGCGACAAGCAGCGCCGCCAGAGTCAGCGTCAGGCTGGTATGCAGACCTTTCAGCACTTCAGGCAAATATTCCCACATCAGGAAGCACTCCGTTCAAAGCGGGTGGTACGGAGTTCGATGCGTTTAATGACGAACTGGCTAACTAGCGTCACAACCAGATAAATCGCCGCCGCCGTCATGTACCAGGTAAAGGGTTCCTGCGTGCGCGTGGCAATGCTCTTGGTTTGCAGCATCAGATCATTGACGCTGATAAGCGACACCAGCGCGGTATCCTTGAGCAGCACCAGCCACTGATTGCCGAGACCCGGCAGGGCATGACGCCACATCTGCGGCATGATCAGGCGGAAGAAGATGGCGACTTTGCGCATCCCGAGCGCCTGACCCGACTCCCACTGGCCGTGCGGTACGGCTTTCAGCGCGCCACGCAGCGTTTGCGACGCATAGGCCGAGTACAGCAGCGACAGCGCAATCACGCCGCAGACAAACGGGCTGACTTCGACGTTGTCGACGGGCAGTTTGACCGGAATCTGCACGAAATACAGATTGATGTTGAATCCATCGGCCAGCGTCAGCAGCAGCTGCGACGAGCCGAAATAGATAAACAGCACCACCAGAATTTCGGGCAGGCCGCGCAGGATGGTGACCCACGCGGTACCCAGCCAGCTCAGCGGTTTCCAGGGCGCGGACTCCCACACGGCAAACAGCATCGCCAGAAACAGGCCGAGGACCAGTGCGCAAAGGGCAAGGCCGACGGTCATGCCGGCGGCGCTTAGCAGAGGTTGAAAGTCAATCATCACTGTTCAGATTATTGCTGGAACCATTTGGTATACAGCGCCTTGTAGGTCCCGTCTTGTCTGACTTTGGCCAGCGCGTCGTTCATTTTGCCGAGCAGCTCGGTGTTGTTCTGACGAACGGCGATACCTAAACCGCTGCCGAAGTAGCTCTGGTCGGTGATTTTATCGCCCACGGTAGACAGATTAGGGTTCTTTTTCAGGAACTCCTGGACCACGGCGGTATCACCAAAGACGGCGTCGATACGGCCGTTTTTCAGGTCCAGCACGGCATTCTGATAGCTGTCGTAAGGCACGGCCGTGATTTCGGAATGTTTGTCCATCAGGAATTTCTGGTGGGTCGTACCGTTCTGAATGCCGACACGTTTGCCTTTCAGCGCGGCCAGATCGGCGAATTTGCCTTTCTGCGCGAAGAAAATGGCGGAGTTGTCATAGTAGGCGTTGGTGAAAGCTACCTGCTTCAAACGCTCTGCTGTGATGTCCATGCCGGAGATAACCGCGTCGATACGACGGAATTTCAGGCTTGGGATCAGGCTGTCGAAGGACTGATTGGTAAAGGTACAGGTCGCCTGCATCTCTTTGCACATGGCATTGGCGAGATCGATATCAAAGCCCTGAATCTGGTTGTTCGAGTCCACGAACTCAAACGGAGCATAACCGGCTTCTGTCGCGAAGCGGATGGTATCAGCGGCACTGGCAGAGAGGCTGACACCGGCTAAAACGGCCGCAATAATAAGCTTTTTCATTGCAAACTACTCCATTAGGTAATCTATAATTTTATATGAATCAATGGGATAAATAGCTGGCAAACTCGCGAGTCTGCGGCTGCGCGAAGCAGTTGGCATCGCCTTGTTCAACGATGCGGCCATTTTCCATGTACACCACGCGGGTTGCCGTTTTGCGGGCAACGTCGACTTCATGCGTGACGATAACCTGTGTAATGCCGGTTGCAGACAGCTCGCGAATGATGCTGACGATTTGTGCGGTAATCTCCGGGTCCAGCGCGGCGGTCGGCTCGTCAAACAGCAGAACCTGCGGCTCCATCATCAACGCGCGGGCAATCGCCACACGTTGCTGCTGACCGCCGGAAAGGTGAAGCGGATAGCGTTTGGCATAGTCGTTGAGGCGCAGGCGCGTCAGCAGTTTCTCGGCGCGCGCGAGGGCGGCCTCCTTGCTTAACCCCAATACGCGGCACGGCGCTTCGAGCAGGTTGTCGAGCACGGTACGGTGCGGCCACAGGTTGTATTGCTGGAACACCATGCCCACATTCTGACGCAGTTCGCGAATGGCCTTTTCTTCCGGCTTCTTCTGGAAGTCGAATTGATTGCCGGCGATGTGCAGCGTGCCCGAACGCGGCATTTCAAGCAGGTTAAGCACGCGCAGCAGCGAACTTTACCCGCGCCGCTTGGGCCGAGCAGCACCAGAGTTTCACCCGCAGGGCACTCGAGCTGGATGTCAAAGAGAGCCTGATGGACTCCGTAGAAGCAGTTGATACTGTTTAGTTGAATACTCATGCGCAAATACTGAATAGCCATTAATGCCGCAGAGGGTACCCTCTGTAGCATAGTTATGCAACAAAGGAGGGTTAAAATTTATTTGTGTGCGGACTGAATCATAAAGCTAGCATAAGATCTCGTTAACGCCCTGTTACAGGCATGCTTAACTTATGCGTAATAAATGCGGGAATTCAGCTCCGACCGCAAAAAATTCCTTTTCAATCATCCTCATCCTTGATGGCCCAACGTTGAATGCGTTGAAAGAATAAGTATAAAAGCGATTTCTAATGTTGCATCACCCGTTACACTTCTACCAGACATAAAGCGCTCATTCAGCAAAGGCAGGACGATGAACTTTTTACCATATTGGCGGCATTTGATCTTGCCAAGCCTCCTGTTACTGGCGGGATGTCAGTCACATAACCCGCAAAAACCTCTCGCGGGCTATGTGCTGGAACAATCTCGTCAGGCGCAGGGGGCGGATCAGCGGATTCGTTTTCTGGTGATTCATTACACGGCCGAGGATTTTCACAGTGCCTTGAACACCCTGACCGACGAGCACGTGAGCGCCCACTATCTGATTCCCGAAGAACCGCCATTGGCCGAAGGGAAACCGGTCGCCTGGCAGCTGGTGCCGGAATCGATGCGCGCGTGGCAGGCGGGGGCCAGCTTCTGGCGCGGCAGAACCAATCTCAATGACACCTCGATTGGCATCGAGCTGGTCAATAAAGGCTATACCCGCCGCCTTCTCGGCAGGCGATTCTATCCGTTCCCGGCCGCGCAGATGAGTTTGCTGACCTCGCTCAGTCGCGACATCGTCGCGCGTTATCAGATAAAACCGCAGAAACGTGGTGGCGCACAGTGATATCGCGCCGCAGCGCAAAGAGGATCCCGGCCCGCTGTTCCCGTGGCAGCAACTCGCGCAACACGGCATCGGGGCGTGGCCGAACGCCGAACGCGTCAGGGTCTTGCTGGCGGGACGTGCGCCGCTGCAACCGGTCGATACCCGGGGATTACTCGACAGGCTGGGGCGTTACGGATATCCGGTCACGGAAAATATGACGCCGCAGGCGCAGCGTCGGGTGATTGCGGCTTTCCAGATGCATTTTAGGCAACAGGACTATCGCGGCAATGCGGATGCAGAGAGCGAGGCTATCGTCGATGCGCTGCTTGAGCAGTATCCGACCACCAGCGATTAGTTCGGGTGGCCGACAATGCCTTGCTGTTTTTGCAGTTTGCCATGATCTTTCAGCCAGACGGCGGTGCGGCGGATCCCTTCGTCGAGCGAGACAATCGGGCGATAGCCCAGCTCGGTTTCGGCGCGCTGCGTGTCGAGAGTGACATCAAAATTCAGCTTCGCAACGCTGTAGTGTGTCAGCATCGGCTCGTGGTGCTGCTTGCGGCCCAGTTTTTCCATGCCGCGCGCCATCATGTCGAGCAGGGGATACGGCACCGAGCGAATGCGGTATTTGACGTCAAGCCCGCTCATCAGCTGTTCAATCAGTGACTTGAGAGGGCGCGGCTGCATGTTGGAAATGTTGTAGGCGCGCCCCGAGGCGTGATTCTGGCTTTCGGTTGCCAGCCACATGGCGTGCGCGACATTCTCCACGTAGGTCATGTCGACCAGCGCCTCGCCGCCGCGCGGCAGCATCAGCGTACCGTATTTGATCATTTGCAGCAGTCTGGGCAGCAGCACATTGTCGTGCGGACCAAAAATCCCCTGCGGACGCAAAAGGGTGAAACGTGTCTGCGGATTCGACAGCGCAAGCGTTGTTATCACCTGTTCGGCGGCGGCCTTGCTGCGCGCAAACTGGTTGGCGAAGCGCGCAGGGCGAAAGTCTTCGCTGATATTGCGATGGTGGTGAAAATCGAAATAAATAGCCGGTGACGAGAGATGAATAAAGTTCTCGACGCCATAGGCGGCAGCCCATTCGCCCAGACGACGGGTGGCGCGAACGTTGGCCAGCTCGAAATCCTGTTCGCTGCCCCACGGTGCGCTAAGGCCGGAGCAATGCCAGAGGGTATCGACGTCGGCAAGCAGCACTTTCGCCTGCGAGGAAACCAGATGGGTCAGGTCGGCATGAATGAATTCTGCGCCCAGTTTCTCAAGCAGCGGCCCCATCGCGGCATTGCGGCCCGTGGCCCTCACCTTGATGCCTTTTTTCCGCAGATATTCTACTGCGTTGCGGCCGGGACCACTGGTTGCGCCGGTAACCAATACCTTCATAAATATCCGAATTCCGTAAAAATGTCGTTGCCCGGCAGGCTATCCTGCCTTACGGGCAAATAGGCGCTCATTCTTTCGTGAAATCAGACTCTATGCAATGAGAAACAGGGAAAGTTGTGAGCCTCGGAGTGCGTTTGCCTGCAAAATAGCCCGGCCCCGTTTTCAGTGGCCGCGACGGTCTTTTTGACGCGCCAGACTGGCGATTCGTTTGGCCATCCCGCGGAACAGGAAAAGATGGGCGGGCATCATGCCGTACCAGTAACACAGTCCGCGAGCGCCCGCCGGATGCCACCACGCGCTGATGTCCAGACTGCGCCGTTCGCCATGATCTTTCAGCGTAAAGGTGAGCCTGCCGAGGCCGGGGGCTTTCATGCCAAACAGCAGCGTCAGGGATTTCTCCGGCACCAGGCTGATGACCGTCCAGCCATCGATGCTGTCACCGACCGCAAGTTTTGGCCGAGCGGGACGGCCGAGGCGAGTCTTGTTGCCCGCCAGCCGGTCGAGACGCTGGCGCAGACGCCACAGGGCGGGCGCATAGAAAAATCCTTCTTCGCCCCCAGCTGTTGCAGCACGGACCACATCGCCTGCGTGGAGGCCGAGGTTTCCAGACGAAATCCGACCTGTTTCGGGTAAAAGGCATAGCCCGGCCGCCAGCGCCGATGGGCATCGGGAGAGCTGGCCCATTCCGGCGTATTCAATACCTGCTGCGCCTCGGTGGCGAGCGTGTGGTTAATCGCCTCGTCAATCGTGGTCAGCGGCCGGGGCAGCAGTTGACGCAGCGCGTCACTGTTGGCCGGTAAATCCTGACGTAACCCCTGAATCAGTGATTTCACCAGCGGCGAAGGCACCGAGGTGAGAAGGTTGAGAAAGGCCAGCGTCAGCAGCTGCGTCGGCAGGGGAACCGGCACCAGCCAGCGCCGTTTGCCGCTCAACGCGATAAAGCGCTCCATCAACTGACGATAACTCAGGTATTCGGGACCGGCGGCCTCGAAGATCCGATGCTGTTCGGCCGGATGCTCGACCAGTCCGGCGAGATAATACAATAGGTCATTCAGTGCAATCGGCGAGGCGTGCTTGCGCACCCAGCTCGGCGGTGTGAGAACGGGCAGGTTGTAAATCATGTCGCGCATGACTTCAAAGGCGGCGGACCCCGGACCGATAACCATACTTGCCCGCAGTTCGGTCACCGGAATGCTGCCCATACGAAACAGCGTGCCGGTCAGCTTGCGGGCCTGCAAATGGGTCGAAGACGGTTTTTCGGGCTGCATCGCGCCAAGATAGATAACCTGCTGAATAGACGAATCTTTCAGCGCCAGCAATGTATTTTGTGCCGCCTGACGCTCTTTTTCGAACAGCTCGTCGTCATCGCTCATGGCGTGGACCAGATAAATCAGGATATCGGCATCGGCAAAGGCATCACGCAGGCTGGCATTGTGATAGACATCGGCAAAGCAGCAGCGCACGCCCGGCCATTTCTGTGCAACCAGCCAGTCACGGCGTCTTGCGGCGGCCGTGACCTGATAACCCTGCTGACGGAGCAGCGGAACCAGATGCTGGCCGATATAGCCACTGGCACCGAGAACGACGACGCGTGTCTCCGAGGTTGCCCGTGTCTGTAAGTGAGATAAAGGCATCTTCCATTTTGCTCGTTCAAAGTGACAAGGAAAATGCCCGCAGGCGGCGAGTCAACTCCCGACTCGCTCCCTCTGCGGGCCGTAGTTTAGCCCGGATCGCGCAGGAAACGCTGCCACAGTTCGACAACCTTCTCCAGATCCTGACGGCTGATATTAATGTGCGTAATCAAACGGGTAAGCGGAGCGGAGGAGATAAGCACGCCCCGTTCGCGCATCCACGGACCCAGTCGGGCCGCCCTTTCGGCAGACTGGCGAAGATACAGAATATTGGTCTGCGCGCCGGGTGCCACGATGTCGAGGCCGATGGCGCGCAGCTGCTGTTCCAGCCAGCGGGCGTTATCATGGTCTTCCTGCAAGCGCTGCACATTGTTTTCCAGCGCATAAATCGCGGCTGCGGCCAGAATACCCGACTGGCGCATTCCGCCGCCGGTCATTTTTCTCCAGCGGTTGGCGCGCTGGATGAACTCCCGGCTGCCGCACAGCACCGAACCTACCGGCGTACCCAGCCCTTTCGACAGGCAGATTGTCAGCGTGTCGCAATAACGGGTGATGTCGCCCAGCGGAACGTCTAGCGCGACCGCCGCATTCATGATGCGTGCTCCGTCGATATGCAGCGCCAGACCTTTTTCGCGCGTGAAGGCGAAGGCCCGTTGCAGATAGTCGAGCGGCAGCACTTTGCCGCTGTGGGTATTTTCGAGGCTGAGCAGGCGGGTACGGGCGAAGTGGATGTCATCGGCCTTGATGGCGGCGGCGACCTTGTCGAGCGGGATTGTGCCGTCTTCGGCCATATCCAGCGGCTGAGGCTGAATACTGCCGAGCACGGCCGCACCGCCGCCCTCATACATGTAGTTATGGGCCTTCTGACCGACGATATACTCGTCGCCACGCTGGCAGTGAGAGAGCAGGGCAACCAGGTTGGCCTGAGTTCCGGTCGGGAAAAACAGCGCGGCTTCCTTGCCGGTTAGTTCACAAACCTGCGCCTGCAGCGCGTTGACGGTCGGGTCATCGCCGTACACATCATCGCCGACTTCGGCCTGGTACATGGCCTTGCGCATCGCCTCACTCGGGCGCGTAACGGTGTCACTACGTAAATCGATCAACGTTGCTTCCTCTCACTCTTGGCATTAAAAGACAGGAGACGACACGCGCCTCCCCGGGAATGTGACTTCCACTATATACCTCTAAATTGCCAAAAAGCAGAGCGCTTTCCCTAACGCAGCCAGTTAGTTTTCGCCAAATCAACGACTTCATCACCGCGACCGTTGATGATGGCGCGCAGCATATAGAGGCTAAAGCCCTTTGCCTGCTCCATTTTTATCTGTGGCGGCATCGCGAGTTCTTCCTTGGCGGTACGGGCGTCGATAAGTACCGGGCCGTCGTGCGCGAAGGCTTCCTGCAGGGCGGCATCGACGTCGGAGGCTTTTTCAAGACGAATGCCCTTGATGCCGGTCGCCTCGGCAATGGCGGCAAAATCGGGATTGTTCAGCTCGGTGCCGTCTGTCAGATAGCCACCGGCCTTCATCTCCATCGCCACAAAACCCAGTGAACTGTTGTTGAAAATCACCAGTTTGACCGGCAGTTTATGCTGCGCGATAGACAGGAAATCGCCCATCAGCATCGCAAAGCCGCCGTCGCCACACATCGCGACGACCTGACGGTTTCTGTCGATAGCCTGTGCACCGATAGCCTGCGGCATGGCGTTGGCCATGGAGCCGTGGTTGAAGGAGCCCAGTAGACGGCGTTTGCCGTTCATTTGCAGATAACGACAGGCCCAGACGGTCGGCGTGCCGACGTCGCAGGTGAAAATCGCATCTTCATCGGCAAACTTGCTGATTTGCTGCGCCAGATATTGCGGGTGAATCGCCTGCTTGTCATTGGCGGTGGCGAGGTCGTCCAGACTTTTGCGCGCATCGAGATAGTGCTTGCGCGCCTTGTCGAGGAAGCGGGTGTCGCTCTTGGCCGCCAGACTCGGCAGCAGCGCCGTGAGGGTCGATTTAATGTCGCCGACCAGCGCCATATCCACGTGGCAATGCGAGCCAATGCTGCCCGGATTAATATCAATCTGAATGATGTTGGCATCGGACGGATAGAAGGCGCGATAGGGGAACTGCGTGCCGAGCAGCACCAGCGTATCGGCGTTCATCATCGCGTGATAGCCCGACGAGAAACCAATCAGCCCGGTCATGCCGACGTCGTACGGGTTGTCCCATTCCACGTATTCCTTGCCGCGCAGGGCGTGAACAACCGGCGCTTTCAGCGTTTCGGCAAGCTGAACCACTTCCTGATGCGCGCCCGCACAGCCACTGCCGCACATCAGCGTGATGTTGGCCGAACCGTTGAGCAGTTTCTGCAAGCTTGTCCAGCTCCGAGCGTGGCGGATGAACCACCGGCAGGAGAGGCTGATACCACGTGGTGTCTGCCCCTTCCGGAGCCGGTAGCAGCGCCACATCGCCCGGTACGACGATGACTGAAACGCCCTTGTTCAGAATCGCCTTGCGCATCGCGATGCCCAGCACCTGCGGCAGCTGTTCGGGGTTGGTTACCATTTCGCAGTAGTGGCTGCACTCCCGAAACAGTTCGGTCGGATGCGTTTCCTGAAAATAGCCGCTGCCGATTTCGCTGGAAGGAATATGTGCGGCAATGGCGACCACAGGCACGTGGCTGCGATGGCATTCGAACAGGCCATTGATTAAATGCAGGTTGCCCGGTCCGCAGGAGCCTGCGCACACGGCGAGTTTGCCGGTAATCTGCGCTTCGGCACCGGCGGCAAAGGCTGCCACCTCTTCGTGACGCGTCCCGAGCCACTCGATGGTGCCCATGCGGTTGAGGCTGTCACTCAGGCCGTTCAGCGAATCGCCCGTAACGCCCCAAATTCTTTTGACTCCAGCCTCTTCGAGCGTTTTTGCGATGAATGCCGCGACGGTTTGTTTCATGAATCCCTCCGGTGTTTACTGTTTTTATTACCGCAGGAAAAAGGCCTGCGGTTTCAATAAATTTAAAAGCACTGGGGGTAAGCATAGACGATAAGTTTTTCAGGACGAGAAGACGGCCATTAAAATCGGGGCAATCAGGCTTAGTACAAAGCCGTGTACCACGGCGGCCGGGACCATATCGAGTCCACCGCTGCGTTGCAGAACCGGCAGGGTGAAGTCCATCGAGGTCGCACCGCAAAGCCCGAGCGCCGAGGAGCGACTGGTGCGCACCAACGTCGGGATAAGCATGATGGCGCAGAGTTCGCGGGCCAAATCGTTGAAAAAGGCGGCACTGCCGATGACCGGTCCAAACGCGTCGGTCAGCACGATGCCCGACAGGGAATACCAGCCATACCCCGAAGCGACCGCGAGTCCGGTTTTCAGCGGCAGGCCGAGCAGCAGGGCGGCAATCAGGCCGCCGCCGAGCGAGGCAATGCCCACCACGCCGGCCACCAGCATGCCGCGGCGATTAAGCACAATCTGGCGCAGCGTCATGCTGCTGTTGCCCAGTTGCAGCCCGACCAGCACCAGCAGGAAAATCAGCGCGGCTTCGCTGGCTTCTCCGGCGTAGGTCAGCCAGTGCCATTGCGTCAGGCCGAGCATGAATCCGGCCACCACCACGCCGCACAGGCGCAGCGAGTCCAGCGCCATGCGCAATCTTGACGGCAGGGCTTCCTGTTGATATTTCGATTTCCACGGCTTGCGGCGCTCAAGCAACCACAGAGCGAAAAGGTTGATGGCAAAAATACAGACAAAAAAGACCGAGCTGTATCGGAAAATCATTAATAAGTTGGTGCCGAGATTGTCGAGAAACGCCAGACTGATGCCCATAATGAACAGGATAACGTAGACCATCCAGCTCAGCATTTGATTCACAAGATGCAGAAGCCCGCGATTTTTGACCGGGATCAGATACCCCAGAACAAGGGGAACAAGAATGATGAGCAGTCCAGAATACATAGAAAAACAACGTCCATATTGATAGAGGAAGAAAACGTGCCACAACCTAGCGAAAATGCCCTGTAGAGTAAAGTTCGGTAGCAGGGCATCGCGCGTTTTCTTATCGTTGCTTGACCAACACCCCATTTTGTCGTCATCCTCGGATGAGGAACCCGAACGGGAATAAACGCTGCACGGGAGGTGCCAATGTATCTTGAGCATATCGATATCGCCGGATTCCGGGGGATAAACCGCCTCTCGTTGACTCTGACCCAGCCTGACCGGCGCGGGGTGGCACTTGACGCACTCAGCACTGCGCGTCCGACGACGCATCAGGGCACGCTCAACACCAATACGGTGCTGCTGGGCGAGAATGCATGGGGTAAATCCAGCCTGCTCGACGCGCTGAGCCTGCTGTTGTCGCCCGAATCCGACCTCTACTGTTTTCAGGAACAGGATTTCCATTTTCCGGCCGGTGAGCTGAAAGAGAAGCAGCGCTACCTGCATGTGGTGTTTACTTTCTGCGAGAATCAGCCGGGCAACCACATGTCGCCGCGTTTCAATCCGCTGTCGCCGCTGTGGGTGCGCTGTAGCGATAAACTGAACCGCATCTATTATCGTCTCGAAGGCGAAATGGACGATGACGGCAGCGTGGCCACCTGGCGAACCTTTTTGTCGGCAAACGGTGAGCCGCTGGCACTGACCACCATCGATCCTCTGGCGAAAGCCCTGATCAGACTGCACCCGGTACTGCGCCTGCGCGATGCCCGTTTCATCCGCCGGATAAGCAAGGAAGATCTCGCGCCGCAGTTGCAGCAGGACAACGCCAGTCTGGCGCGTCAGCTCGACGAACTGACGCAGGGGCTGGTTCACAATCCGCAGCTGTTGACCAACGCCGAATTGCGTCAGGGTCTGGCGGCGATGCAGCAACTGCTCGAGCACTACTTTGGTATGAACAGTTTTACCCCCGGCAGTTTCGGCGCAGACAAACAGGCCGTCACTCACCTCGAAGCCACGGGCGGCGGGGCAAAGGGAGTTCTGTCGACTCTGCCTGAAATGCGAAGTGATAAAGGGAGCGCCACAGGGCTTGCCGAAGAGCGTCGTCGCAACCGGCATACCTGGCAGCAGAAACGTCAGGGCAGGGCCGAAAGCCGTCAGGCGTGGCGTTCGTTGAATAACATCAACCAAATGATTGCCGAACCCAACAGCCGCAGTATGCGCGTGATGCTGCTCGCCATGTTCTCGACGCTGTTGCAGGCCAAGGGTTCCGTAGCCCTGCATCCCGACGCGCGACCGCTGTTGCTGATAGAAGACCCCGAAACCCGCCTGCACCCGATCATGCTGTCGGTGGCGTGGGGCTTGCTCGAACAGCTCCCTTTGCAACGCATTACCACCACCAACTCCGGCGACTTGCTGTCGCTGGTGCCGGTCGAGCAGATTTGCCGACTGGTCAGAGAGTCCGGCAAGGTGGCCGCCTACCGCATCGGGCCGCAGGGCATGAGTTCGGAAGACAGCCGTCGCATAGCCTTCCACATTCGCTACAGTCGTCCGTCGTCGCTGTTTGCCCGTTGCTGGCTGCTGGTTGAGGGCGAAACGGAGGTCTGGCTATTAAACCAGCTGGCGCGTCAGTGCGGCTACAATTTCGAGTCGGAGGGCATCAAGGTTATCGAATTCGCGCAAAGCGGATTAAAACCGCTGCTGCGCTTTGCCCGTCAGATGGGTATCGAGTGGCACGTGCTGGTGGACGGCGATGAAGCAGGCAAGAAATATGCCGCAACCGTTTCCAGCATGGTCGAGAACAACGACGAAATGCTGCGTCATCGATTGACGGCATTTCCCGCAATGGACATCGAAAATTATCTTTATCGCCATGGTTTCGAAGAAGTATACCGACGCGCAGCAGGCACGCCGGAGCACGCCAATGTCTCGACACGACAAATCATCGAAAACGCGGTACGCCGCAGTTCAAAGCCGGATCTGGCAATAGAAGTCGCGATGGCGGCGGCAGGGCGCGGCGGAGGTGCAGTGCCGACGGTGTTGAAGCAGATGTTTTCGCGTGTAGCCTGGCTCGCGCGTGGGCGTGCAGACTAATAGGCTTCGTATTTGAAGCTGTAGCGGTGTTGGCTACGCGCGCGCACCCCGGTCACTGACTTATGTCAGCTCCCGGGGATTTGCTTACTTGCCGCCTTGCTACAACTTCAACTACTTTGCCTATCCCATTTGTTCACTAACTTCGGGTGTAGAGCCTATGCTTCACACTTGAAAATCAGAATTTCTCCCTTATCTGCATTTCCATATCGTCGAGCAGTTGATAGCGGCGGCGGTATTCTGCGCGTTTCTTGCTGGCGATATCGTCCAGCGATTTGTGGGTCACCTGAAGGGGAAAATGGTAATAGCCGTTGCTGTGCTGATGCGCGCCGAGGGTTTGCCAGAAGGCGTCGTAATCGGCAAAGACAAACTTTTTACGTTTGTTATAGCGCGGGCATTCATAGATATGCGTTTTATTCCCGACGGCAAACACCTGCTGCATATTCATTTTATCGGCTATCAACAAGACGGCTTCCATTAATATCCGCTTGGGAAAGAGTCCGTGGCAGGCTTTAGTCGCCTGTTGAATATGTTGATGTTCAATATGTTGCGCGGGTCCCTGAATTGCCCCGATAAATAACGTGGGTAAGGAGTCGAGATGAATAAACGCAAAGGTGATGTTAGCCAGCGCCGTATTATTTTTATCGATAAACCTTAAGGTTATTTCGCCTTCTTTATCGACGTGTTGTGTGGCATTCATGGCGATGGAAAAAAGGGTCTGGTCTTTTCCTGCAAAGGTTGCAAGTTTCAGCGGCGTAGCGGAGAGATGGCCGAGTTGCAGGGCAAGCGGCATCCTGTCGCGGATAAACTGATAATGATCGCACAGGCCTTGCACGTGCTGTCTGCGTGTCATATTGGCCGCCAGATAGGGGCGATGCACCTTGCAGGGTAAGGTGGGCTGGGCCAGCAGAATTTCGTCCCTGAGCGGATGTGCCGCCAGCTGGTTCATGACCTGAAGGGTGGCACGTGGGTAAAACAGACTGCGTGCCATAAACTTCAGGCGATACGAAAATTTTCGCCACATTCTGCCGGGCATGGCGTGACCGGTTATCAGCGAGCAAAGTAGCGCCAGGCCGGATTGCGGTGTGGATTGCGATGAAGGTAAGCTTAGCGTCGACATAGTAATAGACCAATAGGGGAAATTGGCGCTATTTGAGCAGCAGAACGCTAAACCAGATTGCAACGATAATAGGGCGAGTTAACAGTCTTATTAAGCTGTTTATGAAGGGTTTATCTTGATGACACGCACGGCGTGAGCAGACGGCGATAAAATAAAGTTAAATTATTTTGAATAGAACGCTTGAAGAGCGAAACTTTCTCCCCATAAATAAAATACCAGCCAACAGCGACTGGTATTTTATCAAGTTTGCATGATTGTCTGCTGTTATCACCCGACGTTGAGTGGGCCGGTCAGGCGACCGCTTCGGTTTCAACTGGAATGATAATGCTGGCATGGTTTCCTTTAGGGCCTTCATGAACATCATAGCTGACCTGTTGCCCTGCCTTGAGTGTTCGATAACCCTCCATTTTGATGGTGGAGTAGTGGGCGAAGATGTCCTCGCCGCCGCCCAAAGGACAGATGAAACCGAAACCCTTGGCATTATTGAACCATTTAACAGTACCCGTCTCCATGCTCTCACATCCCTCTCATGACTAAGATGGCAGTTATAAAGAGTTAAAGCCCGATTTTAGACGTATTTATGCACGAAAATACGTGAAAAAGGAGGATGTGCAATAGCTCATCCGGCTTATAAATTTACACTCTAGTGTATTAGTCTAAGACGTCAAGAGAGGACTAATTGTCCGGGGCAGGCAGTTATTCAAAGTTTGAAGCAGGTAACGATATTAAGATTTTTTAAGCGGATTTTGTGTCAATCAGTCTGAAAAAAATCGCAACCTATCACCTGCGGCAAGGATGCTCAAAAAATGATAAAATAGCTGAAGTGCTCCAGTGACCGGACGAGAGAAAAAGCAGCAGCGCTTTCGTCGCGTGTCGATTTGGACGGTCTTCAACAGTATTCAAGATACAAAAGGTACGGACAGGCGATGGGCGACAATCAAGATTGGCAAAATTTTGAACATTTGGCAGCGGACAAGCAAAAGGAAGAGCTAAAACCGCCATCTATGTATAAAGTTATATTAAACAACGACGATTACACTCCAATGGAATTTGTGATTGACGTTTCTGCAAAAGTTCTTTTCTTATGATATTGAACGTGCAACGCAACTGATGCTTACAGTGCACTATAAAGGCAAGGCCGTATGCGGTACCTACACCGCGGAAGTGGCTGAAACCAAAGTCGCACATGTGAATAGCTACGCCAAGGAGAACGAGCATCCGTTGCTGTGTACGCTGGAAAAAGCCTGATTAAGGCAATCTATTTGGGAGGTGCCTATGCTCAATCAAGAACTTGAACTCAGTCTCAATATGGCTTTCGCAAGAGCCCGCGAGCACCGGCATGAGTTTATGACCGTCGAGCACCTGCTGTTGGCGTTGCTGAGCAACCCGGCGGCTCGTGAAGCGCTTGAGGCCTGTACGGTCGATCTTGTGGCCTTACGTCAGGAATTGGAAGCCTTCATCGAACAGACCACACCCACTTTACCTGCAAGTGAAGAAGAGCGAGATACCCAGCCGACGTTGAGTTTCCAACGTGTGCTGCAACGCGCTGTTTTCCATGTGCAGTCTTCAGGCCGAAGTGAAGTGTCCGGCGCGAACGTGCTGGTCGCCATCTTCAGTGAACAGGAATCTCAGGCTGCCTATCTGTTGCGCAAGCACGATGTCAGCCGCCTTGACGTGGTGAACTTCATTTCCCACGGTACGCGTAAAGACGAAGCGAGCCAGGCTCCGAACAATGCGGAGAACCCGGTTAACGAAGAGCAGTCGGCAGGGGAAGATCGTATGGAGAACTTCACCACAAATCTTAACCAGTTGGCGCGTGTTGGTGGCATCGACCCGCTGATTGGCCGCGATAAAGAGTTGGAACGTGCTATTCAGGTGCTGTGCCGCCGTCGCAAGAACAATCCGCTGCTGGTGGGTGAGTCCGGCGTAGGTAAAACAGCGATCGCCGAGGGTCTCGCCTGGCGTATTGAACAGGGCGATGTGCCGGAAATCATGGCCGACTGCACGCTCTATTCTCTGGACATTGGTTCACTGCTTGCCGGAACCAAATACCGCGGCGATTTCGAAAAACGCTTCAAGACTTTGCTGAAACAGCTCGAGCAGGACAAGAACAGCATTCTGTTCATCGATGAGATCCACACTATCATCGGCGCAGGTGCCGCGTCCGGCGGTCAGGTTGATGCCGCGAATCTTATCAAACCGCTGCTGTCGAGCGGCAAGATCCGTGTGATCGGCTCAACGACGTATCAGGAATTCAGCAGCATCTTCGAAAAAGATCGCGCGCTGGCCCGACGTTTCCAGAAAATTGATATCACCGAGCCTTCTCCGGAAGAAACGGTGCAGATTATCAATGGCCTGAAAACCAAGTACGAAGCGCACCATGACGTGCGTTACACCGCCAAGGCGGTGCGTGCTGCGGTTGAACTGTCGGTGAAATACATCAACGACCGTCATCTGCCGGACAAAGCCATCGACGTCATTGACGAAGCCGGTGCGCGTGCCCGTCTGATGCCGGTGAGCAAGCGCAAGAAAACCGTTAATGTCAGCGATATCGAAAGCGTGGTTGCCCGTATTGCCCGCATTCCGGAGAAAACCGTGTCAGCCACCGACCGCGATGTGCTGAAAAACCTCGGCGATCGCCTGAAAATGCTGGTATTCGGACAAGACAACGCCGTCGAAGCGCTGACCGAAGCTATCAAGATGAGCCGTGCCGGTCTGAGCCAGGACCGCAAGCCTGTCGGTTCCTTCCTGTTTGCCGGTCCGACCGGTGTCGGGAAAACCGAGGTCACGCTTCAGCTTGCGAAAGCGCTGGACATCGAACTGCTGCGTTTCGATATGTCGGAATATATGGAGCGTCACACCGTGAGCCGTCTGATCGGTGCGCCTCCAGGCTATGTTGGTTTCGATCAGGGCGGTCTGCTGACCGATGCGGTTATCAAGCATCCTCACGCGGTCGTGCTGCTCGATGAAATCGAGAAAGCGCATCCAGACGTCTTCAACCTGCTGCTGCAGGTCATGGACAACGGTACGCTGACCGATAACAACGGCCGCAAAGCCGATTTCCGTAACGTGATACTGGTCATGACCACCAATGCCGGTGTGCGTGAAACCGAGCGTAAATCGATTGGTCTTATTCATCAGGACAACAGCCCTGACGCCATGGACGAGATCAAGAAAGTGTTTACGCCAGAGTTCCGCAACCGTCTGGACAACGTGATTTGGTTCAACCACCTGTCCACCGAGGTTATCCAGCAGGTTGTCGACAAGTTTATCGTCGAACTGCAGGCTCAGCTGGATGCGAAAGGCGTGTCGCTTGAAGTGAGTGACGAAGCGCGCGACTGGCTGACCGTGAAAGGGTACGACCGTGCCATGGGCGCTCGCCCGATGACGCGTACCGTGCAGGAAAACCTGAAGAAACCGCTGGCCAACGAACTGCTGTTTGGTTCACTGGTTGACGGCGGTTCCGTGTCTGTCGGACTAGACAAAGCGGCCGACAAACTGACCTATCACTTTATGAGTGCGCAGAAGCTGAAAGAAGAGGGCGCGGTTCACTGACCCCGCTTTAGAAGGCACAAGGCGTTAAAATAGAAAAAGGCGATGTGAAAACATCGCCTTTTTTATTGATATTTACCGGCAAACGAAAGGCTCACCGGTTATCTGTATTATCTTCTGAAGCCGCTTATTAGGCTCTGAATAGCGGATATCACAAAACGCCCTCGCCACGCTTCATTACTGAATGTGGGAAGAGCGAAATGGGTAACCTCAGGTATCGCGAGAAAAATCAGCGATGAGCGAGCCTATCAGCGGCTACGGAAGACAATGCGGCCTTTGCTCAGGTCGTACGGGGTCAACTCTACAGTGACTTTGTCGCCCGTCAGGATGCGGATGTAGTTCTTGCGCATTTTACCGGAGATGTGTGCGGTTACCACGTGTCCGTTTTCCAATTCAACGCGGAACATGGTGTTTGGCAACGTATCCAATACGGTGCCCTGCATTTCAATGTTGTCTTCTTTGGCCATCGAGTCCTCTAGGTGTTACTACCATAGTTTTTTAATCGGCAAGATAATGCCGAAAAACCCACATTATGTAAAGAATTGTTGGCGTTTGCCGCACTCATTCCCTATTCCATCAGGAGGGATGGCAAATCAACGTCATGTGGGGGTAAGTCTTGGGGCAACCAGCATTCCGGCGGCAACTGGCGTTGCGAAAGTCGGGATAACTGCTGCAAAAATTGGCGGCGGGGGATCTCTCTCGCACCCAGCGACGCAGTGTGAGGGTTGAGGACCTGACAGTCAATCGGTTCTCCGCCAATTGCGGTAAAATAGTGGCAAAAAGTCATTATTGCACACTTGGATGCATTGACGCGGCGGCTAAACATCGACTCGCCGCAGAACAGCCCGCCAACCGCCACACCATACATGCCGCCGACCAGTTCATCGCCAGACCAGACCTCAATCGAATGCGCATGACCCTGATGATGCAGGGCAAGATAACCCTGCTGCACCAGCGGACCTATCCAGGTGCCGTCCTGACGGGCTTCGGCGCAGGCGTGAATAACCTGTTCAAAGGCGCGATTCAGGGTGTAGCGATACGCGGTCTGCCGCAGAAAACGTCGTAGGCTGCGGCTGATATGGCGTTCTTCAGGGTACAGCACGGCACGCGGGTCCGGCGACCACCACAGAATCTCCTCGCCCGGTTCGAACCACGGGAAAATCCCGTGCCGATAGGCATTGAGCAGGCGGGGAGGGGAGAGATCGCCCCCAATCGCCAGCAGACCCTCGGGCTGGCGCAGGGCAGTTTCCGGCGGCGGAAAATCGACTGAATGGGCTGAAAGCTGGACCAGACGCATAGCATTCCTGAAATCTGCGGGAGCGCGCGCTCCCTGAAATATAATAAGTTTGCCTGATTATAGATGAGTTTAGGGCGAAATTATCCTGCCTGCTTCCATCGTGATTCGGCGATCCATTTTTTCCAGCCCTGTCAGCCGATGCGTGATAAGCAGCAGGGTTTTATCTCGGCAATGGGTGTCGAGCAGCGTCAGGATATGGCGCTCGGTTTCGGCATCCAGTCCTTCGGTGGGCTCGTCGAGGATCCACAGCGGCGCATCGTGCAGCAAGGCACGCGCCAGCCCCAGCCTTCGCTGTTCGCCGCCCGAAAGCTGACGGCCGCCTTCACCCAGCCAGGCATCAAGCCCGCTATTTTCCAGTAATGCCTGCAAATCAACCTGACTTAACGCCACGGCAAGAGCCGCGTCATCACTGGCGGGCGCGGCAAGCAGCAGATTATCGCGAAGCGTAGCGTTAAAGACGTGAACACGCTGGCTTAACACGGTCACCATGCTGCGCAGGGTCGATTGTTGATAATCTTCCAACGAAACACCGTTAAGCAGAATATGGCCCTGCTGAGGGTCCCAGGCGCGGGTTAACAGTTGTGCCAGCGTCGATTTTCCGCAGCCGGTTTTGCCAAGCAGCACAACGTGCTCACCCGCGCGGATTTCAAGCGTAATGTCTTTGAGCACCTCGAACGGTTGAAAAGGGTAACGGAAGCTGACGTGCCGTATCGACACGTGCGCCGTCGCCGCAGAAGACGCGCCCTGTATAGGAAACGTGACAGCGGGTTGCTGACCGATAATCTGACTGACCCGTTCTGCCGAGGCCACAACCTGACCCACATGCGGGAACGCGCCCGCCACGGGACCCAGCGCTTCAAAGGCCGCCAGCGGCGTGAACACAAACAGCGCCAGCAGCGCACCCGGTTCGGGCAATGCGTCGATACCCCTGCCGCGAGCCATAACAGCAGGCAAACGGTCAGGCCCGAGGCGGCAATCATTAGCGCCTGCGAAAGTCCGGAGAGTCTGGCTTGCTGCTGCTGGCGATGCATCCAGCGGCGTTCGACGGCATCCAGCTGTTGTCGTCGACTCGCCTGCGCCCCGAAAATCACCAGTTCGGCCTGCGCCTGCAACCAGCCATCGAGTTGCGTACGATACTCGCCGCGCAGATGGGTGAGGTCACGCCCGAGCGGTTTTCCGGCGCGGTAAAACGCGAGGGGCAGCAGCAAAAGCAGCGCCAGCATGATGCCGCCCAGCAGCAGGGCCAGATGAACATCCAGAAAACTCATGCCGAAAGTCACCACCACAATAACGGCCAGCGCGGCGATCAGCGGAGAAATCACCCGCAGATACAGATGGTCGAGGGTATCGACATCGGCCACCAGCCGGTTCAGCAGTTCAGCTTTCTGAAAGCCTGCCAGTCCGCCCGGCGTGAGCGGCAGCAGTTTACTGAACGTAAATACACGCAGATGCGCCAGCACGCGGAAGGTGGCGTCGTGGCTGGCGAGTCTTTCGGCATAGCGTCCGGCGGTGCGAATAATGGCAGCTCCGCGCACGCCTGCCGCGGGAAGCATGTAGTTAAAGCTGTAGATCCCGGCCAGCCCCGCGAGCGAGGCGGCAGCCAGGAACCAACCCGACAGGGTCAGCAGGCCGATGCTGGCCAGCAGTGTCACAATGGCAAGCAAAATCCCGAGGGCCATGCGAATCCAGTGGCGGCGGTAAAGCGCCAGAAACGGCAGCAAGGTTCTCATGACTGTGGCTCCGAAATGCGCTGAGTGAGCAGGCTGGCAAACCGCCCGTTGCGGGCAACCAGCGGCTGATAATGACCTTGCTCGACCAGCATGCCGTTTTCCATGACCCACACCTCGTCATACTGCGCGGTGTCTTCAAGCCGATGCGTGACCAGCAGCGTGGTCTGGCGTTTCGCCGCCTGATTGAGCGCGTGCATCACCCGCCGTTCGCTGTCGGCATCGAGGCTCGCCGCCGGTTCGTCGAGCAGCAAAAGTGCGCATGGAGACAAAAGGGCGCGAGCCACGGCCACACGCTGCGCCTGCCCGACGGAAAGCCGCGCCGCCTCTTCGCCGATAGGCGTGTCGATTCCCTGTGGCAGCTGCGCGGTAAATTCATCGACATGGGCCTGCAAGATAGCGTCTTCGAGCCGTTGCAGGCCGACGTTCGGCTGACCCAGCATAATGTTTTCCCTTATCGTGGATTCCGGCAGATGAGGGTTTTGCCCTACCCAGCCGAGGTGCTGCCGCCAGTCGTCTACCGCAATCTCGCGCAGCTCGCAGCCGTTGACCCGCAGTTGACCGCGATAGGGTAAAAACCCGAGCAAGACGTTGAGCAGCGAACTTTTACCGGCGCCGCTCAGCCCGACAATCGCCACACGGCGGCCCGCTGCCAGCGTAAAGTTAAGGGGACCCGCGAGTCTCTCGCCCTGCGGCGAAAGCACGATGAGGTCGAGGGCCTCGAGGGTGACAGGACCGGCATCTTTCCAGGGCTGTTGACCGCAGGAAGGAGGTGTCCCTTCGGCACCTAAAAAGGCGACCAGACTTTCTGCCGCGCCCACGGCCTGCGCCTTGGCATGATAAAATACCCCGAGATCGCGCAGCGGCTGGAAAAACTCGGGTGCCAGAATCAGCACCAGAAAGCCCGAAAACAGGGTGATCGGCGTGCCGTAATGCCCGAAATTCAGCTCGCCCATATAGGAAAAACCAAAGTATACGGCGACCACGGCAATGGAAATCGAGGCAAAAAATTCCAGCACGGCGGATGAGAGAAAGGCCAGTCGCAGCACGTCCATCGTGCGGGCGCGGAAATCCTCTGTCGAGGCGGTTATTTGCGCAAGCTCGGCCTCGGCGCGGTTGAACAGCCGTAGCGTGTCAAGCCCGCGCAGGCTGTCGAGAAATTGTCCGCCGAGCCGCGCCAGTGCCTGAAAGTTGCGGCGATTGGCATCCGCCGCGCCCATGCCGACCAGCGCCATAAACAGCGGAATGAGCGGGGCGGTGACCAGCAGAATCAGGCCGGCAGCCCAGTTAATCGGAAAGACGCTGACCAGAATCAGCAGTGGAATGATCCCCGCCAGTGAAATTTGCGGAAGATAGCGCGCGTAATAGTCCTGCATCTCTTCGATTTGCTCGAGGATAAGCGTTGCCCAGCTTCCGGCCGGTTTGCCTTTTATCCAGGCCGGGCCAAGTTGATGCAGGCGATCCAGCACCTGTTTTCGCATCGCCTCGCGAACAAGGCGACCGCAGATAAAGCCGACCTGTTCGCGCAGCCAGGTGACGCCCGCGCGCAGCACAAAGGTGAGCGCCAGAAAGAGAAAGTTTTGCCACAGTGCGCTGCGTGGAGTGTGCAGAACGACAAGATGATGCAGCAACCCTGCGAGCAGCCATGCCTGCGCCAGAATCAGCAGACCGGAAAGCAGGCCGAGCATCATGGAAAGCCGCGTCCATTTTTTCGCTCGGCCGCTCTGTTGTTTGAGCCAGCGGAGGAGTTCTTGTTGCCGTGTTTTATTCATTGCGCGAAGCCCGAATGCAGAATAGGTGATTCCAAAAGCACGCCAAGGTGCTTCCAACCCTGATTTCCAGGCGAAATGGAAAGCCCGCATAGTCTACAGGGTCTTTCGCGAGATGAACACTTGAGGCCGAGAAAAAGCCGCAATAAAAAAGGCGACCCGAAGGCCGCCCTGTTTGCACTGACTGTTAAAGAGAGTCAGGCAGATTACTGGAAGTTGGCTTCCGCCAGGCCGTCCAGATAACGCTCGGCATCAAGCGCGGCCATACAGCCGGTGCCTGCGGAGGTGATAGCCTGACGGTACACGTGGTCCATCACATCGCCTGCCGCGAACACGCCCGGAATACTGGTCTGGGTCGCGTTGCCCTGAATGCCGGACTGCACTTTGATGTAGCCGTTTTCAAGCTCCAGCTGACCCTGGAAGATACCCGTGTTCGGGCTGTGGCCGATGGCGATAAACATTCCGGCTACATCGACTTTCGCCAGTTCGCCGTTATGAATGTCGCGCAGGTTGGCACCCGTCACGCCCATTTCGTCGCCGGTGACTTCGTCCAGCGTCTTGTTGGTGTGCAGCACGATTTTGCCGCTGGCAACTTTCTCGTTCAGGCGGTCAATCAGGATTTTTTCCGCACGGAAGACTTCGCGACGGTGAATCAGATGGACTTCAGAGGCGATGTTTGCCAGATACAGCGCTTCTTCAACCGCCGTGTTGCCGCCGCCGACCACCGCGACTTTCTGGTTGCGATAGAAGAAACCGTCGCAGGTGGCGCAGGCAGACACACCGCGGCCCTTGAAGGCTTCTTCGGAAGGCAGACCCAGATAGCGCGCAGATGCACCGGTCGCAATAATCAGCGCATCGCAGGTGTACTCTTCGCTGTCGCCAAACAGGCGGAAAGGACGAGATTGCAGATCTACGCGGTTGATATGGTCGAAAATGATTTCGGTGTTGAACTTGGTCGCGTGCTCGTGCATGCGGTCCATCAGACCCGGTCCAGTCAAACCTTCAGGATCACCCGGCCAGTTTTCCACTTCCGTGGTGGTGGTCAACTGACCGCCTTTTTCGATACCGGTGATGAGGACCGGTTTCAGGTTGGCGCGTGCAGCATAGACTGCCGCCGTATAACCTGCAGGGCCAGACCCTAGAATCAATAACTTGCTGTGTCTTACTGTACCCATGAGAATGAATCTCCGTTTTGGCAAACTGCATGATGGGAGAGATTGTAGGGAAAACTGACGCGTAAAAAAAGCATACTCAGATGTTGTTAGCGATTTGTCTGATAGTTTTTACCTGAAATCGCCTGTAAAAATGTTTTCCGTTCGAGTTTCTCTGTCGGCTTTTGTTATTGTTCATTCTGAAAAGACAGCAAAAAAGGACGTTGTCAGATTTCTATCCGGCATGTTCTTCTGATTTTGCTTCTTTTACTTTGACAATCCGCTGTGCATTTGCGAAAACATCTAGGGAAGAAGAAATTAAACGCCAGCCAGCGTTTTAAAATCACACAATGTGCTACCGCTTTACTCGTTTGAGGTACAGGTTGTCTGTTTTTTAAACACTTGCAATCGTATTATGGGTTTTGTCTAGCCTGATTAGTCACTTAGCGTTATTTCTTTTTTCGGCTCCGCTCTAAAATTCGTTTCCTTATGACAGGGGTATGACGTCTTGAGATGAGTCGTAACAACCTATAAAAAACAGGTCTTCGCTTAGGATAAGCCCTTATTACATTGAAGTTGGTTAGGGTATGGCAAGTGCAGGGAAGGACATCAGAGAGATAATAATAATGGTAGATAACAAGAAGCGTCCGGGTAAAGATCTCGACCGTATTGACCGTAACATTCTTAATGAGCTGCAAAAGGATGGCCGGATCTCTAACGTCGAGCTTTCAAAACGTGTAGGTTTGTCGCCTACACCATGTCTGGAGCGCGTTCGCCGTCTGGAACGTCAAAACTTCATTCATGGCTACACTGCGTTGCTTAATCCTCACTATCTGGATGCATCGTTGCTGGTGTTCGTTGAGATTACCCTCAACCGTGGCGCACCGGATGTGTTTGAGCAATTCAATGCAGCAGTACAAAAACTAGAAGATATTCAGGAGTGTCACCTGGTCTCCGGCGACTTCGACTATTTGTTGAAAACGCGTGTACCGGATATGTCTGCTTACCGTAAACTGCTGGGCGAAACGTTGCTTCGTTTGCCGGGCGTTAACGACACCCGTACCTATGTGGTCATGGAAGAAGTGAAACAGACTAACCGCCTGGTAATTAAGACCCGGTAAGCAAAAGGTTCAGGTGCAAAACCTAATTTATTTCGCTACACTCCTGTTTATTCATACAGCTCTGGCGTCGGGGTTTGTTCCCGGCGCTATCGCTATTTCAGTTCACAGGAACCTGGAGAGCCTTTCTTGAGCCAGGAATATACAGAAGACAAAGACGTTACCTTGAGAAAACTGAGCGGAAGCCGACGAATTCTGGAGGCTGTGCTGGTTGTGGTGGCGGTGTTTGCCATTTATTTGATGGCGGCATTACTCAGTTTCAATCCGTCCGATCCGAGTTGGTCCCAGACCTCCTGGCACGGTCCTATCCATAATTTGGGAGGCGGTGTCGGTGCCTGGATGGCCGATACGCTGTTCTTTATTTTCGGGGTGCTGGCCTACGCCATTCCACCTATCATGATTTGCCTCTGCTGGGCCTCTTTCCGACAGCGAGACAGTCAGGATTACATTGATTTCTTTACCCTTTCGCTACGTCTGATAGGCACGTTGGCGCTCATTCTCACGTCTTGTGGTCTGGCATCGCTCAATATCGACGACCTTTACTACTTCGCCTCGGGCGGGGTGATCGGCAGTCTGCTCGGCACCGCCATGACGCCGTGGTTCAACAACGTGGGCGCAACGCTTGTGCTGCTTTGCGTATGGGCGGCCGGTCTGACCCTGTTTACGGGCTGGTCCTGGTTAACCATCGCCGAAAAGATTGGCGGCACCGTGCTGGGTGCGACCACCTTCATGACCAACCGTTCGCGTCGCGATGACGAAGCGTATGACTACGACTACGATGAAGAACACGACGACACGCTGCTGAAGAATCAGTCGAAAGAGGGCAATGAGGCGCATCATACGCCGGCATCGCCTGCACAGGTTGCCGCCGCCGATGCGGTGACGATTTCTGCTGCGGCTATGGGCGATGACGAAGACGACGTGCTGTTCTCGGCACCGGCCGTGGGTCAGTCCGCTGCGCCACAGCCTGCTGCACCGGCCAATGCCGCCACGCAGCCGCTTGCCGAAAACGCGGCAACGGTCACGCCAGCCTCTGCGCCGCATGTCGACGCGCAGGCCCAGTCGCCTGTCGAGATGCCAGTTCAGGCTGCAACGCCGCAGCCAACGCCTTCCGCCACGACGTCTGCTCATTCTGCTTCACAGCAATATGTGCAGGAGCCGGAGGCAACGCCGCCGCTGTACAGTTTCGAGATCCCGGAAGAGACGCCGGCGCCTCGTCACGTTCAGTCGCCGGCCGAAACCTCGTCTCGCCGTTATGACGAGCCGCAGATGGGCGACTGGAATCAGGTTGCCGAACCGCATCACGACCGTTCTCCGTTCGAGTTCACGGCCCCGCCGGATGCCGCAAGCATTGCCGCGACGGCCGCGCTGGCGACCGGTCTGGCACAGGCGGGCAAAGCTTCTGCTGCCGAAGCCGCCAACACCTTTATGCCTGCGTTCAGCGCCACCAGCGACGATAATCCGCAAATCAAGAAAGGATTCGGCCCCGAGTTGCCTCGCCCTAATCCGGTCAAATTGCCTACCCGTCGCGAAATGGCCTCCTACGGCATCAAACTGCCTTCGCAGCGCATCGCCGAGCAGCAGGAGCAGGAAGCGGCTCGTCTGGCACGCGAAGCGCAGGCACAGCAGCCGCCTTCAGGGGTGTCTTCTGCCGAAGAGGAAGAAGAACAGCAGCAGGCCGCACTGCGTCAGGCATGGGTCGAGCAGCAGAATCAGCGCTATGGCGAAACCGCCGAGGTCGAGACTGCCAATGTGCACTCCGCCGACGCCGAGCCGGTTATCGAAGATGACGAAGAGGCGCTGATGCAGGCGCAACTGCGTCAGGCCTTTGCCGAACGCGAGCAGGCCCGTTATCAGGCCGCGCCGGTGCCGCCAACAACGCCACAGTATCAGGAGCCCGTTCGCCGGCAGCCTGAGCAGACCGCGCCCGTTTCGCCGCACAATATCAGCACTCATGACGCCTTCAATTTCTCGCCGATGGCCGATTTGATTGATGATACGCCGGTCGAACCGCTGTTTACACTCTCGCCACAGGTTGAAGCATCGACGCAACCCGCGACCTATGGTCAGCATGCGCAAGCGGCTACCGAACCGCGTCAGCAGGTCGAGCCGCCGCATTATTCGCAGCAGCCGCAGCGGGTAGAGCCCCAGGTTTATGCAGAACCGCATTCGCAGTATGGCGCGCCGCAGCCCGTCGAGCCGCAGAAATATGTGGAGCCACAGCAGCCCGTCGAGCCACCTAAACCGGCGATGGACAGCCTGATTCACCCGTTCCTGATGCGCAACGATCAACCGCTGAGCAAACCGACGACGCCGTTGCCGAGTCTGGATCTCCTGACCTCTGCGCCTGCCACCGAAGAGCCGGTCGATATGTTTGCGCTTGAGCAGACCGCCCAGCTCATCGAGGCGCGCCTCAACGACTATCGCATCAAGGCAGAAGTGGTCGACAAACTGCCGGGGCCTGTGATTACCCGTTTCGAACTGGATTTGGCACCGGGCGTAAAAGCCGCGCGTATCTCGAATCTCTCCCGCGATCTTGCGCGCTCACTGTCTACCGTGGCCGTGCGTATCGTGGAAGTGATTCCGGGCAAGCCTTATGTCGGGCTTGAGTTGCCGAACAAGAAACGTCAGACCGTTTATCTGCGCGAAGTGCTGGATTGTCCGCAGTTTAAAAACGATCCGTCGCCGTTGACGGTCGTGCTGGGTAAAGACATCGCCGGTGAGCCGGTGGTGGCCGATTTGGCGAAAATGCCGCACCTGCTGGTAGCCGGTACCACCGGTTCCGGTAAATCGGTCGGCGTGAACGCCATGATCCTCAGCATGTTGTACAAGGCAACGCCGGAAGACGTGCGTTTCATCATGATCGACCCGAAAATGCTCGAGTTGTCCGTGTATGAAGGCATTCCGCATCTGCTGACCGAAGTGGTGACCGACATGAAAGATGCAGCCAATGCGCTGCGCTGGTGTGTCGGCGAGATGGAGCGTCGTTACAAGCTGATGTCCGCGCTGGGCGTGCGTAATCTGGCCGGTTACAACGAGCGGGTGAAAGAAGCGGAAGACATGGGTCGTCCTATTCCTGACCCGTTCTGGAAACCGAGCGACAGCATGGGCACCGAGCCGCCAATGCTCGAGAAACTGCCATTTATCGTGGTGCTGGTCGACGAATTCGCCGATCTGATGATGACCGTGGGTAAAAAGGTCGAAGAGCTGATTGCCCGTCTGGCGCAGAAAGCGCGAGCAGCAGGGATTCACCTGGTGCTCGCGACGCAGCGTCCGTCGGTCGACGTGATTACCGGCCTTATCAAGGCCAACATCCCGACGCGTATCGCCTTTACCGTGTCGAGCAAAATCGACTCCCGAACCATCCTCGATCAGGGTGGCGCAGAGTCCCTGCTCGGAATGGGTGACATGCTTTACATGGCACCGAACTCCTCGATTCCTATCCGTGTTCATGGCGCGTTCGTGCGTGACCAGGAAGTGCACGCGGTGGTTCAGGACTGGAAAGCGCGGGGTCGTCCGCAATACATCGACAGCATCATCAAGGGCGGTGAAGAAGGCGAAGGCGGCGGCGGTCTGGAAGAGGGCGAAGAGCTTGATCCGCTGTTCGATCAGGCGGTCGAGTTTGTGGTCGAGAAACGTCGAGCCTCTATTTCCGGCGTTCAGCGCCAGTTCCGTATCGGTTACAACCGCGCGGCGCGAATCGTTGAACAGATGGAGGCGCAGTCTATCGTCAGTACGCCCGGTCATAACGGTAATCGTGAAGTGCTGGCACCGGCACCGAATGGGCAGTCTTAAGTCAACCCAAGCCGTTATTGCGTCAATAATTCAAGGGCCGCTGCTGCGGCCCTTGCCAATTCTGCCGCGTCATGAAGGGCATGCGCTGTCGAAGACAAGAATGCAAAGAATCGTAAAACCTATAATTCTCAGATAATTGAGCTATCGCAGGGCCTTAAGGCTAGGCTAAAGTTTAGCGCTCGGGGTTGTTTTTCCGGGGATCCCCCAATTGTTGGGAGAGGTCGTCCAGTTCGCCATAGATTTTGAGGTAACAATAACAATGAAAAAATTATTAGCTGTAAGCTGTTTGTTGACCGCATTTATTTCAGGATCTGTACTGGCCGATGCCAGCAGCGATTTAAAAACCCGCCTCGGCAAGCTGAATACTTTCCATGCCAGCTTCACCCAGACGGTAACCGGTGATGACGGCTCCAACATCCAGCAGGGCGAAGGCCAGCTGTGGGTGAAACGTCCGAACCTGTTCAACTGGCATATGACCACGCCGGATGAAAGCATTCTGGTCTCCGACGGCAAGACGCTGTGGTTCTATAATCCGTTTGTCGAGCAGGTGACGGCAACCTGGCTGAAAAATGCCACGGGCAACACGCCATTTATGCTGATTACCCGCAACGACAGCAGCGACTGGGCAAAATACAACGTGACCCAGAAAGGCGACGATTTTAATCTGACCCCGAAATCGGCGACCGGCAATCTCAAGCAGTTTGCGATTACCGTGACGCCATCCGGCACCATCAAGAGCTTTACTGCCGTTGAGCAGGACGGTCAGCGCAGCGCCTACGCGCTGAAAGGCGAGCAGAATGCTGCCGTTGATGATGCCAAATTCAAATTCACCCCGCCGCAGGGGGTTACGCTGGACGACCAGCGTCAGTGAGGACCTAGTGAGCAATCTGTCACTCGATTTTTCCCATAACGAATTTCAGCCACTGGCCGCAAGAATGCGGCCGGTAACCCTGGCTGAATATATCGGTCAGCAGCATCTGCTGGCGCCGGGCAAGCCGTTGCCGCGCGCTATCGAAGCCGGTCAGCTGCACTCCATGATCCTGTGGGGACCGCCCGGTACCGGAAAAACGACGCTGGCAGAGTTGATTGGCCGCTATGCCAACGCCGATGTCGAACGGATATCGGCAGTAACCTCCGGCATTAAAGAGATCCGCGAAGCCATCGAGCGCGCCCGTCAGAATCGAAATGCAGGCCGACGCACCATTCTGTTTGTCGACGAAGTGCATCGCTTCAACAAAAGTCAGCAGGATGCGTTTTTGCCGCACATCGAAGACGGCACCATTACCTTTATCGGCGCGACGACCGAAAACCCGTCGTTCGAGCTGAACTCGGCCTTGCTGTCTCGCGCCCGTGTCTATCTGCTTAAAGCTCTGACCGCCGATGACATCGAAAAGGTCATCGATCAGGCGATGGGCAACGGCGAACCGCGGTTATGCCGGACAAAACATCCGTATTCCACCGCAAACGCGACGCATGCTGGCCGAGCTTGTGAATGGAGACGCCCGTCGAGCGCTGAACAGCATCGAGATGATGGCCGATATGGCCGAAGTCGACGCCAACGGCGTAAGAGTGCTGACGCCCGAGCTGCTTAACGAAATCTCCGGCGAACGCAGCGCCCGTTTCGATAACAAGGGTGACCGCTATTACGACCTTATCTCCGCTGTGCACAAGTCTATTCGCGGCTCGGCTCCTGACGCCGCGCTGTACTGGTATGCCCGCATAATTACCGCAGGCGGGGATCCTCTGTATGTCGCCCGCCGTCTTCTGGCGATTGCCTCCGAAGATGTGGGCAACGCCGATCCCCGCGCCATGCAGATTGCCGTGTCGGCCTGGGACTGCTTTACCCGTGTCGGCCCGGCGGAGGGCGAAAGGGCGATTGCGCAGGCCATCGTCTATCTGGCCTGTGCGCCGAAGAGCAACGCCGTTTATACCGCCTTCAAGGCCGCGCTTCGCGACGCCAAAGAACAGGCAGATTACGACGTGCCCGAACATCTGCGCAACGCGCCGACCAAGCTGATGAAAGAGATGGGATTAGGCGCGGAGTACCGTTACGCGCATGACGAACCCAACGCCTATGCCGCTGGCGAGAGCTATTTCCCTGCCGAAATGGCCGAAACCCGATACTATTATCCGACCGCACGCGGGATGGAAGGTAAAATCGGCGAGAAACTGGCATGGTTGACTGAACAAGATCAAAATAGCCCGACAAAACGCTACCGATAAATTTGCGGGTGCGGTAAGGTTACGGCTGATAACTCTTTGACATGCTGCTGTTTCAGGCAGCCTGTAACTTCAAAATTTTATTTAATTCAAAACGAACAGGATTAGCATGCTCGATCCCAATCTGCTGCGTAATGAGCTAGACGCAGTTGCAGAAAAACTCGCTCGCAGAGGCTTTAAACTCGATGTAGAAACATTGCGCGCTCAAGAAGAACGTCGCAAGGTGCTGCAGGTTGAAACGGAAAATCTTCAGGCTGAAAGGAATGCACGATCGAAATCGATCGGTGCGGCCAAGGCGCGTGGTGAAGACATCGATGCCCTGCGTCAGGAAGTCAATGAGCTGGGTGACAAGTTGAGCGCGGCCAAGGCCGAGCTGGAAACGCTGCTGGACGAGATGAATAAAGTCACTCAGGCGCTGCCAAACCTGCCTGATGATTGCGTTCCTGTTGGTAAAGACGATAGCGAAAACCTGGAAGTCAGCCGCTGGGGCGAGCCACGTCAGTTCGATTTCGACGTTCGCGATCACGTGTCGCTTGGCGAGCTGGCGGGTGGCCTCGATTTTGCGGCCGGTGTCAAACTGACCGGCGCACGTTTCGTGGTAATGCAGGGTCAGATTGCCCGTATGCACCGCGCGCTGTCGCAGTTCATGATTGATCTGCACACTGAACAGCATGGCTACATTGAAACGGCCGTGCCTTATCTGGTCAACCACGACTCGCTGTTTGGTACCGGTCAGCTGCCGAAGTTTGGCGAAGACCTGTTCCACACCAAACCGCTCGGCGAAGAAGCGGGCAGCAGCAACTATGCGCTGATCCCGACCGCCGAAGTGCCACTGACCAACCTCGCGCGCGACGAAATTCTTGAAGAAGAGTCTCTGCCGCTGAAGCTGACCGCCCATACGCCGTGCTTCCGTTCCGAAGCGGGTTCCTATGGTCGTGATACCCGTGGTCTTATTCGTATGCACCAGTTCGACAAGGTCGAGATGGTTCAGATAGTGCGCCCTGAAGATTCCATGCAGGCGCTCGAAGAGTTGACCGGTCATGCCGAAAAAGTGCTGCAATTGCTGAACCTGCCGTATCGCAAAATGTTGCTGTGTACCGGCGACATGGGCGCGGGTTCGTGCAAGACCTATGATCTCGAAGTGTGGCTGCCGGCGCAGAACACGTACCGCGAAATCTCTTCCTGTTCAAACATGTGGGATTTCCAGGCGCGTCGCATGCAGGCGCGTACCCGTGCCAAAAACGAGAAGAAACCGCGTCTGGTGCATACCCTGAACGGTTCCGGTCTGGCAGTAGGTCGTACGCTGGTTGCCGTGCTGGAAAACTACCAGCTGGCCGACGGCCGTATCGAAGTACCTGAGGTGCTGCGCCCTTATATGCGCGGACTTGAAGTTATCGGTTAATACCGATACAAAAGGGAATAATAGATTGAGGCCGATTGTTCACGCAGTCGGCCTTTTTTATGCCTTGTCAGCGAATTTTAGCCTTTTTTGTCCCGCCTTTTTTATCAGCGATATTTTTTAATCGACTGCCGCGTAAAACATTTATTTTTAATGAATTAATCGTCGATTTAAAAACGATAAACTATTGAATATCAATCAGTTGAGAAATGGTCATTTTGAGCCATTGCGACCCTTGATTGACGATTGATTAGTTATTTAAATCATGAGAATACAGTTTGTGCGCATGCCCAATTTTGCCCAATTGACTTTTTTTGGCCGAATGGCATGATGCGCGCAATTTCCTACTCTCTTTGGTCGCTCATTCCCTATGTCCGCTTATTCTCGCCCGGTGCTATTGCTGCTCTGTGGCCTTTTACTGTTGACCGTTTCCATTGCGGTTTTGAGCACCCTGGTTCCCTTGTGGTTGACCCACGAAACGCTGCCAACCTGGAAAGTAGGACTGGTAAGTTCTTCATATTATACGGGTAACCTGCTTGGCACGCTGATTGCCGGTCGCCTTATCAAACGTCTCGGCTTTAATCTCAGCTATCAGCTTTCCTGTATTCTGTTTGCCGTTGCCACCGCCGGTTTAACGTTCTCGATGAACTTCTTCGGCTGGGTCGGCTGGCGCTTTATGGCCGGTATCGGCTGCGCGCTTATCTGGGTCGTGGTCGAAAGCGCGTTGCTGCGCAGCGGCACGGTCAAAAATCGTGGTCAACTGCTCGCCGCCTACATGATGGTGTATTACATCGGCACCGTCGCGGGGCAGCTCCTGCTCGGCAAGGTTTCTACCGAGATTTACAATGTTATTCCGTGGGTTACCGGGTTAATCGTGGTCGCCATGCTGCCGCTGTTGTTTGCGCACATTGCCAATCAGGACAGCGAACTGCCTACGCCTGCCATCTGGCCGATGCTCAAGCGCCGCAATGCGCGGCTTGGCATCAACGGCTGTGTGATTTCGGGTATCGTTCTGGGTTCGCTGTATGGCCTGATGCCGTTGTTCCTGTCACACCGCGGTCTGAGCGATGCCGACGTCGGTTACTGGATGGCGCTGCTGATAAGCTCCGGCATTATCGGTCAGTGGCCGGTCGGACGTCTCGCCGATCGTTACGGTCGTCTGATGGTGCTGCGTGTGCAGGTCTTTGTGGTCATCCTGGGGTGTCTGGCGATGCTCGGTGGTTACGCGATGGCACCGGCCCTGTTTGTGCTCGGCTGTGCAGGCTTTACACTGTATCCGGTGGCCATGTCCTGGGCCTGTGAAAAGGTGAGTGCGGATGAACTGGTCGGCATGAATCAGGCGTTGCTGATGAGTTACACGATTGGCAGTCTTGCGGGTCCGTCGATGACCGCGATGCTGATGCAGAACTACTCTGACGGCGTATTGTTTGTGATGATTGCCGGTGTCGCGCTGGTCTATCTGCTGATGCTGCTGCGCAAGACCGATCAGCAGACCACGCCTTTCGCGGCCGTTTGACGTTACGCCTTCCCGAAGCCGCCGCTGCGTGGGGCGCGCATCAACGCCTGTCACCTTATTGAGTTAAGGGGCAGGCGTGTCGGCTCGCCTTCGGCCTTGTCGCACGCGCCATTCCCGGGATCACGCGCACGCCACAGGTTAGTAAACGACCTGATGCCCGTACTGTTCCAGAATCTTTTTGACCCTCTCCATGATCTCTTTGCTCGGCGGACTCACGCCCTCCAGCCCGTACGCTTCGCCCATCGCCGTCCATTTATGTTTGCCCAGTTCGTGATAGGGCAGCAGTTCTATCTTCTCGATATTTTTCATCTCGCGGGTAAATTCGCCGAGACGCTGAACGGAGTCGTCATCGTCTGACCAGCCGGGCACCACCACATAGCGGATCCAGGTGCGTGTGCCGCGTTCGGCAAGATAATGGGCGAAATCCAGCGTGCGATGATTCGATACGCCCACCAGCTTCTGGTGGATCTCGTCGTTCATCTGTTTCAAATCGAGCATCACGAGATCGGTGACATCAATCAGTTCGTCGATCACCGAATCGTAGCGACGAACGAAACCGTTGGTGTCGAGACAGGTATGGATGCCTTCGGCGTGGCAGGCGCGGAACCAGTCGCGCACAAATTCGGCCTGTAATACGGCCTCACCGCCGGAAGCCGTGACGCCGCCGCCCGATGCGTTCATGAAATGGCGATAGCTCACCACCTCTTTCATCAAGTCTTCTACGTAAATCTCTTTACCGCCGTGGGTGTCCCACGTATCGCGGTTGTGGCAATACATGCAGCGCATCAGGCAACCCTGAAAGAAGGCGATAAAGCGTATGCCGGGACCGTCGACGGTCCCGCAGGATTCGTAGGAGTGAATGCGACCTTGGATTGACATGGCAGGTGTTCTCCACAGTCCAGTGACTTCGTTAATTGAAGTCTTGATTATCAGGGTCAAAAGGCCCCAGCTGAGTGGGGCCTTCACTTTTGATAACGTTTAACGCGGCGACTCTTTACAGCGTTTTGGTAAAGGTTCGGGTGATAACGTCCTGCTGCTGCTCTTTGGTCAGCGAGTTGAATCGCACGGCATAGCCCGAAACACGAATAGTCAGTTGCGGGTATTTCTGCGGATCTTCCATGGCATCCAGCAGCATCTCGCGGTTCATCACGTTCACGTTCAGATGCTGACCGCCTTCAACGGCCGCTTCGTGGTGGAAATAGCCGTCCATCAGCCCCGCCAGATTGGATTTACGCACCTCGTCATCTTTACCCAACGCATTCGGCACGATGGAGAAGGTGTAGGAGATGCCATCTTTCGCATAGGCGAACGGCAGTTTGGCGACGGAGGTCAGAGAGGCAACCGCGCCTTTCTGATCGCGTCCGTGCATCGGGTTGGCGCCCGGACCAAACGGGGCACCGGCGCGACGTCCGTCGGGTGTATTGCCGGTTTTCTTGCCGTAAACCACGTTCGAGGTGATAGTAAGCACTGACTGGGTGGCGACGGCATTGCGGTAGGTCGGCAACTTCTGAATTTTCTTCATAAAGCGCTCGACCAGGTCGCAGGCGATATCATCGACGCGCGGATCGTTGTTCCCAAACTGCGGATATTCGCCCTCGATTTTGAAATCTACCGCCAGCCCATCTTCATCACGAATCGTGCTGACTTTGGCATATTTAATCGCAGAGAGTGAATCGGCGGCGACGGAAAGTCCGGCAATACCGCAGGCCATGGTGCGATAAACGTCGCGGTCGTGCAGCGCCATCAGCGAAGCTTCGTAGCTGTATTTATCGTGCATGTAGTGAATGCAGTTCAGCGCGGTCACATATTGCGTCGCCAGCCAGTCCATAAAGTGGTCCATGCGGGCCAGCACTTTGTCGTAATCCAGCACCTCGTCCATCATCGGTGCCTCTTTCGGCCCGACCTGAATTTTCATTTTTTCATCCACGCCGCCGTTGATGGCATAGAGCATGGTTTTCGCCAGATTGGCGCGCGCGCCGAAGAACTGCATCTGTTTACCAACAATCATCGGGCTGACGCAGCAGGCAATGGCGTAATCGTCATTGTCGAAGTCAGGGCGCATCAGGTCATCGTTTTCATACTGAATCGAGGAGGTGTCGATTGAGACTTTGGCGGCGTATTTCTTGAAGTTGACCGGCAGTTTTTCAGACCACAGGATAGTCATGTTGGGTTCCGGCGAAGGCCCCATAGTGTAGAGCGTATTCAGGAAACGGTAGCTGTTTCGGGTGACCAGCGTGCGGCCATCGACGCCCATACCGGCCAGCGATTCGGTGGCCCAGATAGGGTCGCCGGAGAACAGTTCGTCATACTCGGGCGTGCGCAGGAAACGCACCATGCGCAGCTTCATGACCAGATGGTCGATAAGCTCCTGCGCCTGCTCTTCGCCCAGTTTGCCAGCCTTGATGTCGCGTTCGATAAAGATATCAAGGAAGGTCGAGACGCGACCAAAGGACATGGCGGCCCCGTTTTGCGATTTGACTGCGGCCAGATAGCCGAAGTAGGTCCACTGCACCGCTTCCTGTGCCGTGGTGGCCGGGCCTGCGATGTCGAAGCCGTATTTTGCCGCCATCTCCTTGATTTGACCCAGCGCGCGATACTGTTCGGAAATCTCTTCGCGCAATTGAATCGTCATTGCCAAGTCTTCGCCGTTTTCAAGACGCGATTGCAGCGACTGGAACTGGCTGTATTTGTCGGCCATCAGGAAATCGATGCCATAGAGTGCTACGCGGCGATAGTCGCCGATGATACGGCCACGGCCATAGGCATCGGGTAAACCGGTCAGCACGCCGGATTTACGGCAGTTGAGAATGTCTTTGGTATAAACGTCGAACACACCCTGGTTGTGCGTTTTGCGGTAGTCGGTAAAGACCTTTTTCAGTTGCGGGTCGAGTTCACGGCCATAGACTTTGCAGGAGCCTTCAACCATCTTGATGCCGCCAAACGGGATGATGGCGCGTTTCAGCGGCGCATCGGTTTGCAGGCCGACGATGGTTTCCAGCGATTTGTTGATGTATCCGGCATCATGCGAGGTAATGGTCGAGGCGAGATCGGTATCAAAATCGACAGGGGCCTTGGTGGCGTTCTCCTGCTTGATACCTTCCATCACGCTTTCCCACAAGGTGGTCGTTGCCTGCGTTGCGCCTGCCAGGAAAGACTCGTTGCCCTCGTAAGGGGTGTAGTTTTTCTGGATGAAATCGCGCACGTTGACTTCGGTCTGCCATTCACCCGCGCTGAAACCTTGCCATGCGGTGGTCAATTTCTCATTGAGCTTGGACATGTTACACCTACCTTCTGATGTTGAAATTCTTGGATAAAAGCGTTGTCGGGATAACCCGTAAACTGTTGCGAAGGGCAGCGCCTGTGCTTATGCGGGCTGCTTGTCGCGTAGATAGATGACCCAGTAGGTCAGGCCGACCAGCAGACCGCCGCCGATGATGTTGCCGAGCGTAACGGGGATCAGGTTGTCGGTGATAAAGTGTGTGACGTCGAGCGCGGCGAATTTGTCGGGCGCGCTGCCCACGGCCTGCCAGAATTCGGGCGCGGCAAAATTCCTGATGACAATCCCGAGCGGGATCATGAACATGTTGGCGATACTGTGCTCGAATCCGCAGGCGACAAACATGGCGACCGGCAGGATCATGGCAAACATTTTGTCCATCAGGCTGCGGCCGGAATAACTCATCCATACCGCGAGACAGACCATCAGATTGGCTAAAATGCCAAGACATACCGCCTCGATAAAGGTGTGATGCATTTTATGGTCGGCGGTTTGCAGAACGTTCAGCCCCCATTGGCCGTTGTCGGTCATCGCCATGCCGGAAAACCAGATAAGGCCGACGAAAAACAGCGCGCCAAACAGGTTGCCGACATAAACATTGACCCAGTTGCGGGCCAGTTGCCCCCAGGTGATTCTGCCGCTCGCCTTGGCGATGACGGTTAATACGGTCGAGGTGAAGAGATCGGCGCCACAGACCACGACTAACATTAATCCGAGTGAAAAACAGATCCCGCCTACCAGTTTTGACCAGCCAAACGGAACGCCTGCTGTGCCGGTGGTCGAGGTAATGTAGAAAACAAAGGCAATGGAAATAAATACACCGGCGGTGATCGCCAGGAAAAAGGTTTTTATGGGTTGTTTTGTCGCTTTATACACGCCGGCATCTTCGGCGACTTTTGCCGTAGCAGCGGGTAATAATAAATTGAAGGGGTTGTCAGCGTTCACATTAACTCACTCTTAAGGGTTATGTACTGCATGACAGATACTAACAACCTGATGTTGTCGAGATATTGATGTGGATCATAGCGGGGAGTAATAAGGCGTGAGTTACGGAGTATTGATGGCTATTTTAGCGTTAGTCGTTTGATTAATAAGAGGTAAATTATTTTTATTTATTACGGTTAAATTTTAATTAAAAATTATCAATCGACTGACTCGTTGATATTTATGGAATTAAGATCAGGCTCAGGGCGGCTCGCTATTTATTTTTAGCAATTATTTAACAAATGAAATTTTGAAATCCTGTGGGGCCAGATTTGAGTTGTCATTATTCCCCTCGCGCTTTTGTGAGGATACATTTCTTTTGCTTCACTATTAAATAATCATCCTGTTTCTAAAATATTAAACATTATCCGACACCGGCGCTCGGCAATAAAAAAAGCCGACCTCGAAAGGCCGGCTTTTTATGCATTAATCATTAATAACGCTGATAAAAAAATCCGAGTGATGATTTCTTTTATTTTGCCCAATGACGACGCTTGGCAACCTGCAATTTCTCATACGCCGCCAGCAGGCCCTGATGGGCAGGCAGCGCCTTGAGTTCGGCATCTACCGCAAACAGGCCGTGGAAGCGCTCTTCGCCGCTGATGGCCGCAGAAGCGCGATCGACGGCGTCCTGACCATACATTTTGACGAAGGCGGAATAGTATTGTGACGCCTCGCGCTCTGGCTCCAGCGCCAGTTGCAGCAGAGTTTGCAGACAACGGTAATAGTTGTTGCGCTCGGCGCTGTAAACGGAGGCGTTGAACTCGTGCGCCCATTCGGCCCAGGTCAGCGCCTGATCCATGTCGCCACCGGCCAGCGCCAGCATGGATTTCAGCTCGCCCACGCGCAGCGTATACCAGCCGTTGTCTTTACCGCTCGCGATGCCCAGCAGTTTCGCGCACACGGGTAAAGTCGTCCAGACCTTCGTCATCCAGTTGCGTGATCATCTGCAAATACTCTTCGGGCGCGAAATCGCTGTCCGGCAGGGCCAGAATCTGTTCACGCACGTTCGCGCCCATGCTGTTGTTGGCCAGCAGCAGGTCTTCGGCTGGGTAGATATCGGACATGCCCGGCACGATGATACGGCAGGCGTAAACATCCAGATGTTCGTAGTCGGCGATATACACTTCGGCGTCTTCTTTGTCGAAGATAGCCATCAGGGTCGCGAACTCTTCTTCGGTGCTGCCGCTGAAGCTCCAGTCGGCGAAGTCGTAGTCGGCGTCCTGCTTGAACAGATCCCAGCAGATAAGACCGCTTGAATCGATAAAATGCGTTTCAAGGTTGGCGTGTTCGGCGACTTCTTCGTCGTCGAAGGTCGGCGCGGTAAACACGTCGAGATCCTTCAGGCCACGGCCTTGCAGCAACTCGGTCACGGTACGCTCGAGAGCAACGCCAAAGTCGGGGTGCGCGCCGAAAGAGGCGAAACAGGTGCCGTTGGCCGGGTTGAACAACACCACGCAAATGACTGGATAGTTACCGCCAAGCGAGGCGTCATAGGAAAGGATAGGGAAACCTTCCTCTTCGAGTTTGGCGATGGCTTCGACCACACTCGGATAACGCGCCAGCACGTCGGCCGGGATTTCCGGCAGGCTGATGGATTCCGCAATGATGCGGTTTTTCACGTAACGCTCGAAGACTTCGGAAAGCCCCTGTACGCGCGCTTCGTTGGCGGTATTCCCCGCAGACATGCCGTTGGACACATAGAGATTGCCGATGATGTTCATCGGAATATAGACGGTCTGCTGGTCGGATTGACGAGTGAAAGGCAGGGCGCAGATGCCGCGTTCGGCGTTGCCGGACTGCAAATCGACCAGGTCGCTGCCGGTCAGCTCGTTTTCTTCGTCGTAGAACGCGTGCAGACGCGCGTCCAGAATGCCCGCAGGCAGGCTGTTGTCCGCCGGGATCGGGAACCATTTTTCATTCGGATAATGTACGAAATCGCCGTTGGCGATCTCTTTGCCCAGATAGAAATCGGCGAAGAAATAGTTGGTGGACAGGCGTTCGAAGTATTCGCCCAGCGCCGAAGCCAATGCCGCTTTCTTACTGGCTCCCTTGCCGTTGGTAAAGCACAGCGGGCAATCGCGGTCGCGAATATGGACAGACCAGACATTGGGGACCGGATTCAGCCACGAGGCCTCTTCGATATTGAAGCCGAGGTCGGTGAGTTTCTGCTGAAAACGGGAGATGGAGTCTTCCAGCGCCGCGTCTTTGCCAGGGATAAAAGTTTGCGTCATTGAGTTCACTTTTGTGCGTTCTAAAAACGCGCAATGATACGGGGTTTTTGACCCAACCTCCACGTATTCATGCCGCTAAGAAAAAGAATACTCGCGCGGCCGATATGAATTTTATTACTGATTATTACTCCGGGGCGAATAACAATTGCAGCGGGAGGAGACCAGTGATAAAACCGGTAAACTGGTTGTTGGTGCAGGCAAGCATTCCAATATTGCTATCAATCAATGACTCAACTGGCTTTCAAGTAGCTATCAAAGAGAAGTGGTGAGGGGAAATGACTCAGGTTTATAATTTTAGCTCAGGCCCGGCGATGATTCCGGCTGAAGTCTTACGTCGTGCTGAACAGGAACTCTGCAACTGGCGCGGTCTCGGTACCTCGGTGATGGAAATCAGTCACCGCAGCAAAGAATTCATCGAAGTGGCCGAAGAGTCCGAAAAGGATATTCGCGACCTGATGAATATCCCCTCGAACTATAAAGTCCTGTTCTGCCACGGCGGCGCGCGTGCGCAGTTCGCGGCCATCCCGATGAACCTGCTGGGTGACAAATCCACGGCCGACTATATCGACGGCGGTTACTGGGCGCACAGCGCGGTTAAAGAAGCGCAGAAATACTGCACCCCGAACGTCATCGATATCACCACCACTTTCGGCGACAAGCGCGGCCTGCTGCCAATGAGCGAGTGGAAGCTGAGCGCCGACTCTGCCTATGTTCACTACTGCCCGAACGAAACCATCGACGGTCTGGCAATCGACGAAATGCCTGACTTCGGCGACAAGGTCGTTATCGCCGACTACTCCTCGACGATTCTTTCCCGTCCTATCGATGTCAGCCGCTTTGGCGTGATTTACGCCGGCGCGCAGAAGAATATCGGTCCTGCCGGTCTGACGCTGGTTATCGTGCGCGAAGATCTGCTGGGCAAGGCGCGTACCGAGCTGCCTTCTATCCTTGATTACACTGTGCTTGCCGAAAACGATTCAATGTTCAACACCCCGCCGACCTTTGCCTGGTATCTGTCGGGCATGGTCTTCAAATGGCTGAAAGAGCAGGGCGGCCTGAACGAAATCGAAAAACGCAACAAGGCCAAAGCCGAACTGCTGTACAGCACCATCGATCGCAGCGATTTCTACCGCAATCAGGTAGCCGATGCCAACCGTTCGCGCATGAATGTGCCGTTCCAGCTGGCCGATGCCTCGCTGGACGCCGTATTCCTGAAAGAATCACTGGAAGCGGGTTTGCACGCGCTTAAAGGTCACCGTGTGGTTGGCGGCATGCGTGCTTCCATCTACAATGCAATGCCGCTGGAAGGCGTGCAGGCGCTGACTTCGTTTATGAACGACTTTGAAAAACGTCACGGTTAATCCGGCGTTAAGTTAACTGTTTGATTCCTAGATTTATTATTAGACAAGTTGCTGATTGATCCAGACCCCGGCCACGATCCGGGGTTTGGTTTTTTATTTATTTTGCTATTTTCCGATCCGAGAGAACACTGTGGAAGCGTTAACACTCCAACCTATTGCAAAAGTTGATGGCACCATCAACCTCCCTGGCTCCAAGAGCGTCTCCAACCGCGCGCTGTTGCTGGCCGCGTTTGCCGAAGGCACCACGCAGCTGACCAATCTGCTCGACAGCGACGACGTGCGCCACATGCTCAACGCGCTGACCCAGCTTGGCGTAACGCACCGTCTCTCCGCAGACAGAACGCGCTGCGAAATCGACGGCCTTGGCGGTATCTTCCCGAAAGCCGACGATCTGGAACTGTTTCTCGGCAATGCGGGCACCGCGATGCGCCCCCTGGCTGCCGCGCTGTGTCTGGGCGAGCAGAATGTCGTGCTGACCGGCGAGCCGCGCATGAAGGAACGTCCGATTGGCCATCTGGTCGATGCCCTGAGAATGGGCGGCGCGCACGTCGATTATCTCGAAAATGAACACTATCCGCCTCTGCGTCTGCACGGTGGGTTCAAGGGTGGTGAAATCAGCGTTGACGGCAGCGTCTCCAGCCAGTTCCTCACCGCGCTGCTCATGACCGCGCCGCTGGCCGAAAACGACACGCTTATCCGCATCAAGGGCGATCTGGTGTCCAAGCCTTATATCGACATCACGCTGAACCTGATGAAAACCTTCGGCGTGACCGTGGTGAACGAGAACTACCAGCAGTTCCGCGTTACCGCCAAACAGCGCTATGTTTCTCCGGGCACCTATCTGGTGGAAGGCGATGCCTCTTCGGCCTCCTATTTCCTCGCGGCAGCGGCTATCAAGGGCGGCACCGTGCGCGTAACCGGCATCGGTAAAAACAGCATGCAGGGCGATATCCGCTTTGCCGACGTGCTGGAAAAAATGGGCGCGACGGTTAACTGGTCCGACGATTATATCGAATGTACCCGCGGCGAACTGCGCGGCATCGACATGGACATGAACCACATTCCCGATGCGGCAATGACCATTGCCACGGCGGCGCTGTTTGCCGAAGGGCCGACCACGCTTCGCAATATCTATAACTGGCGTGTCAAAGAGACGGATCGCCTGTTCGCGATGGCGACCGAACTGCGCAAGGTCGGGGCGACCGTGGAAGAAGGTGAAGATTACATCCGCATCGAACCGCCTGCTGCGCTGACCTTTGCCGAAATCGGCACCTATGACGATCACCGCATGGCGATGTGCTTCTCGCTGGTGGCGTTGTCGGATACGCCTGTGACCATTCTCGACCCGAAATGTACGGCGAAAACCTTCCCTGACTATTTCGAGCGTTTGGCGTCACTCAGCACGCCTGCCTAAATTTCCTCTTATTTATCCTCAACGGACGTCTTCGGATGTCCGTTTTTTTTAGCCTCGTCGCCTTCATTTTTTTCTGCCTGTGCTTAACTGTGGGAGGTTTTGCACATTTATTGACTGTTTTGCTGCTTATTTGAATCGTTGCGCACCGTTATCAGGCTTATTTGCTGCAACTTGGCCCTGCGGGGTAACAGTTCGGTCAAAGGCAGCGTATAATGCTGCACCTGAATTAGCCCCATTGGGTTAACGATGAGGGGTTTTCCCCACCGAAAGGAGAGAGAAATGACGGCGATGACCTCGTCTATAACCCCAGTGATTACCGTTGACGGGCCAAGCGGCGCGGGCAAGGGGACGCTTTGCAAGGCGCTTGCCGAAGCCTTTGGCTGGCATCTGCTGGATTCCGGGGCCATTTATCGCGTTCTGGCGCTGGCTGCGCTGCATCATCAGGTCGATATCGTCTCCGAAGAGGCTTTGGTGCCGCTGGCTGCCCACCTCGACGTGCGCTTTGTCGCCAATAACGGTCATTTGAGCGTGATACTTGAAGGTGAGGACGTCACGCACGAGATCCGCACCGAGACTGTCGGCAATACCGCCTCGCAGGCCGCCGCTTTCCCGCGCGTTCGCGAAGCGCTGCTGCGCCGTCAGCGTGCCTTCAAAGAGATGCCGGGCCTGATTGCGGATGGCCGGGACATGGGTACCGTGGTGTTTCCGGAAGCCCAGGTGAAGATATTTCTCGACGCCAGTCCCGAAGAACGTGCAAACAGAAGAATGCTACAGTTGCAGGAAAAGGGCTTTAGTGTTAACTTTGAACGTCTTTTAGCCGAGATAAAAGAGCGGGATGACCGCGATCGTAATCGGTCGATAGCGCCTTTGGTTCCTGCGCAGGATGCGTTAATGCTGGATTCCACCAGCATGTCCATCGAGGCAGTGATTGAAAAGGCGTTGGCTCACGCCACTGAAATTTTAGGATTACCGGTCAGGCAAAGCCGTTAATTCACGCGACTCTCTGGTGCTGCTCCGTTCTTTTTTGTAAAGAACAGGGAGTCAGTGCCAGTTTTTGCTACAGTTTTTTTTAACCTCGCAGCCAGGACGGTAGCGGGGCATTTGAAACAACCCCATCCAGCATGAAGCCAGATGGACGTTAAACTTAAGAAACTAAAGATTATCAATATGACTGAATCTTTTGCTCAACTCTTTGAAGAATCCTTACAAACAATCGAAACTCGTCCGGGTTCAATCGTTCGTGGTGTTGTTGTGTCTATCGACAAAGACGTCGTACTGGTTGACGCCGGTCTGAAGTCTGAGTCTGCTATTCCGGCAGAGCAGTTCAAAAACGCACAGGGCGAACTGGAAATCCAGGTTGGCGACGAAGTTGACGTTGCACTTGACGCTGTTGAAGACGGCTTCGGTGAAACTCTGCTGTCCCGTGAGAAAGCCAAGCGTCATGAAGCATGGCTGATGCTGGAAAAAGCTTACGAAGAAGCTGCAACTGTTACCGGTGTTATCAACGGTAAAGTTAAAGGCGGTTTCACTGTTGAGCTGAACGGTATTCGTGCGTTCCTGCCAGGTTCACTGGTAGACGTGCGTCCTGTTCGCGACACTCTGCACCTCGAAGGCAAAGATCTTGAGTTCAAAGTCATCAAGCTGGACCAGAAGCGCAACAACGTTGTTGTTTCTCGTCGTGCAGTAATTGAGTCCGAGAACAGCGCAGAGCGCGATCAGCTGCTGGAAAACCTGCAGGAAGGCATGGAAGTCAAAGGTATCGTCAAGAACCTCACTGACTACGGCGCCTTCGTTGATCTGGGCGGTGTTGACGGCCTGCTGCACATCACAGACATGGCTTGGAAGCGCGTTAAGCACCCAAGCGAGATCGTGAATGTTGGCGACGAAATCACTGTTAAAGTTCTGAAATTCGACCGTGAGCGTACTCGTGTTTCCCTTGGCTTGAAACAGCTGGGCGAAGATCCATGGGTTGCTATCGCTAAACGTTACCCAGAAAGCACCAAGCTGACTGGTCGTGTAACCAACCTGACTGATTACGGCTGCTTCGTAGAAATCGAAGAAGGCGTTGAAGGCCTGGTACACGTGTCCGAAATGGACTGGACCAACAAAAACATCCACCCATCCAAAGTTGTTAACGTTGGTGACGTAGTGGAAGTTATGGTTCTGGACATCGACGAAGAACGTCGTCGTATCTCCCTGGGTCTGAAGCAGTGTAAAGCTAACCCATGGCAGCAGTTCGCAGAAACTCACAACAAGAACGACCGTGTTGAAGGTAAAATCAAGTCAATCACTGACTTCGGTATCTTCATTGGTCTGGACGGCGGCATCGACGGCCTGGTTCACCTGTCTGACATCTCCTGGAACGTTGCAGGCGAAGAAGCAGTACGTGAATACAAAAAAGGCGACGAAATCGCAGCTGTTGTTCTGCAGGTTGACGCAGAACGTGAGCGTATCTCCCTGGGCGTTAAGCAACTTGCAGAAGACCCGTTCAATAACTACCTGTCTGTAAACAAGAAAGGTACTATTGTTACTGGTAAAGTAACTGCAGTTGACGCTAAAGGTGCTACAGTTGAATTAGCAGGCGGCGTAGAAGGTTACCTGCGTGCTTCTGAAGCTTCTCGCGACCGTATTGAAGACGCAACTCTGGTTCTGAACGTTGGTGATGAAGTAGAAGCTAAATTCACTGGTGTTGACCGTAAGAACCGCGTTGTAAGCCTGTCTGTCCGTGCCAAGGACGAAGCAGACGAGAAAGATGCAATCGCTGTGGTTAACAACAAGCCAGACGAAAGCAACTTCTCCAACGCAATGGCTGAAGCTTTCAAAGCGGCAAAAGGCGAGTAATAAACGGGTAGCGGTGGCCAATTTATTGGTGACCGCGCCTATAACGGTAGTTTAGCTGCAAAGCTTGGAGGTTATATGACCAAGTCTGAACTCATTGAAAGACTTGCTGGCCAGCACTCTCATGTTCCGGCGAAAGCCGTTGAGGATGCCGTGAAAGAGATGCTAGAACATATGGCTGCAACCTTAGCTGATGGAGAACGCATCGAAATCCGCGGGTTTGGCAGTTTTTCTCTTCACTACCGTGCTCCGCGCGTGGGACGTAACCCGAAAACGGGCGACAAAGTTGAGCTGGACGGCAAGTACGTTCCTCACTTCAAGCCAGGTAAAGAGTTACGCGACCGTGCGAACATTTACAGCTAAGGGGTTTCCCCTGGCGTGAATGTCTGCCTAAAGCGAACAAAACGGTGTCCTCACGGGCACCGTTTTTTTGCGCTTTGACATCCCGTCTCGGGCAAATTTGTCGCCGCACTGAAACTCTCTTTTTATTTTGCGTAATGCCTCGCAGCGCCCCGATTTGCAGATTGCCTTGTTTCCGCCTCTCCGCAACACTCCTTTTGCACCAAGATGCTCTTGATACTCACCCTGTCGGCTGAAAATTCCAAGGATAGAAATGATCACGTTGACCTTCACCCAGTTGGCACTGGCGCTGATCGCGGGCATCCTGCCACTGACGGTACTGCCGGATTTGCCTGGCTTCTATCAAAAGATCGGACTTTTTCTGCTGGCCTGTATCGCGGGGGCTTTACCTTTCAGAGTGAGCAAATTGCTGTGCGTGAGTGTGCTGGCCCTGCTTTGGGCCACGAGTCATGCAGGCCAGATTTTGCAGCAAACGGCCCATTTTTCGGGCGCAAGGCAGCAGGTGGTGGCAGAAATAAAAAGCGCCAGCCTTCAGCGCGAGGGCAGTCATAGTCTGGTGATTGCATTAAAGGAGATCAACGGAGAACGGGTTTTTCCGCCGCTTTCTGCCAGAATCTCCAGTGAAGGAATAGGCCCTTACTGTGCCGGCCAGCGCTGGTTGTTGAGCATGAGTTTACGGCCGGTGCACAGTCAGCTTAATCTCGGCGGCTTTGACGGCCAGCGGTGGGCGGTAGCGAATCGGCAGACACTGACCGGACGCGTCAATGCGGCGCAGCGGTTATCCGAAGACTGTTCGCTTCGCCAAAAGCGGCTGACCGAGGTGCAGAGTCAGACCACAACCCTGAGCACCCAGCCCATTCTGCTGGCGCTGGCCTTTGGCGAGAGGGGGCTTATCGACCAGCAGGTTAATCAGTTGTTCAAGGTCACCGGTACGGCTCACCTGATGGCGATTTCCGGTCTGCACATCGGCGTGGCGGCAATGATGGGCTGGCTGATTGCCCGCGCACTGCAATTTTTGCTGCCGATGCGATTCATCGATTATCGCTTTCCGCTATTACTCGGCGGGGCGGCGATGCTCTATTACACCTGGTTGTCAGGAGTTAATCCGCCCGCCATGCGTGCGGCGCTGGCAATCACGCTGTGGCTAATTTTGCGGTTGGGCAGAATGCGCTGTCATCCCTGGCAGGTCTGGAGCTGGGGTGTTGCCTTGTTGATGTTCGGCGATCCTTTAGGGATGCTTTCCGACAGTTTCTGGCTGTCCTGTTTCGCGGTAGCCGGACTTATCTTCTGGTATCAATGGGCACCGCTTCCTGCGCGCTTTTCCCGCCGCTGGCAATGGGCGTGGATGCGCTGGTTACATCTGCAACTGGGCATGACCCTTTTACTGCTGCCGATGCAGATTGGGCTTTTTCACGGCCTGAGCGCCGCCTCGCTGTTTGCCAATCTCTGGGCGGTACCTATCGTGTCGCTGTTTACCGTCCCCTTGGTGTTGACCGCGTTGTTTCTCGACCATTTTCCGACTGATGGGGTGCAACCGCTCAGCCAGCTGCTGTGGTCACTTGCCGACACCAGCCTCAAGGGGGTTATTTACGGGCTGGAACACGCGGAGCGCTTCTGGTTACCGTTGGGGGAGGGCGCAATGGCGTTTTGCCTGGCGGGCTGGTTTGGGGTGATTGTCTGGCGTATGGGATGGTATCGCACACATCTAGCCTCGTTGCTGGCGCTGTGCGGGGCCCTTTTTTCTGGCGGCCCTCGGGCGGTAAAGAGAATTGGCGAGTCGATATGCTCGACGTCGGTCACGGGTTGTCGCTACTGATTGAAAAGAACGGCCGAGGCGTATTGTTTGATACCGGAAACCGCTGGGAGGGTGGGTCAATGGCGCAGAGGCAGATTCTGCCTTACCTTCAATGGCGCAATATTGCCCTTGACCAGATAATTGTCAGTCATAGCCATCTTGACCATCACGGCGGTACCGAGATTATGCGTGCTGCCTTCCCGAACGCCAGCCTGCGTACCTCCTTTGCCGGAAAAAACACGCTACCCTGCATACGCGGGCAGCAATGGCGCTGGCAGGCGCTGGATTTCACCGTACTGTGGCCGCCTGATATCAAAGACTATGCCGACAACAATGCCAGCTGCGTCATAAAGGTCAGCGATGGTAAATTCAGCCTGTTACTGAGCGGAGATATAGAACGCCAGGCCGAAACCGCATTGATTAAACAGAACAGAAAGGCGCTTGAAGCCAACCTTTTGCAGGTGCCGCACCACGGCAGCAGAACCTCGTCAATCGCCCCCTTTCTGCGCGCAGTAAACCCGGAGGTGGCCGTGGCATCGGCCTCGCGATTCAATGTCTGGCGTTTACCGGCCGAAAAAATAAAACAACGCTATCGGTCCAGCGGGATAATTTGGCGCGACACCGCGCATTCAGGCCAGCTTGGCGCTTTCTTTTTCGACAATTATTGGGTAATTAAGGGCCTGCGTGAACAATTAATGCCACGTTGGTACCATCAGTGGTTTGGTGTTGGGGGAGATAATGAGTAGAATAGGCCGCTGTTTATTTCGCTGCTGGTTAATTGCATGATGAATGATAAAGATCTCTCCACCTGGCAGACGTTCCGTCGCCTCTGGCCGATGATCACTCCCTTTAGAGCTGGGCTTATTGCCGCAGCTATCGCGCTGGTGGTCAATGCCGCCGGTGATACCCTCATGCTATCGCTGCTCAAGCCGCTTCTGGATGATGGCTTCGGCAAGACTGACCGCTCCGTTTTGATGTGGATGCCGCTGGTCGTTATCGGCTTGATGCTGGTGCGTGGTGTCAGTGGCTATATCTCGAGTTACTGTATTTCCTGGGTATCCGGCAAAGTGGTGATGCAGATGCGTCGTCGTCTGTTTGGTCACATGATGAGAATGCCGGTGGCCTTCTTCGACCAGCAGTCTACCGGAACATTGCTGTCGCGCATCACCTATGACTCCGAGCAGGTTGCGTCTTCGTCTTCCAGTGCGCTGGTGACCGTTGTGCGTGAAGGGGCCTCGATTATCGGTCTGTTTATCATGATGTTCTACTACAGCTGGCAGCTGTCGGTGATCCTCGTGGTTATCGCGCCTATCGTTTCGACAGTGATCCGCGTTGTGTCCAAGCGTTTTCGCAACATCAGCAAAAACATGCAGAATACAATGGGGCAGGTCACGACCAGCGCCGAACAAATGCTGAAAGGCCATAAAGAAGTGCTGATTTTTGGTGGTCAGTCCATCGAAACCGAGCGCTTCGACAAAGTCAGCAACCATATGCGCCGTCAGGGCATGCGTCTGGTGTCTGCCTCGTCGATTTCCGACCCGATCATTCAGCTGATTGCCTCGCTGGCACTGGCCTTCGTGCTTTACGCGGCGAGCTTCCCGTCCGTGATGGAAACCTTGACCGCCGGGACCATTACCGTCGTGTTCTCGTCAATGATTGCGCTGATGCGTCCGCTGAAATCGCTGACCAACGTCAATGCCCAGTTCCAGCGCGGTATGGCGGCCTGTCAGACCCTGTTCTCCATTCTGGATATGGAACAGGAAAAAGACGAAGGCAAGTTGACCGTTGAACGCGCCAAAGGCGACATCGAATTCAAGAATGTCACCTTTAGCTATGGCAGCAGCGAAAAACCGGCCCTGCGTGATATCTCCTTCGATATTCCGGCGGGTAAAACCGTTGCGCTGGTAGGGCGCTCGGGTTCGGGTAAATCGACCATCGCCAACCTGATGACGCGTTTCTATGATATTCAGCAGGGCGAGATTCTGCTCGACGGTCATGACTTACGTGAATACACGCTGTCATCCCTGCGCGATCAGGTGGCCCTGGTATCGCAGAACGTTCACCTGTTTAACGACACCATCGCCAATAACATCGCCTATGCCCGTACCGAAAAGTACAGCCGTGAAGATGTTGAACGCGCAGCGACAATGGCGCACGCGATGGACTTCATCAACAAGATGGAAAACGGTCTGGATACGGTGATTGGTGAAAACGGCGTGCTGCTCTCCGGTGGTCAACGTCAGCGTATCGCCATCGCCCGTGCCTTGCTGCGAGATTCGCCGGTGCTGATTCTTGACGAAGCGACCTCGGCGCTGGATACCGAATCCGAGCGGGCCATTCAGTCAGCCCTCGACGAGCTTCAGAAAAACCGTACCTCGCTGGTTATTGCACACCGCCTGTCGACTATCGAAAAAGCCGATCAGATTCTGGTGGTGGAAGACGGTCGCGTGGTGGAACGTGGCGCGCACAGCGAATTGCTGGAATTGCGGGGGCTTATGCCCAGCTTCACCGGATGCAGTTCGGCCAATGATTGAGCGCATCTGGTCGGGCCAATCCGCACTGTATCTCCTGCTGCTTCCTTTGAGCTGGCTGTATGGATTGGTGACGCAGGTGCTGCGATTCAGTTATCAGAAAGGCTGGAAGAAAAGCTGGCGTGCTCCTGTGCCTGTTGTGGTGGTCGGCAATCTGACCGCAGGCGGCAACGGTAAAACGCCTGTGGTTATCTGGCTGGTCGAACAGTTGCAGCAGCGCGGTCTGCGCGTGGGTGTGGTGTCGCGAGGTTACGGCGGCAAGGCCGAGCGCTATCCGCTGCTGCTGAATGAAAACACGGCCACGTCGCAGGCCGGTGATGAACCGGTGCTGATTTTTCAACGCACCGGTGCGTCGGTCGCTGTCTCGCCTGTACGGGCCGATGCCGTCAGGGCACTGCTTGCCGCCTCGCCGGTGGACCTTATCGTCACCGATGATGGTTTGCAGCATTACGCCTTGCAGCGCGACTTCGAAATTGTGGTCGTTGACGGCGTGCGTCGTTTTGGCAACGGTCACTGGCTGCCTGCCGGGCCGATGCGCGAGAGAGCTTCACGGCTGCGCACTGTGGATGCGGTGATTGTCAACGGCGAAGGTAAGGCGCAGGGCAGTGAAATCGGCATGCGCTTGCAGCCTGGTTATGCGGTCAATCTGCTGACCGGCGAAAAGCGCCAGGCTGATGCATTGAATGACGTGGTGGCGATGGCGGGCATTGGTCATCCCCCGCGTTTCTTCGCCACGCTTCACCAGTTAGGCCTGACGCCGCAAAAGAAGTCGCCTTTGCCGATCATCAGGCCTTTGATGTCGCACAGCTTGAGGCCTTGACGACGTCAGGACAAACCCTGTTGATGACGGAAAAGGACGCGGTAAAATGCCGCAGCTTTGCCCGCGAAAACTGGTGGTATTTGCCTGTAGACGCCCAGTTTGGCGAGGCCGACCGTGAAAATCTGCTTCAGAGAATCGCCGCACTTGCCGCCGACAGGAAATAATTCTTTGTCGAAAACTTGACCGCGATTGTTAATTATGAGTTAATACGCCTCGGCCTGTGTTTGCAGAGCTATTTATGAGACATTATCGTTAACCACCCTCCAAGAAGCGTTGTTAACCCTAGTAACTAGTTGTTCCTCCCTAAACGTATCTTCCGGTCTTTACCGAAAAGTTTCCGCTAAAAAGACGAACCTCCTGAGTACCTCCCATAAGTAACCTTTCCAAAAAATGGCCGTATTTGCCGCTGGCAAAACTTGATGAATCAAGCTTCGTGAACTAATGTTTAATGGCGTGGTCCTACTAGGTGATGTTTGTGTTTTTCTGGATGAAAGACAGCAAATTATCGTCGGTTAACCCGTAAAACATACGTGATGCGGCGTTTGAATCGAAACACTCTCCACGAAAAAGTGGATTAATATTGCTCATTAGAGGTTCTTATAAGAATAACTTTAGTATGGGCAAGCGCATCCGAACAATAATAAAAAAGCGTTGTCATGGATGCCCGAAAAAAAGGATAGAAATAATATGATGTTAAAAATGGGTTTAGTGAAATGGTTCAATCAGACCAAAGGTTATGGTTTCATTTCTCCACTCGATGGTTCTTCAGAAATCTACGTTAGCCGCAGTTCAATTGCCAATACACGTAATAAATCTCTGAATGCCGGTCAAAGCGTAGAATATACGGTTTACAACAGCTCGACTCACGGTCAGGCAGCAGCCGACGTTATTGCTTTCTAAGTCATTACTTTTGCTGAGTGGCGCAGAAACGAAATGCGCGACATTGTGTTTGTAACAGTTTTACCCTACGTTTTTCTCAAACAGCGGCGGTAAATTTTACCCCCTGATAAAAATGTGTTATCGATATCCGCCTACTGTTTTACGCGCCGGTTTCTTAAAAAAGGATTGGGCGTTAGCTGCTACTGACGGATATCGATATGCCTACTTCCAGTCTTTCCCTCTCTGCCGCTCGTGCGCTTCACCTTACCGCTCAACAACTCGACAAACCTTTGACACGTTCTGCGACTTACGCCGATGTGCTCACCTGCATTCAGAAAATGTCCCTGCTGCAGATAGACACCATCAGCGTCGTGGCGCGCAGCCCCTATCTGGTGCTGTTCAGCCGTCTGGGCCGTTATCCGCAGCAATGGCTTGAGAAGGCCCTGTTTGAGCGCCAACTCTTTGAATACTGGGCGCATGAAGCCTGTTTTATTCCCGTTGAGGATTATCGCCTGCTGCGCCATCGCATGTTGGATCCGCAGGGCATGGGCTGGAAGTTCAACCAAGCCTGGTTTGACGAACATCAGGCCGATATTCAGGCGCTGTTGCAGCATATCGCGGAGAAAGGTCCGGTGCGTTCCGCCGATTTCACCGCCGATAAACGCGGCAGCAGCGGCTGGTGGGACTGGAAACCACACAAGCGACATCTGGAAAGCCTGTTCACCCGCGGCGAGTTGATGGTGTCCGAAAGACGTCATTTTCACCGCGTCTATGATCTGCGTAAAAACATTCTTCCGGATTGGGACGACGCCGCGCAGGCGCTGACGAAAGCCGAGGCCGAATTCCAGATGCTGTGCCGCTCGGCGCAGGCGCTCGGGATCTTCAAAATCGAGTGGCTGGCCGACTACTATCGTCTAAAGCGCATCAATATCAAACAGCTAACGGCTAAGTTGCTGGAACGTCAGTTGATCGTTCCCGTCGAGGTGGCAGGTTTTGCCGCGCCGCTGTATGTGCATTGTGATTATGTCCCTCTTCTCGAACAGGCCGCGATCGGCAGGATCGGATCTTCCGTGACTACGCTATTGTCGCCTTTTGATCCGGTAGTCTGGGATCGAAAAAGGGCGCTGGAGCTGTTTGATTTCGACTATCGGATCGAATGTTACACCCCCGAAGCCAAGCGCAAATACGGCTATTTCACCTTGCCTATCCTCAATAGAGGCGAAATTATCGGGCGCACCGATGCCAAGATGCATCGCAAGCTCGGCGTGCTCGAAATCAAGAGTCTGCATCTTGAAACCGGCGTCAGCGTGGGTAAACGTCGGGCCAAAGACGTGGCCGACGCCATCAGTCGTTTTGCGCAGTGGCAAGGCGCGACACGGGTGAGCGTTAAAAATATTCCCGCCGCCTTGGCGCAACTCTGGGGTGAGGGGTGGGAACTGGCCGAAAAATCGCCGCAGAAAGTCTCTCGCTCCTCCTGAGCCAACTTCTTCCATGCGGAGAGTTAACGGCGTCGGGGCGCTGTGCTATTCTCTGTCACCATAATGACTTGCCTGAAGCCTTCTGGCGCAGCGTGAGTCCTCTCTCTACGCCTCACGGAGGACCTATGGATCATCGTTTACTCGAAATTGTTGCCTGCCCGGTTTGCAACGGCAAACTGTACTTCAATAAAGAATCTCAGGAGCTGGTCTGTAAAGCCGATGGCCTGGCCTACCCTGTGCGTGACGGAATTCCGGTGCTGCTGGAAGTCGAAGCCCGTTCCCTGTCTGCCGACGAGATCCACCCATGAGTTTCGTTGCCATTATTCCTGCACGTTTTGCGTCCAGCCGTCTGCCGGGTAAACCGCTGGCCGACATTAATGGCAAGCCGATGATCGTTCACGTCATGGAGCGCGCCCGCGAATCCGGGGCTAAACGCGTCATCGTCGCGACCGATCATCCCGATGTGAAAACGGCCGTGGAAGCGGCGGGCGGCGAAGTCTGCATGACGCGTCCCGACCACCAGTCCGGTACGGAACGTCTGGCGGAAGTTATCGATCTCTGCGGTTTTGCCGATGACGAAATCATCGTCAATGTGCAGGGCGACGAGCCTATGATCCCGCCGGTTATCGTGCATCAGGTGGCGGATAATCTGGCGAAATGCGGTGCCGGTATGGCGACACTCGCCGTGCCTATCGAAGACGCGGAAGAGGCGTTCAATCCGAACGCGGTGAAAGTGGTCATGGACGCGCAGGGCTTTGCGCTGTACTTCTCGCGCGCCACCATTCCATGGGATCGCGAACGTTTTGCCACCTCGAAAGAAACAGTCGGCGACACTTTCCTGCGCCACATCGGCATTTATGCCTACCGCGCCGGTTTTATTCGCCGCTATGTGACGTGGGAACCCAGCGCGCTTGAAAAAATCGAGTTGCTCGAGCAGCTTCGCGTGCTGTGGTACGGGGAAAAAATCCACGTTGCGGTTGCGAAAGCCATTCCTTCCGTGGGTGTCGATACCCCTGAAGACTTGCAGCGCGTGCGCGAGATTTTCGCCCGCGCGGCCAACTAGTCGCGAGTATCTAGAGCGCTGTACTTCGCACCGTCGACTCTGACGGTGCGATTTTCCCGTCATGGCTAGCCTTTTGCCGCCGTCTCCGCCGACACATCCCTGCTGGTCAGCCGTTGCCACTGCCGACCCAGAAACTCATACCAGAAACGTTCGCTGTGCAGCAGATAGAGCGACTGCGGGATAACCCGTTCCCAGGGATTCAGCGCAGAATCGATAGCCACCTGATTGGCCGGTGCCGGAATCGGCGACAATCCCTGCTGCTGGAAGAAAACCATGGCACGCGGCAGCTGGCTCGCCGCCGTCACCAGAATAAACGGCGCATTACCGATGCGTTTTGCCACCTGTTCGGCTTCCTGATGCGTGTCCTTGGGTTGATCGAGAATAATGATATCGCCTTGCGGAACGCCCAGACTTTCGGCTGCCAGTGCCGCAACTTCCGCAACGCTTTTCGGATTGCCGATGGCTGCCGCGCCGGTAAAGATCATTTTGGCGCCGGGATGCTGATGATAAATGCGGATCCCTTCAGTAACGCGAGCCAGCGTGCCGTCGATAAGATTGGACGTCGGCGCCCATTGCGGATTGTAGGTATAGCTGCTGCCCAGCACCACAATGTAGTCGGCAGGGTCTTGTCCATTGTAGGTCGGATAGGTTTTTTCAATCTGGCGCATCAGCCCGTCGGCGACAGGTTGCAGGCTCAGCAAGCCTAAACACAGCCAACTGAGTAAAAACAGCACTTTCCCGGTTTTCTGGCGACGGGTAAACCACAGCAGGCATAGCGCTACGGCCATCACTATCAATAAAAAGGGCAGCGGCATCAACAGGCCGCCGACAATTTTTTCAGGATGAAAAGCATGGATTCTTGATTCCTTTTGATTGAAAAAACGGCATCCGGGCGAGTTTCTCCGACAGGATGATTTATTCTAGGCCAGCCTGTGCGAAAATAGCAGGATACTGCCTATCGCTAGCCCATGGTAAATTAAAAAATTGAGCAAGAAAAAACGTATTGTGGTGGAGGAGCCTTCTCCCCAGGGCCGTAATTTCGACGATATGGCCGAAAAATTTTCGCGAAATATCTATGGCACCACAAAAGGCCGTATTCGTCAGGCCGTGCTTGGGCAGGACTTGCAGGCGCTTTTGGCCGAACTTCCCCAGCGCCCGTTACGGATTCTCGATGCCGGTGGCGGTGAAGGGCAGATGGCCTGCGAACTCGCGGCTTTAGGACATCAGGTCTTGTTGTGCGATCTCTCCGGTGAGATGATTCGACGGGCGAAGGTCGCCGCCGAAGAAAAAGGTGTGAGCGACAACATGCAATTCGTACAATGTCCCGCTCAGGATGTTGCACAGTATTTGGAACAGCCGGTCGATCTGATATTGTTCCATGCGGTCATCGAATGGCTGGCGGAACCTCGGCAGGCTCTGCAGGCGTTAAACGACTGTCTATTGCCCGGCGGCGCACTCTCCCTGATGTTCTACAACGTCAATGGATTGCTGATGCGCCATATGGTGCTGGGTAATTTTGGTCATGTCGAGGCAGGGTTACCCAAAATAAAAAAAGCTCGTTGCTCCCCGACTACCCGCTGGAACCGAATCAGGTCTATCAGTGGCTGGAAGAGATGGAAATGCAGATTACCGGCAAGACCGGCGTGAGGGTATTTCACGACTATCTGCGCAACAGGCAACAGCATAAGCAGGATTTTGACGAGCTTCTGGCGCTGGAACAGCGTTATTGCCGACAGGAGCCATTTGTTAGTTTGGGGCGTTACATCCACGTGATGGCGCGCAAACCCGATCGGAAGGACGAATTATGAGTGAATTTTCCCAGACTGTCCCTGAACTGGTCGCCTGGGCACGTAAAAATGATTTCTCAATTTCATTGCCGACGGAGCGACTGGCCTTTCTTCTGGCGATTGCCACGCTAAACGGCGAACGTCTCGACGGAGAGATGAGCGAAGGTGAATTAATCGATGCCTTTCGCCATGTAAGCAAGGGATTTGAGCAAACCCACGAGACTATCGCGGTGCGTGCCAACAATGCTATCAATGATCTGGTGCGCCAGCGTCTGGTAAACCGTTTTGTCAGCGAAATCGCCGACGGCAACGCCATTTACCGCCTGACGCCGCTGGGCATCGGCATCACCGATTACTACATTCGCCAGCGCGAGTTTTCCACGCTGCGCCTCTCGATGCAGCTTTCCATCGTGGCCCAGGAGCTTAAACGCGCGGCCGATGCCGCTGACGAAGGCGGCGACGAATTCCACTGGCACCGCAACGTGTTTGCCCCGCTGAAATACTCTGTGGCCGAGATTTTCGACAGCATCGACATGACCCAGCGCATCATGGATGAACAGCAGCAGGGCGTAAAAGATGACATCGCGTCACTGCTCAGCAAAGACTGGCGTGCGGCTATCTCCAGTTGTGAACTGCTGCTGTCCGAAACCTCCGGCACGCTGCGCGAACTTCAGGATACCCTCGAAGCCGCCGGTGATCTGCTCCAGGCGCACCTGCTGCGTATTCAGGATGCCATGCACGACGGGCCGCCGGGTCTCGGCTTTATCGATAAACTGGTGTTTGACCTGCAAAACAAGCTGGACCGAATCACCAGCTGGGGTCAGCAGGCGATTGACCTGTGGATTGGTTACGACCGCCACGTGCACAAGTTTATCCGTACCGCCATCGACATGGACAAAAACCGCGTCTTTGCCCAGCGTCTGCGCCTGTCGGTGCAGAACTATTTCGAACAGCCGTGGACGCTGACCTTCGCCAACGCCGATCGCCTGCTGGACATGCGTGACGAAGAGTTGGCGCTGCGCAGTGAAGAAGTCACCGGCGAACTGCCGGACTCGCTCGAATTCGAAGAGATAAGCGAAATTCGCGAACAGCTGGCGGCGCTGATTGAACAGGCCCTGCTGGTATATCGGCAAGACAAGGTACCGCTCAACCTGGGCCTGGTCATGCGCGACTATCTCGAACAATATCCACGCGTCCGTCACTTCGACGTCGCGCGTATCATGGTCGACCAGGCGGTACGCCTTGGTGTGGCTGAAGCAGATTTTTCAGGGTTGCCCGCGCAGTGGCAGGCAATCAATGATTACGGAGCCAAGGTGCAGGCCCATGTCATCGACAAATATTGATCAAGTGATGCCAGCCAAGCTGGCACAGGCGTTGGCAAATTCTCTGTTCCCGGCATTGGACAGTCAGCTTCGGTTCTGGCCGCCATATCGGAATCGAGGAGTTGGATAATCACGCTTTCCTGATGGATTATCAGGATGAAATCGAACTTTTTTACAGCCGCTACAGCGTAGAATTGATCCGCGCGCCTGAAGGTTTCTTCTATCTTCGTCCGCGCTCCACCACGCTTATCCCGCGCTCCGTCTTGTCCGAATTAGACATGATGGTCGGTAAAATCCTTTGCTATCTGTACCTTAGCCCTGAACGACTGGCTCATGAAGGCATCTTCACGCAGCAGGAGTTATATGATGAATTGCTGAGTCTGGCGGATGAAAACAAACTGCTCAAGTTTGTAAACCAGCGCTCGACGGGTTCAGATCTCGACAGGCAAAAACTTCAGGAAAAAGTCAGAACTTCACTCAATAGATTACGCCGACTTGGCATGGTTTATTTTATGGGACCTGACAGCACCAAATTCAGGATAACCGAAGCCGTGTTTCGCTTTGGCGCGGATGTGCGCAGCGGCGACGACACGCGCGAAGCCCAGCTGCGCATGATCCGCGACGGCGAAGCCATGCCTTTGGAAAGCAGCCTGTCGCTGAACGATGAAAGCGATGAGCACGACCCGCAGGCAGGCAATGGGCCAGAAGCTGTAGAGGATGAACAGGAATGATAGAACGCGGTAAATTTCGCTCACTGACGCTGGTCAACTGGAACGGCTTTTTTGCCCGCACCTTTGACCTCGATGCGCTGGTGACTACGCTTTCCGGCGGCAACGGAGCGGGTAAATCCACCACCATGGCCGCCTTCGTAACGGCCCTGATCCCCGATCTGACGTTGCTGCATTTCCGTAACACCACCGAAGCGGGGGCCACCTCCGGCTCGCGCGACAAAGGTCTGCACGGCAAGCTGCGTGCAGGCGTGTGTTACTCGACCCTCGACGTGGTCAACTCGCGCCACCAGCGCGTGATTGTCGGCGTACGCCTGCAGCAGGTCGCCGGTCGTGACCGCAAGGTCGACATCAAGCCCTTCACCATTCAGGGCCTGCCGACCGCAATGCAGCCGACGGAAATCCTGACCGAAACCGTCGGGGAACGTCAGGCGCGCGTGCTTTCCTTGCAGGAGCTTAAAGATCGCGTCGAAGCGATGGAAGGGGTGCAGTTCAAGCAGTTCAACTCCATCACCGACTATCACTCCCTGATGTTTGATCTTGGCATTATTCCGCGCCGTCTGCGCTCCGCCTCCGATCGCAGCAAGTTCTATCGTTTGATAGAAGCCTCGCTGTACGGCGGTATTTCCAGTGCCATCACCCGCTCGCTGCGCGACTATCTGTTGCCGGAAAACAGCGGCGTGCGCAAGGCGTTTCAGGATATGGAAGCGGCCCTGCGTGAAAACCGCATGACGCTGGAAGCCATTCGCGTGACCCAGTCGGATCGCGACCTGTTCAAGCATCTGATTTCCGAAGCGACCTCCTACGTGGCCGCCGATTACATGCGCCATGCCAACGATCGTCGTATTCATCTCGACGGCGCGCTGGTGCTGCGCAACGAATTGCTCACCAGCCGCAAACAGCTGGCAAGCGAGCAGTATCGCCACGTCGAAATGGCGCGCGAACTCGCCGAGCAGGGCGGTTCGCAGAGTGATCTCGAAACCGATTATCAGGCCGCAAGCGATCACCTGAATCTGGTGCAGACCGCAATGCGCCAGCAGGAAAAATCGAGCGCTACCAGACTGACCTCGAAGAGCTGACCTATCGTCTCGAAGAGCAGAATGAAGTGGTGGCCGAAGCCAGCGAACTGCACGCCGAGCATGAAGCGCGTGCCGAAGCCGCCGAGCTGGAAGTCGATGAACTCAAAAGCCAGCTTGCCGATTACCAGCAGGCGCTGGATGTACAGCAGACCCGCGCCATTCAGTACCAGCAGGCACTACAGGCCATCGAACGCGCGCGCGAGCTGTGCCAGTTGCCGAATCTGGCGCTGGAAAACAGCGAAGAGTGGCTGGAAACCTTCCACGGCCGCGAGCTTGAAGCCACCGATGTGCTGCTGATGCTCGAACAGAAAATGAGTGTCGCGCAGGCGGCGCACAGCCAGTTTGAAACGGCCTATCAGCTGGTGGTGAAAATCGCCGGTGAAGTGAGCCGCAGCGAAGCCTGGCAAACCGCGCGTGACCTGCTGCGCGACTGGTCTTCCCAGCGCCATCAGGCCGAGCGCGTCGAGCCGCTGCGCATGCGTCTTTCCGAGCTGGAAGGCCGTCTGCGCGAACAGCAGGACGCCGAGCGTCAGTTAAACGATTTCTGCAAACGCACCGGCCAAAACGTCAATCCCGAAGAGATTGACGAACTGCAGCGCGAGCTGGATGTGCAAATCGAAGAGCTGTACACCGTCGTCTCGCAGGCCAGCGAACGCCGCATGGAAATGCGCCAGGAGCTTGAGCAGATTCAGGCGCGCATCCGCGAACTGACCGCCCGCGCACCGGTGTGGCTGGCCGCGCAGGACGCCCTGAGCCAGTTGAGCGAGCAGACCAAGGAACCGCTGGAAACCAGCCAGCAGGTGACCGAATACATGCAGCAACTGCTCGAAAGCGAGCGCGAAGCCACCGTCGAGCGCGATGAAGTGGCGGCGCGCAAGCGCAAGGTCGAGAAGCAGATTACCCGTCTGAGCCAGCCGAGCGGCGCAGAAGATTCGCGGATGATAGCGCTGGCCGAACGTTTTGGCGGCGTATTGCTGTCCGAAATCTATGACGACGTCACCCTCGACGACGCGCCTTACTTCTCCGCGCTGTATGGCCCGTCGCGTCATGCCATCGTGGTGCCGGATCTCTCCCGCATCCGCGACCAGCTTGATGGCCTCGACGACTGCCCGGAAGACCTTTATCTGGTCGAAGGGGATCCCCAGTCTTTCGATGACAGCGTCTTTGCCGTCGAAGAGATGCAGAACGCGGTGCTGGTAAAAACCGGCGATCGCCAGTGGCGTTACTCGCATTACCCCGAGGTGCCGCTGTTTGGCCGCGCCGCGCGTGAAAACCGTCTGGAAGTGCTGCACAAAGAGCGCGAAACGCTGTCCGAACGCTACGCAACCCTGTCGTTTGACGTGCAAAAAATTCAGCGTCTGCATCAGGCGTTCAGCCGTTTCATCGGCAGCCACCTTGCCGTCGCCTTCGAAGCGGATCCGGAAGCGGATATCCGCCAGCTGAGCGGGCGTCGCGGCGAGCTTGAGCGCGCGCTGAATGCCCACGAAGGACAGAATCAGCAGCAGCGCCAGCAATACGATCAGGCGAAAGACGCCGCAGCCTTGCTCAACAAGCTGCAGCCGCGCGTCGGTTTGCTGTGTGACGAAACGCTGATTGACCGTGTGGAAGAAATCCGCGAAGAGTTTGAAGAAGCACAGGACGCCGCACGCTTTATCCAGCAGCACGGTTTGTCGCTGGTCAAGCTCGAGCCGCTGGTCTCCGTGCTGCAAAGCGATCCCGAGCAGCACGAGCAGTTGAAGGAAGATTACGCCCAGGCCCAGCACGCGCAGCGTCTGGCAAAACAGCAGGCGTTTGCGCTGACCGAAGTCGTGCAGCGTCGCGCGCACTTCAGCTACACCGATTCTGCGGGCATGCTGAATGAAAATTCCGACCTCAACGACAAGCTGCGTCATCGTCTGGAAAATGCCGAAGCCGAGCGCAGCCGCGCCCGCGAACAGGTGCGCCAGCATCAGACCCAGCTGACCCAGTACAGTCAGGTTCTGGCCTCGCTCAAGAGTTCGTTCGAGGCCAAGCGCGACATGCTAAAAGAGCTGAGTCAGGAGTTGCAGGACATTGGCGTGCAGGCCGATCCCAATGCCGAAGCGCGCGCCCGTACCCGTCGCGACGAACTGCATCAATTGCTGAGCACCAACCGCAGCCGCTGCAACCAGCTCGAGAAGCAGATAACCTTCTGCGAAGCCGAGATGGACAACCTGCAAAAACGTCTGCGCAAACTTGAACGCGACTATCATCAGAGCCGCGAACAGGTTGTGACCGCGAAGGCGGGCTGGTGTGCGGTGATGCGTCTTGTGAAAGACAACGGCGTCGAACGCCGTCTGCATCGTCGCGAAATGGCCTATCTCGGCGGTGACGAACTGCGGTCAATGTCGGACAAGGCACTGGGCGCGCTGCGTCTTGCCGTGGCCGACAACGAACACCTGCGCGATGTGCTGCGTCTTTCAGAAGACGCGAAGCGGCCGGAGCGCAAGATCCAGTTCTATATCGCGGTGTATCAGCATCTGCGCGAACGTATCCGTCAGGATATTATTCGCACCGACGATCCGGTCGAAGCCATCGAACAGATGGAAATTGAGCTGGGCCGTCTGACCGAAGAGCTGACTGCGCGCGAACAACAGCTGGCGATCAGCTCGAAAAGTGCCGCGAACATTATTCGCAAGACCATTCAGCGCGAGCAGAACCGTATTCGCATGCTGAACCAGGGCCTGCAGGCCGTGGCCTTTGGTCAGGTGAAAAGCGTGCGGCTCAACGTCAATGTGCGTGAAGCGCATGCCGGCCTGCTCGACGTGCTGTCCGAACAGCAGGAGCAGCATCAGGACCTGTTTACCAGCAACCGCCTGACCTTCTCCGAGGCGCTGGCGAAGCTGTACCAGCGTCTGAATCCGCAAATCGATATGGGGCAGCGCACGCCGCAAACCATCGGCGAAGAGCTGCTCGACTACCGCAACTATCTCGAGATGGAAGTGGAGGTCAACCGTGGCTCCGACGGCTGGCTGCGTGCCGAGAGTGGCGCGTTGTCGACCGGTGAGGCAATCGGAACCGGGATGTCGATTCTGGTGATGGTGGTGCAGAGCTGGGAAGATGAATCGAGCCGTCTACGCGGCAAGGATATCTCGCCGTGTCGTCTGCTGTTCCTCGATGAAGCGGCACGTCTGGATGCCAAATCCATCGCCACGCTGTTCGAGCTGTGCGATCGTCTGCAAATGCAGCTCATCATCGCGGCACCGGAAAACATCAGTCCCGAGAAAGGCACCACCTACAAACTGGTGCGTAAAGTCTTCCAGAATACCGAGCACGTACACGTAGTCGGTTTGCGAGGATTTGCCTCGGAGCTTCCTGCGGTTGAAAACAAGGAAGCAGACAGCGTCGCCGAAGGCTAGACTTGATTCAAGACGCCAGTGCGCGATGACCTGCCCCTTTTTTGCAACATTTATACGCAAATAAAAGGGGCAGAAAACATTGCTCAATCAAAAGCCTCGACCAAATAATAGTGGTCGGGGCTTTTTTAATGTTGCGCGTTCGGCAATTATGTTGTCGCTCTGAGCAAACTTAAGATTATGTTTATATAATTAATGTATGGGCTATTGGCTTACGTCATTATTCATAAAATTTTTTAGCGATGTCGCTATTTTGGTATTTAAGTGAGGCACGGGATGATGCTTAAGCGTAATGAGTCTCTCAGGGTCTGGATAGCCGGAGGTTTACTGGCGGCCAGTGTTGCGCCCTTTACCCAGAGTTATGCGGCGATGCCAACAATGCCGGTCAAGACGACGACGCTTTCCAGCGTGCAAAGCCTGAACCATCTTCAGGCCGAACTGCCGAGCCGGGTTAAACCGCTGTTTCTTACTACGCTGGCGTCGCTCTATGCCGCCAATCACATGCAGCCCATGTGGCAGGACAGGGATGCCATTCACCAGTTTCAGCAGCAGTTGGCCGAACTGGCGATTTCCGGCGTGCAGCCGCAGTTTACCCAGTGGGTGAAATGGCTGACGGACCCGGGCATCACAGGCATGGCGCGCGACGTGGTGTTATCCGATGCCATGCTGGGATATCTGCAATTTACCAGCGGCGTGGAGAGCAACGGCAGCAACTGGCTATACAGCCCGAAACCCTACAAGATGAGCACGCCTTCGCTGACGGTTATCAACCAGTGGCAGCTTGCACTTCGTCGCGGCACGACCGCGCACTACCTCACGACCCTCGAACCTCAGCATCCGCAGTATAAAAAATGCACGCCGCGCTGAAAACGCTGCTGGCCGATTCGCAGGCGTGGCCGCAAATGACCAGTCTGGTGAGCCTGCGGCCGGGGCAGGTGAGTGACGACGTGCCTGCGCTGCGACAAATACTGGCACGCAGTGCCTCGATGCTCGACAAGGTCGACAACGCGCCGCCTTCTCCAACCGATGAAACCATCGCCCAGAACACGACCAGCAACACCAACGTCGAGGATTTCTCCGTTGACGAGTCGGCCGATAAAGCCCAGAAACCCGCACCGGCGATAAGTCCTTCCGCGACCTCGGTGCAGGACGTCCTGCCGACGCCCACGCCCGACACGGCAGCGCCGCCCGCAACGCAGGCCGAAGGTACGCCGGGCGTCGCCGTCGCCGACAACATCTATACACCGCAGCTTGTGGACGCGGTCAAACGCTTTCAGAAATGGCAGGGACTCGAAGCCGACGGCGTGATAGGGCCGAGCACGCGCCAATGGCTGAACGCCTCGCCACGCCTGCGCGCTACGCTTCTGGCGCTCAATATCCAGCGGCTGCGCATTCTGCCGGGCGATGTGAATACCGGCATTATGGTCAACATTCCCAACTATTCGCTGAAATATTATCTCAACGGTAGCGAAGTGCTGTCGTCGCGCGTCATTGTGGGACGGCCGAGCCGTAAAACGCCGCTGATGAGCAGCGTGTTGAGCAATGTGGTGCTGAATCCGCCGTGGAATGTGCCGACGACGCTGGTACGCCAGGATATTGTGCCGAAGGTCATTCGTGATCCTGGTTATCTGCAAAAGCACGGCTTCACGCTGCTCTCGGGCTGGAGCAACGACGCCGAGGTGATTGACCCGTCGACCATCAACTGGAGCATGGTGTCGCCGGACCACTTCCCGTATCGCGTGCGTCAGCAAGCAGGGGCGATGAGCGCGCTGGGGCGTTACAAATTCAATATGCCAAGCTCGGACGCCATCTATCTGCACGACACGCCGAACCACAATCTGTTCCAGCGCGACGTGCGTGCGCTGAGTTCGGGTTGCGTGCGTGTCAACAAGGCGTCTGAACTGGCCAATATGTTGCTGCAAAACACCGGTTGGAACGATGCGCGTATTTCATCGACCGTGCAGGGCGGCAACACGACCTTCGTGCCCATCCGCCATCGCATACCGGTAAAATTGTTCTATCTAACGGCGTGGGTCTCCGATGAAGGTAAGCCGCAGTTCCGCACAGATATTTACAATTATGATTCTACCGTGAGATCCGGTGCACAAATTCTGTCACAGGCAGAAAAACTGCTCTAATAAATGCAGCAATTTTAATCTGATAAGTGTCTGAAACAGCTAACCGTCAACGATCAATCCGGTGGAAAAGGACGCCTTAAGTCCAATTTCACCGGATTGACTCCCGAATCAAGGCGGTTAAGGTTGCGAGGGGTCAGATTCTGGCCGCTCTCAAGACCTTCTTTTAGATTTCGCTATCGGGTAATTGACTGTTCATGGATCAAATAGATAAACATCGCCGTAAATGGCTGGCACTGGGCAGTGCTGCCATGGGCGTGGCGCTCCTGCCTCATCAGGCGCTCGCGACGCTTTCCACACCAAGGCCCCGGGTGTTGGTTATCAACAACCTCCACACTGGTGAAACCCTCAAAACCGAATTTTTTGACGGCAAGAAATACAACAGGGACGAGTTGGCGCGATTGAATCATTTGTTCCGCGACTACCGTGCCGAACAGGTCAAAAATATCGATCCTCAGCTGTTCGATCATCTCTACCGCCTGCAAATCATGCTGGGTACCAGCAAACCGGTGCAGTTGATTTCCGGGTATCGTACGCTTGCGACCAACAACAGCCTGCGCAAACATGGCAGCGGCGTGGCCAAACACAGTTATCACACTCTGGGTCAGGCCATGGATTTCCACATTCAAGGCGTTGATTTGGCAAATATTCGCAAAGCGGCATTAAAAATGCGGATGGGTGGTGTAGGATATTATCCACGAAGTGACTTTGTTCACATCGATACCGGTCCAGCCAGAAGCTGGTCGTGATCCTGTGCACGATATGAAACAAAAACATCGGCAGCGTCCTTGAGGTTGCCGATGTGTGGAGAATAACACGACATGAAGTATCACATCATTCCGGTGACGGCGTTCGGCCAGAACTGTTCCGTTATCTATTGTGCCAAAACCCGTCAGGCTGCAATCGTCGATCCCGGCGGTGAAGCGGAAAAAATCCAGCGTGAAGTCAGTGCGCTTGGCGTTCAGGTGACGCAGGTACTGCTGACCCACGGCCATCTCGACCATGTTGGTGCCGCCGCCGAAATCGCCGCATTTTATCAGGTGCCGGTTATCGGGCCTCATAAAGAAGACCAATTCCTGCTGGACGGTTTGCCGGAGCAAAGCCGGATGTTCGGCCTGGATTTCTGTGCAGCCTTTACGCCGGATCAATGGCTGGCGGAAGGCGATGTGGTGCAGGTCGGAGAAGAGACGTTTTCCGTGCTTGAATGTCCGGGACACACGCCGGGGCATATTGTTTTCATTAACGATGCCGCGCGCTTTGCCGTCTCGGGTGACGTGATATTCAGGGGCGGTGTAGGGCGCAGCGACTTCCCGCGCGGCAACCATGAAGATTTGATTGCTTCAATCAAGAACAAGCTGCTGCCGCTGGGCGACGATATAGTGTTTCTGCCGGGGCATGGGCCAATGTCGACCCTCGGCGAAGAAAAACACAGCAACCCCTTCCTTCTTCGTTAGTGACGTTGCGGCTGTAGTGGCTTAGCTCGCGCAATGGCCAAACGTTTAACGCCCTGAAGGCAAAAAAGCCAGCGCTGTGTAAAACAGGCTGGCTTTTTTCATAGCTGAATCAGCGGATTACAGCACGGCGACGATGGCTTCGCAGAGCGGGGCCATGTTGTCGAGTGTAATACCCGCAACATTGATTCGGCCCGAGTTCACGGCATAAACCCCGAATTCCGAACGCAGGCGCAGAACCTGATCCTTGCTCAGACCGCTGAACGAGAACATGCCGTTCTGCTCAATGATGAAGGAGAAATCCTGCTTGGCGCCTTTCTCCTGCAGCGTGGTCACAAACAGCTGGCGCATGCGGTGGATACGCTGGCGCATGTCGCTTAGTTCCTGCTCCCACAGTGCGCGCAGCGCCGGGTTGCCCAGAATGGTCGCGACGACGGCTGCGCCGTGAGCTGGTGGGTTCGAGTAGTTGGTGCGAATCACCGATTTGACCTGACTGAAGGCGCGGTCGGCATTTTCGGCATCGGCGGTCACCAGAGTGAAAGCGCCCACGCGTTCATTGTACAGGCCGAAGTTCTTGGAATAGGAACTGGCAACCAGCAGCTCGGCGTGACGGGCGGCAAAGATGCGCAGGCCCTGAGCGTCTTCTTCCAGACCTTTGGCGAAGCCCTGATACGCGAAGTCAAACAGCGGCAACCAGCCATTGGCGACGGAAAGGTCGGCCAGTTGCTGCCACTGGGCAACGGTAGGATCGATACCGGTCGGATTATGGCAGCAGCCATGGAACAGCACGATATCGCCCGCCTGCGCTTCGCTCAGGCTTTGCAGCATGCCGTCGAAATCCAGCGCATGGTTCTCGGCGTCATAGTATTGGTATTCTTTCACTTCCAGACCGGCGGAGGAGAACACGCCGACGTGGTTCGGCCAGCTTGGGTTGCTCACCCACACGCGTTTGGCGGAGGTCTGGGTCGCCACGAAATCGGCAGCAATGCGCAGTGCACCGGTCCCGCCCGGCGTCTGTGCGGTGCGGGCGCGTTTATCGGCGATGATGGCGCTCTCTGCGCCAAACAGCAGCTCTTGCGTGCAGCGCGCGAAATCCGGCAAACCATCAATGCTCAGATAGGTTTTGGTGGTTTCGTTTTCCAGCAGATACTGCTCGGCCTTTTTAACACTGGCCAGAACCGGCGTCTTACCTGTTTCGTCTTTATAAACACCAATTCCGAGGTTGATTTTGTCCTGACGATCGTCAGCGCGGAAAAGATCGGTCAGACCCAGGATAGGATCGGCGGGTGCGGCAGTGATTTTTTCAAACATTGGAAACTTCCATGACCTGTTATGAACAGTAGAGGCACTCAGGTTACCGCCAGAATTCGGCTTTGCCAACCGTTTGCGGTAAAAAGAAAAAGGAGTTGTGAGCGGGGCGGCAGCATTAGCGATTCTGATGGAAACGCCGAAAAAAGGGCGAAAAAAAGCAGAGCCTGCGCTCTGCCTTTTTCATCAACTCGGTATGCTCCCGGAGGCGCAAGACTCAAGCGAGATTAGAACTGGTATACCAGACCCAGTGCAACAACGTCGTCGGTCGCCAGACCCAGTGGGTTGTTGTCGTCCAGACGGTTGATTTTGTAGTCAACATAGGTAGACATGTTTTTGTTGAAGTAGTAAGTAGCGCCAACTTCATAGTATTTGTACAGGTAAGCGTCGCCGATACCTTCGATGTCCTTGCCTTTGGACTGCACGTAGGCAACAGAAGGACGCAGACCGAAGTCGAACTGGTACTGGGCAATGATTTCTTCGGTTACTGCCTTGTTGGCGAAGCCGTTCAGCTCAACACCATCAACTTCACCGGAGATACGTGCTGCATCGCGGGTTTCAGAGTAAAGTGCAGCAACGTAAACGTTGTTTGCATCATACTTGATGGCGGTGCCCCAGCTGCGTGCCTTGTTCTCGCCGTTGCCGAATGCCAGTTCTTTCTGACCGTCGGTACGGTTAGATTCAGCCCATGAACCTACGATACCCAGGCCGATGGAAGAGGTGTAAGAGGTAGACAACGCGTAGCCGTCACCGTTGCCGCGCAGGATTTCGCCGTCATCACGGTCGTTTTTACCCTGGTACTGAACAGCGAAGTCCCAACCGTCAACCAGACCGAAGAAGTTGGTGTTACGGTAAGTTGCCACGCCGGTAGAACGACCTGCCAGGTAACCGTCGGAGTAACCAGAGTCGCCGCCGTACTCAGGCATCATATCGGTCCAGCCGATAGTATCGTACATCAGACCGTAGTTGCGACCGTAGTCGAATGAACCCCACTGACCGAATTTCAGACCGGCAAAGCCCAGACGGGTTTTGTTGCCGTCCTGTGCGTCGGCGCCTTCGGAGTTGTTGGCCTGAACGTTGTATTCCCACTGGCCGTAACCGGTGATGTTGTCATTAATCTTGGTTTCGCCTTTGAAGCCGAAACGAACGTAAGACTGGTCGCCATCGCTACCGTCGTCTTTTGAGAAGTAATGCAGGCCGTCGACTTTACCGTACAGATCCAGCTTGTTGCCGTCTTTGTTATAAATTTCAGCTGCGTTTGCTGCGCCAGCAGCTAACAAGGCTGGGATAACCACTGCAAGAATGTTGCGCTTCATCATTTATTATTACCCTCATTGGTGTTATTTGGACACCTTGCCACTGCCTACAATACTTTACGGAACTATTGTTGAAAGTTTGGTGTCTCCTGTGTCTGAACGCACTATTCCATTGAGGGTGAGCTTAATCTACAGCGAAAATGCTACTAAACACCTAAACTTGTTTCAGCGGGAAAGAATGTGTTACAAGATGTAAAACTTACGGAACTTTGTGACAGGGATCTACGTTTAAAAATAGCTAAGGCCAGCAGAGCTGGCCTTAAGTTGTATCTAATAATGTTAAATTAATAACTTTTAATTAATTAGAAGGTTGCGTTACGTGGTGGTTCTTGGGAATGGAATAACATCGCGCACGTTCTGCACACCGGTAACATAGGCGACCAGACGCTCGAAGCCCAGACCGAAACCGGAATGCGGTACGGTGCCATAACGACGCAGATCGCGATACCACCAGTAATCTTCCTTGTTCAGACCCATCTCTTCCAGACGCGCGTCCAGGTGATCCAGACGCTCTTCACGCTGGGAACCCCCAATGATTTCGCCAATGCCCGGCGCAAGCACATCCATCGCGGCAACGGTTTTTCCGTCATCATTCATACGCATATAGAAAGCTTTGATGTCTTTCGGGTAGTTCTTGACCACGACCGGCGCTTTAAAGTGCTTCTCGGCGAGGTAACGTTCGTGCTCGGAAGAGAGGTCAACGCCCCACGACACGTCGTTTTCAAACTTCTGACCCGATTTGATAAGAATTTCTACTGCATCGGTGTAATCCACCTGCGCGAAATCGGATGTTACAAAACGTTCCAGGCGAGAAACCGCATCTTTGTCTACACGTTCGGCGAAGAACGCCATGTCATCGCCGCGCTCGTCGAGAACCGCCTGGAAAACATACTTAAGCATACGTTCTGCAAGAGACGCGATGTCATCAAGCGTAGCAAAGGCCACTTCCGGCTCCACCATCCAGAATTCCGCAAGATGACGGCTGGTGTTGGAGTTTTCTGCACGGAAGGTAGGGCCGAAAGTGTAAACTTTTGACAACGCACAGGCATAGGTTTCGCCGTTCAACTGACCTGAAACGGTCAGGAAGGCTTCCTTGCCGAAGAAATCTTCGTTGTAGTCGATTTCGCCCTTGTCGGTGCGCGGCAGGTTTTGCATGTCCAGCGTTGAAACGCGGAACATTTCGCCGGCGCCTTCGGTATCGGAGGCAGTGATAAGCGGAGTGGAAACCCAGAAATAGCCGTTTTCATGATAGAAACGGTGAATCGCCTGCGACAGGGTGTTGCGCACGCGCGCAACGGCACCAATCAGGTTGGTACGCGGACGCAGGTGAGCCACCTCGCGCAGATACTCGATGCTGTGACGTTTTGCCGCCATCGGGTAGGTATCGGGATCGTCAACCCAGCCCACGACGTTTACTGCCGTGGCCTGCAGTTCAAAGCTCTGGCCTTCGCCTGGAGAGGCCACCACGGTACCGGTGATTTCAACGGAACAGCCGGTGGTCAGGCGCAGTACGTCTTCCTGATAATTAGGCAGAGAATTATTTACGACGGCCTGTAACGGATTAAAGCAGGAACCGTCATAAACGGCGACGAAGGAGATGCCAGCTTTTGAATCTCTCCGGGTACGTACCCAACCACGCACGGTGACTTCACTGTCAACCGCAGCACGGCCTTGCAGTACGTCGACTACAGGCACAACGCTCATAGATTTCTCTCTTAAATAGTTCTAATGATACCGATGGTTTTAAATTCGTATTAAAAACCTGTTTGAACAGCGACACCCCTTTTAAAAGGGTTTTGCTATGTTACTTAGGCTTTTTCAGGACACAAGTAGAAATCGCCCGCCAACGGCAACATTTATGCCGAACAGGGCAAAACTTTAAACGGCGGAGGAGAAGAGGGGGCGATATGCTGAAAATTTCTGCAATAAATCGGAGAACGAACGTTTCCTCTATAAAGGAAGGGAAAGGATAATCCCTTTCCCTGTTCTGAAGTCATGTCAAAAACGCGGTTACGACGCCTTTTTCACCAGTGGCAGATCAAAGGCCTTGCGCAGCGCCTTGACGAACGCCTTGTCCTGACAAATGGTCTTGCCGGGGCTGTCGGACAGTTTGGCGACCGGCTTGCCGTTGCACTGCACCAGCTTGATGACGATATTCAGCGGTTTGACGTGTGGAATATTACAGGTCAGACGCGTGCCGATGCCGAACACCAGATTGATGCGCGTATGGAAACGACGGTATAAATCCAGCGCCTTGTCGAGGTCGAGATTGTCGGAAAACACCAGCGTTTTGCTCATCGGATCGATATCGAGCTTTTCGTAATGCGCGATGGCCTTTTCGCCCCATTCAAACGGGTCGCCCGAGTCATGACGCAACCCCTGATAGGCGTTGGCAAACTTGCTGCCGAAATCGCGCAGGAAGGCGTCCATCGTAATGCAGTCGGTCAACGCGATGCCGAGCTGATCGGGATATTCATCCAGCCACGATTGCAGCGCCGCGCGTTGGCTGTTGGCCAGCACCGGACTCAACTGCTGGTGTGCCTGGAACCATTCGTGCGCCTGCGTGCCTACCGGATTAAGCTGCAACTGATGCGCCAGCGTGTAGTTGCTGGTGCCGACCAGATACGGGAATTCCGCTTTCAGCGTGCTGACAATCTCCCGCTGCACCGCGCCCGAGAAACGGCGACGGGTGCCGAAATCCATCAGCTTGAAGGCCGAGAGATCGACATCGGCGGCATTCTGGCGGAACTTCTGCAGGTTTTTACGCAGCTGCTCGACTGCCATCTCGGGCGTGACATCGGGAGAGCGATGCTTGTGCACCACTTCGCTAATCACGGCCAGCAGCGGCACTTCCCACATAATCACTTCACGCCACGGACCCGCGATGCGAATGTGCAGATGGCCGTGACGGTCGGAAACCTCCACGTGCGCCGGGTTGTAGCGGAATGCGCGCAACCACTGCAGATAATCCTGACTAAAGAACCGGCAGACCGGAGAGATAGGTAAACTCGTCATCGGTCAGCGCCAGTTCACTCATCAACTGAACCTGGTGTCTAATTTCAGCCGCATATTCGCCCAGCAATTCGTCGCCTCGGCAACGGAACTCGGCAACGACGTGGCTGTTGGCATAACGGTGAAAGACTGCCTGCTGCATGTGAAGCTTGTAGGCATCAGTGTCTAACAACGAACTCAAAATCGGGGAGGCGTATGAAGTCATAGCGCGCGGCATCCTCGTCATATTCTTCGTCCTTGAAATCAAAGCGCATTGGCTGTGTTTGCTGTGATTCAAATGACTTTGAATAGTATTTTTATGGTCTTGATAAAGCGCAAAGTTCGAGAAGTATATCGCATTATCCGACCAATGAACCCACATCTGAGCACAATTGCGCGTAGGGGGTCGAGGGCCAAATGTGCCTTACCGGCACAAAGTCTCCCGTGTTTCCGATAATTCTTAACATTGGAATAACCCGTTAAATATTAATGTCTTTCCTATTATTTGCATGGAATACAGGAAGTTGATCACATTTTGCGGGCATCTGACCCTGCAAAATCGCCGCGACGGGGAATAGATGACAGGCGAAACTATTGAATTTCCGTGTTAACACGGATCGCACAAAATAGTTAAAAAAAGGTGAAATTCAGGGCGGGATTTTTTTGGCTTTATACAGGCATGCCCGGCATGTTGCACAAAAGCTCGCCTGTCAGGACCACAAACCGGTAACAATCTGGGAATTTCCCCCTTCTGTGATAGAGTTTATTTATTCCCGTCACGCGTATCCATGAACACGCCAAAAGGTTCTTCTATGACTGATCAGTTGCAAACCGAACAACAAGCCGATGCCCTCGCGCAGCCGCAGATTAAATATCGCCACGATTACCGTGCACCCGATTATACCATCACCGATATCGACCTGGATTTCGACCTTGACGCGCAGACCACAACGGTAACCGCTATCAGTCAGGTAAAGCGTCTGGGTGCCGAAGGCGCTGCGCTGGTGTTGAACGGGGAAGACCTGACGCTGCTCAGCATCGCGGTCAACGGACAGGATTGGCCGAATTATCAGGTTGGTGAAAATACCCTGGTGCTCAACGGCCTGCCCGAAGCCTTCGAGTTAAAGATAGTCAACGAGATTCATCCGGCCAAAAACACCGCGCTGGAAGGCCTGTATCTTTCCGGTGACGCGCTTTGCACCCAGTGTGAAGCCGAAGGTTTCCGCCACATCACCTATTATCTGGATCGTCCCGACGTGCTGGCGCGCTTCACGACCCGCATCGTGGCCGACAAGGCGCTGTATCCCTATCTGCTGTCCAACGGCAACCGCATCGATCAGGGCGAGCTGGAAGGCGGACGTCACTGGATCAAATGGCAAGACCCGTTCCCGAAACCTTGCTACCTGTTTGCGGTGGTTGCCGGTGATTTCGACGTGCTGCGCGATAACTTCATCACCCGTTCCGGTCGCGACATCGCGCTGGAAATCTTTGTCGATCGCGGCAATCTCGACCGCGCCGACTGGGCGATGGAATCCTTGAAGCAGTCGATGAAGTGGGATGAAAGCCGCTTCAATCTGGAATATGACCTCGACATCTTCATGATTGTTGCCGTCGATTTCTTCAACATGGGCGCGATGGAGAACAAGGGCCTCAACGTCTTTAACTCCAAATACGTGCTCGCCAAGGCGGAAACCGCCACCGACAAAGACTATCTCGGTATCGAAGCGGTTATCGGCCACGAATATTTCCACAACTGGACCGGCAACCGCGTGACCTGCCGCGACTGGTTCCAGCTCAGCCTGAAAGAGGGGCTTACCGTCTTCCGCGATCAGGAGTTCAGCTCCGATCTGGGTTCGCGCTCGGTGAATCGCATCGATAACGTGCGCATCATGCGCGGCGCGCAGTTTGCCGAAGATGCCAGCCCGATGGCGCACCCGATTCGCCCTGAAAAAGTGATCGAGATGAACAACTTCTACACGCTGACCGTGTATGAAAAGGGTTCAGAAGTGATTCGCATGCTGCACACGCTGCTGGGCGAAGCGCAGTTCCAGGCCGGAATTAAGCTCTATTTCGAACGCCACGACGGCAGCGCAGCCACCTGCGACGACTTTGTGCAGGCGATGGAAGATGCCTCCAATGTCGATCTTTCCCTGTTCCGCCGCTGGTACAGCCAGTCCGGCACGCCGATTCTGACCGTGCGTGACGACTATGACGTCGAAAAGCAGACCTATACGCTGACCGTGAGCCAGAAAACGCCGCCTACGCCGGACCAGACTGAAAAGCTGCCGCTGCACATTCCGCTGGATATCGAACTTTACGACCCGCAGGGTGGCATCATCGAGCTTAAGCAAAACGGCGAAAAAGTCAGCAACGTGCTCAACGTGGTGGAGGCCGAGCAGACGTTCGTGTTTGAAGAGGTGGCCTATCAGCCGACGCCGTCCCTGCTGCGCGAGTTTTCGGCACCGGTGAAGCTGGATTACACCTACGGCGACCATCAGCTGACCTTCCTGATGAAACACGCAACCAACGACTTCTCGCGCTGGGATGCCGCGCAGAGTCTGCTGGCGATTTACATCAAACTCAACGTGGCGCGTCATCAGCAGAAACAGCCGCTGTCCCTGCCGCTGCATGTGGCCGATGCCTTCCGCGCCGTGTTGCTGGATGACAGCATCGATCCGGCACTGGCGGCGCAGATCCTGACCTTGCCTTCCGAAAACGAGATTGCCGAACTGTTCGACGTTATCGATCCGCAGGCGATCAGTGCGGTGCATGACTCTATCACCCGTTGTCTGGCGGTTGAAATGGCCGATGAATTCCTGGCGGTCTACCACGCCAACCGTCTGCCGTCTTACCGCGTCGAACATGCCGATATCGGCAAACGATCGCTGCGCAACGTCTGTCTGCGTTATCTGGCCTTTGCCGACGCAACGCAGGCGAACAAGCTGGTCGGCTCGCAGTTCGAGCAGGCCGACAACATGACCGATTCACTGGCCGCGATGTCTGCGGCGGTGGCGGCAAACCTGCCGGTCCGCGACGCTCTGCTGAGCGCCTTCGACGAGCGCTGGCATCAGGACGGATTGGTCATGGACAAATGGTTCATGCTGCAATCCACCAGTCCGGCGGCCGACGTGCTGTCGCAGGTGCGCACCTTGCTGTCGCATCGCTCTTTCAGCATGGGCAACCCGAACCGCATTCGCTCGCTGATTGGCGCGTTTGCGCAGGGCAATCCTTCTGCCTTCCACGCCGCCGACGGAAGCGGTTACGCGTTCCTGGTCGAGATGCTGACCGACCTCAACACCCGCAATCCGCAGGTGGCCGCGCGCATGATAGAGCCGCTGATTCGTCTGAAACGCTATGACGAAAACCGTCAGGGCCTGATGCGTCAGGCGCTGCTCAAGCTGAAAGGGCTGGAGAATCTGTCGGGTGACCTGTATGAGAAAATCACCAGAGCGCTGGATGCCTGAGTAAAAGGCTGAAACGCAAAAAGGGCGACAGTGATGTCGCCCTTTTTTATTGCCGCGAAAACGGCACTATACCTGTGCGCGTTTCGCTTCTGCGCGGGTCGCCTGCGGGCGAAGTACGCGATCCAGAACCTGTTCCTCAAGTTCGGCAAGCCGCACGGAACCGCGACGGCGCGGGCGGGGCAGATCCACGGTGAGATCCAGCCCGATTTCACCCTGTTCAATCAGGATAACCCGATCGGCCACGGTGACCGCTTCGCTGACATCGTGCGTGACCAGCAATACCGTAAAGCCGTGCTGCTGCCACAGGCGCTCGATAAGGCTCTGCATCTCGATACGGGTCAGCGCATCCAGTGCGCCCAGCGGTTCATCGAGCAACAGAAGGCGAGGGCGGTGAATCAGGGCGCGAGCCAGCGCCACACGCTGTTTTTGTCCGCCGGACAGCGCGGCAGGCCACTCGTTGGCGCGATCCGCAAGTCCGACCTCTTCCAGTGCCGCCAGCGCCGCGTCGCGCCATTTGCCCTTTAATCCCAGTCCGACGTTATCAATCACCTTTTTCCACGGCAACAGACGGTCGTCCTGAAACATCAGTCGCGTATCCTCTCTCACCTGACTCAGCGGGGCATTGCCGCTCAGCAAGTCTCCCTGCGTGCTTTGTTCCAGACCCGCCAGCAGGCGCAGCAAGGTGCTTTTGCCACATCCGCTGCGACCCACTACCGCGACAAACTGTCCCGGCGAGATGCGTAGGTTGATGTCTTTCAGGACGGTGCGCTCACCGTATTTCTTGACGATGCCCGCGAGCGACACCGGCGTGCCCTGCGGAATTCGAGTCGGTTCGCTCATGCGGTTTCTCCGTGTTTTTTCTGATAGGCCGGATGCCAGCGCAGCCAGACGCTCTCAAGCCCGCGGGCCAGCATGTCCGCCAGCTTGCCGAGAATGGCGTAGAGCACAATCGCGACGACCACGATATCGGTTTGCAGGAATTCACGGGCATTCATCGCCAGATAACCAATGCCAGAGTTGGCGGAGATGGTTTCCGCCACAATCAGCGTCAGCCACATAAAGCCCAGCGCAAAGCGCACGCCGACCATAATCGACGGCAGTGCGCCGGGTAATACCACCTGCGCGAACAGCGGGAAACCCGACAGCCCGTAACTGCGCGACATCTCCAGCAGGCCGCGGTCGATATTGCGAATGCCGTGATAGGTATTGAGATAGATAGGGAACAGCGTGCCCAGCGCCACCAGGAAAATCTTGGCGGACTCGTCGATGCCGAACCACAGAATAACCAGCGGGATAAGCGCCAGATGCGGAATGTTGCGCAGCATCTGCATCGAGCTGTCCAGCAGGCGGTTCGCCCCAGCGCGACAGGCCGGTGATGAAGCCCAGCAGCAAACCGATGCTGCCGCCAATCACAAAGCCTGTCAGCGCCCTGAAGGTACTGATTTTCAGGTTTGCCCATAGGTCGCCGGATTTCGCCAGCGTCCAGAAGGCTTCCACGACCGCGCTTGGCGCAGGCAGAATGCGGTTGGAAAGCAGACCGGCCTCGACCGCCAACTGCCAGCCGCCAATCAACACCACCGGCAGCACCCAGGGGCTGAGTCGATTTAGCCAACGTTCAGATTGTTTGCTCATGCGAATTCCTTAACTTTCGGCCACGCGCTGCGGCGCAAAACCGTGCGCAACCAGCTCGCCACGCGCTTCGATGGCACGGTGCGTGGAAGGCATAGGCTGCTCGTCTTTTGCCAGATCCAGATGCGGGAACAGCAGTTCGCCGACGCGGTAAGCTTCTTCCAGATGCGGATAACCCGACAGCACAAAGGTGTCGATGCCCAAATCGGCATATTCCTGCATTCTGGCGGCCACCGTGGGGCCATCGCCTACCAGCGCCGTACCGGCACCGCCGCGCACCAGACCCACGCCTGCCCACAGGTTCGGGGCGATTTCCAGCTTGTCGCGGTTGCCGCCGTGAAGCGCCGCCATGCGGTGCTGGCCGACAGAGTCGGTTTTGGCAAATTTTGCCTGCGCCTTGGCGATGGTTTCATCGTCGAGATTGGCGATTAAACGGTCCGCTGCCTTCCACGCTTCTTCGGTGGTTTCACGCACAATCACGTGCAGACGAATACCAAAACGCACGCTACGACCATGTTTGGCGGCCTTGGCGCGTACCTGTTCAATCTTCTCTTTAACCTGCGCCAGCGGTTCACCCCACGTTAAATAAAGCTCAACCTGTTCGCCGGCCAGCTCCTGTGCGGCTTCGGAGGAACCGCCAAAATAGAGCGGCGGGCGCGGGGTTTGCACCGGCGGATGCAGCAGGCTGGCGTTTTTCACGCTGATATGTTTGCCCTCGAAGGTCACCGTTTCGCCTTCCAGCACTTTTCGCCAGATGTGGGTAAACTCGGCGGAGGCTTCGTAGCGCTCTTCGTGATTCAAAAACAGGCCTTCGGCGGCCAGCTCATCCGGATCGCCACCGGTCACCAGATTAAACAGCGCACGGCCGTTGGACAGGCGGTCCAGCGTCGCGGCCTGACGGGCGGCAAGCGTCGGCGAGATAATGCCGGGACGCAGCGCCACCAGAAATTTCAGTCGCTGGGTGGCCGGGATCAGAGAGGCCGCCACCAGCCAGGAATCTTCACATGAACGCCCGGTCGGAATAAGCACGCCGCCAAAACCCAGACGGTCCACCGCCTGCGCAATCTGCGTCAGATAACCGTGATCAACGGCCCGCGCACCTTCGTCAGTGCCCAGATAATGACCGTCGCCGTGAGTAGGTAAAAACCAAAATACGTTCAGACTCATGTGATATTCCTTGTTATGTCGTCGCACTGGGCGAGCTGGCAATTCGGGTGAATAAACGGTTATTCAAACGGGTTCAGAGAGCAGGCGCGCGCCAGATGCGGTCCTTGATCTCGACAGGTTTCGGCAGCAGACGATTGGCGTAGAACAGGTCTGCTGTGGCCTGCTGCAATTTTTCGGTACGGGCATCGACCGGCGTAATCGGCTCATCGGGCAGATGCGAGAAGTAAGTGGCTATCACTTTTTCCGGCAGACCGGTCGAGGCCGACAGCGCCTGAATGCTCTGTTGCGGTTCGGATTTGATAAGGCTGTTGGCTTTGGAAAGCACCTGCAACACGGCAGAAATAAACGCCGGATTGGCCTCGGTAAATTTCTTCGGCGCAAGATAGAAGGAGCCGGTCTGGTTGAGCGTGGTGCCGTCAATCAGGACACGGGTTCCGCCGTGGCTGGCGGCTGCGGAATAGTAGGGATCCCAAATCGCCCAGGCATCGACATCATGCTGCTGGAAGGCGGCCAGCGCGTCCGAAGGCGCGAGGTTGACCGGCTTGATGTCGGTAAACTTCAGGTTCGCCTGCTGAAGGGCGCGCAGCAGTAAATTGTTGGAGCTGGAGCCTTTCTGGAACGCCACCGTATGGCCCTTCAAGTCCGCCACGGTTTTAATCGGGCTGTTTTCCGGCACCAGAATGACTTCGGCTTTAGGCTGCGGCGGCTGGTAGCCGACATACAGCAGATCGGCACCGGCGGCCTGGGCAAACAGCGGCGGCAAGTCACCGGTTCCGCCAAAGTCGATGCTGCCGACGTTCAGGGCTTCAAGAATCTGCGGACCCGCAGGGAATTCGACCCAGCTGATTTTGGTGTGCGGAAAACGCTGCTCCAGCAGATGATGATTTTTAGCCAGAATCAGGCCAATGGAGCCTTTCTGAATGGCGACGCGAAATTCGGCGGGATCCTTCTCCTGCGCCTGAACGCTCAGTGCGGAGGACAATCCCAGGGTCAACGCCAGCAGCGGCAGCCATTTTCTGAAACGGGAAACTGGAGTGTTCATGACAGGCATCCTCAATCAGGCGTGGGCGTGTTGACGTTTGGCGCGCGCCAGAGCCAGCGAATGGCGATGGCCGAGCGCGGCGAGGAAGGTTTCCAGCGAATCATCAAGACGCGCCTGCAATCCTTCTTCGAGTTCGGCCGGGAAGTGCTGATACTGGCCGACGAGTTTGTCGTCGGCGAAAACGCCGTACAGCACTTCCTGAGCTTTCAGCGCGTTGAGAACCGGTTTCAGCGCATAATCGATAGCCAGCATATGGCCCGTGGAACCGGCGGTTACGATAGGCAATACCACTTTGTGTTCAAGCGCGCGCTCGGGCAGCAGATCCAGCAGCGTCTTCAATGCACCTGAAAACGAGGCCTTATACACCGGCGTGGCAATCAGCAGTCCATCGGCGGTTTCGAGCTGGGCAATCAGTTCTTTCAACTGCGGGCTGTTAAAGTTGGCAAACAGTAAATCTTCAGCGGCGAAATCTTGCAGGCTATAGGAAACGACTTCCACACCGCGCGCGTTGAGCCACGCGTGGCCGAGGGCGAGAAGGGCGGAAGAACGTGATGGCTGGCGCGGACTGCCTGCGAGTGATATGACTTTCATTGCGATCCCTTATAACTGTAAGTTATATAACTAACAAATTTGTGTAGAATTTGATTTAAACTACCAGTCGAAGCCTTATGTCAGGAAATCTAAATTTTAGGATTTGATAGTTCAAAAGTTGATAAAGCGGGGCAATGCGCCGAAATTTGGCGATTTTCTGTGGAGACGATGTTTTAAAGAGGAAAATAAAAAGTAAACGTTTGCGTCCGAAACGGATTTTTAGCGCTCATCCATTCCAATTGCCGGTCGCTTAGCCGATAATACCGCCCCGACTGGCCACCAGCCATTAGCCACCGGGACTTCAGGAGAATCCATGTATTATCCCTTCGTTAAGAAAGCACTCTTTCAGCTCGATGCAGAACGCGCGCACGAATTAACCTTCCGCCAACTCGGCCGCCTTTCAGGTTCCCCCTTCGAGTTTCTGATTCGCCAATCTGTGCCTTCACGACCTGTAACCTGCATGGGACTGACCTTTAAAAATCCGCTGGGCCTGGCAGCCGGACTGGATAAAAACGGGGAGTGCATCGACGCGTTTGGCGCAATGGGATTTGGGTTCGTCGAAGTCGGTACGGTGACACCGCGCGCGCAGGACGGCAATCCGAAGCCGAGAATGTTCCGTGTAGTCGAAGCCGAGGGCATCATCAACCGGATGGGCTTTAACAATCACGGCGTCGACAACCTCGTCAATAATGTCAAAAAGTCACATTTCGGCGGCGTGCTGGGTATTAATATCGGCAAGAATAAAGATACCTCGGTCGAAAATGGCAAGGACGACTATTTAATTTGCATGGAGAAAGTGTATGCCTATGCGGGCTATATCACCATTAATATCTCCTCGCCAAACACCCCCGGTCTGCGCAGTTTGCAATACGGCGAAGCGCTCGATGATTTACTCGGCTCGATCAAAAATAAACAGCTCGAACTTCAGCAGCGCCATCAGAAATATGTGCCGGTTGCGGTGAAAATTGCGCCCGATCTTTCGCCTGAAGAGTTGATTCAAATAGCCGACAGTCTGGTCAGACATAATATGGATGGCGTGATTGCGACCAATACCACTCTGGACCGCACACTGGTGGCCGGATTGAATCATGGCGACGAAGCAGGCGGGTTGAGCGGGCGTCCTGTGCAGATGCAAAGCACGCAGATTGTCCGCATGCTGGCGGAAGAATTGAAAGGCAAAATGCCGATTATTGGGGTGGGCGGGATTGATTCATTAACGTCAGCGCGGGAAAAAATGGCGGCAGGTGCCTCATTAATACAAATCTATTCCGGCTTTATCTACCGTGGTCCGCAATTAATTAAAGATATTCTGATGCATATCTAGAGTGCATGGCGAACTCTTTTGTAAACAACCCCCTTATGGGGGTTTATTTTTACATTAGGGTCGTTTATATTTTGTTCGGTGAGTGTAAAGTGTACGACGTCACACTTATTTCTTTTACCGATGTCGACAACCTGCGACTTGTCCTATTTTAATTACGTCGATAAAAGTGATAACGTTGCGTGATAAGTTTTGTGCACCCGATTATAATTGGTGCCGTTTATCGAATAAGCGGGCGAAGAAATAGGACACCCAAATGAAAATCAAACCAGATGATAATTGGCGTTGGTACTTCGATGCCGAACACGACCGACTGATGTTGGACCTCGCCAATGGCATGATTTTCCGTTCCCGCTTTCCTGCCAAAATGCTGACCCCTGACGCCTTTTGCGAAAATGGCTTCTGCGTAGATGACGCAGCGCTCTATTTCGATTTCGAAGAACAGTGCAAAAAAACCAGTTTAACGGCTGAACAACGCGCCGAACTGGTGTTGAATGCATTGGTGGCCGAACGTTTTCTCAAGCCGCTGATGCCGAAAAGCTGGCACTTTGCCCAGCAGCATCGGCCTTTCCATCCGGAAAACGGGCAGCTGGCAAGTGTCAGGGTCATGGATTCCGGCGAGCAGGCCACGCTGCTGGTGGTCGAGTCCGGCGACAACGCCAGCCTGTGTCTGCTGGCACAGGAGCGGCTGTGCGTTGCCGGTCGCGGTATGGTGCTCGGCGATGCCATCAAGGTGATGCACGATCGCCTGATGCCGGTTTCCCTGTCACTCGAAGCCATGTACGACCAGGCCATGTAAAGGGTGTTGCCTGGCCGTTGCCCGCGTAGTAATCAATTAGCGGCGCTGGCGTAATGCTTTTCGTTATTCCAGTATCAAATCAGACGCCGGTACACAACTGCAGGTGAGGATTTTACCTTCCTTGCCGATGGCGCTGGCCTTGAGCGCGTTGACTTCTCCCTCTTTCATGGTCAGCTTGCAGCTGCCACAAATTCCCGCGCGGCATGAATACGGAACGCGAAAACCCTGCTGCTCCAACTGCTCCAGTAAAATCTGCTGATTGTTACCCGTGAAGGATTTCCCCTGATAGGTGATGGCGACTTGCTGCTCGCGGCTTTCAGGCAGGTCGACGTTTTCAACCACGATACCGGATGAGTAGGCACGTGCCGATTTGGTCGCCAGAATCTCGACGCTGTCACCGGCGCGAATGATCCCGGTATTGCGGGCAATCATGTTCTGACCAAAGTCCACGTCGCCGTCATCGGCGGTGCGGTAGCCTTGCAGGGTTTTCAGTGGCTCGCCGGAAGGATGCTTTCTGCCGCGTTCGGGGCTGACGGTTGTCAACACGCAGCGGCTACAGGGTTTGACCAGGTCGAAAATCACGTTGCCGACGCGGATCGTCTGCCAGGTATCTTCGGCATAGGCCTGCGCACCGGTTACCACCAGATTGGGCCGGAACTGTTCCAGCCGCACACTCGCAGGGCAGCGCTGCTTCAGGTCAAACATCGAGGCTTCGTTCAGCAGTAAATAAGGAAAGCCGTCGGCGAAAGACAGCGGAATGTCGGGCTGATTCTTGACGCGGCGGGTCATTTCAGGCCCGACCCAGCGCAGTTGCACCTCGCGCTTGAGGAATGCGCTCAACCAGTCGTTGACCGCAGCTGGAGCAATGAGCGCGGTGAACTGATTTCCCCACACTTCGGTGGGCGCAGCCTGTCGGCTGAAATCACCGAATTTCAGCGAAACGCTTTCGCGACCGTCGGGAGAAGTTAAAATGAGTCCGTCAGGTAATAAAGAAGGCGTAAACTGAACTAACTGCGGATACTGTCGCGCAGTGAGGAACATGCCTTGCGGGTCGGTCAGCATGAACAGGCGGTCAAACGCCAGGCCGCTCGGCGTAGCCTGGGCATGCGACACCTGGAGACCGCGCATGGATTTAACGGGATGAACATATAATCTCGACAGAGTAACCAAGGTGTATTGCCTCCAATACCAGCTTTCAGGCCGCAACGCCGTGCATTCGGGTCAGGCTCTTTTTGAATTTGACCAGAGACTTTATGACAAAGTCCCCAACTTAGCTATAATGCGCGACTGATTTGCTCGGCGTCCTTGAAACTGTCACTGCGTTGGCTGCACGCGTCCTCTTTGGTCACTGACTTGTGACGCGCCCGGAACCCGCGTGTCTGCCGCCTTGCCGCAGTCTCGCGACGCAGAGCAAAATTTACTTTTTGGAAAAGTAAGATGTTTTTTAATGCAGGAAATAACTTTTAGGTGATGACGTCAATATGAACTCTTTGTTTGCCAGCACGGCGCGTGGATTGGAAGAACTATTAAAAAGCGAACTTGAAACGCTGGGTGCACAGGGCTGCAAAGTGGTGCAGGGAGGAGTGCATTTCGAAGGCGACGACCGCCTGATGTATAAGAGTCTGCTCTGGAGCCGACTTGCATCTCGCATCCTTCTTCCCCTGAATGAATTCAAGGTTCATAGCGATCTCGACCTGTATCTGGGCGTGATGGCCATCGACTGGCCTTCCATTTTCGGCGTGGATAAAACCTTTGCCGTGCACTTTAGCGGGCTGAATGACGAAATCCGCAACAGCCAGTACGGCGCGCTGAAAGTCAAAGACGCCATCGTCGACAGCTTTACCCGCAAAATGGACGAACGTCCGAACGTGGCCAAGCAGCAGCCCGATATTCGCGTTAACGTATTTCTGCAACGCGATACCGCAAGCGTCGCCCTCGACCTGAGCGGCGAAGGCCTGCATCAGCGCGGCTATCGTGACCTTGCCGGTCAGGCGCCGCTGAAAGAGAATCTGGCGGCCGCCATCGTGATGCGTTCCGGCTGGCAGGCAGGCACGCCGATGGTGGATCCGATGTGTGGTTCCGGCACCTTGCTTATCGAAGCGGCGATGATCGCAGGCGATCGTGCGCCCGGTCTGCACCGTCAGCACTGGGGCTTCACCGCGTGGGAGAAATTCGACGAAGCCCTGTGGCGCGAACTGACCACCGAAGCACAGGTGCGTACCCGTCGTGCCGTGCAGGAAACCTCTTCGCGCTTCTTTGGTTCGGATATCGACCGTCGTGTTATCGAGATGGCGAAATCCAACGCCCGCCGCGCAGGTGTGGCCGAGCTGATTAGCTTTGAAGCCGCCGAAGTCGGCAAGCTGAAAAATCCGCTGCCGGAAGGCCCGGTCGGAACGATTCTCAGCAACCCGCCGTACGGTGAACGTCTTGAAAGCGAACCGGCGCTGATTGCCTTGCACAACCTGCTGGGCCGCATCGCCAAAACCCAGTTCGGTGGCTGGCAGCTTTCTCTGTTCAGCGCCTCGCCGGAACTGCTGAGCTGCCTGCAACTGCGCGCCGAGCGCCAGTTCAAGGCTAAAAACGGTCCGCTGGAGTGTGTGCAGAAGAACTATCAGCTGGCTGAAAATCCACAGGGGGCGAGCGGCGCACAAATTGCCGAAGATTTCGCCAACCGCCTGCGGAAAAATGTCAAGAAACTGGAAAAGTGGGCGAAACAGCAGGGCATTGAATGCTACCGTCTGTATGACGCCGACTTGCCGGAATATAACGTCGCGGTTGACCGCTACGGCAGCAAGATTGTGGTGCAGGAATATGCGCCGCCGAAAACCATCGATGCGCAGAAGGCGCGTCAGCGCCTGTTCGATGTGATTAACGCCACGCTGTCGGTGCTGGATATCTCCTCGAGCCAGCTGGTGCTGAAAACCCGCGAACGTCAGAAAGGCACCAGTCAGTACGAGAAACTGGCGCAGAAGGGCGAGTTCCTGATGGTCGAAGAGTTTAACGCCAAATTCTGGGTTAACCTGACCGATTACCTCGATACCGGCCTGTTCCTCGACCACCGTATCGCACGCAGAATGCTCGGCGAAATGAGCCAGGGCAAAGATTTCCTGAACCTGTTTGCCTACACCGGCACGGCGAGCGTTCATGCAGGGCTTGGCGGTGCGCGCAGCACCACGACGGTGGATATGTCGCGTACCTACCTGGAGTGGGCAGAGAAAAACCTGCGCGTCAACGGCCTGACCGGTCGCCAGCATCGCCTGATTCAGGCCGACTGCCTGTCGTGGCTTGCCCACGCCGACGAGCAGTTCGACGTGATCTTCATCGATCCGCCGACCTTCTCCAACTCGAAGCGTATGGCCGAAAGCTTTGACGTACAGCGCGATCATCTGGCGCTGATGAAAGATTTGAAACGCATTTTGCGCCGTAACGGCACCATTATGTTCTCGAACAACAAACGCGGTTTCCAGATGGACGCCGAAGGCCTGAGCAAACTCGGTCTTGCCGCCAAAGAGATTACCAGCCAAACCCTGTCGCAGGATTTTGCCCGTAACCGCCAAATTCACAACTGCTGGCTGATAACTCACGCTAGCGAGGAAAAATAAAGTCTATGTCGTTAATTAGCATGTCGGGTGCCTGGCTGTCGTTCAGCGATGCACCGATTTTAGACAACACCGAACTCCATATCGAACCTAACGAGCGCGTCTGTCTGGTTGGGCGTAACGGCGCGGGCAAATCGACCCTGATGAAGATTATCAACCGCGAAGTGCCGCTGGACGATGGTCGTATCATCTATGAACAAGACCTGATTGTGGCGCGTCTGCAACAGGATCCCCCGCGCAACGTGGCGGGTACCGTGTTCGATTTCGTTTCCGAAGGCGTTTCCGAACAGGCCGAGCACCTCAAGGCCTATCACGCCATTTCGCATCTGGTCGAAACCGATCCTAGCGAAAAGAACATGAACAAGCTGGCGCAGATTATGGAGATCCTCGACCACCAGGGTCTGTGGCAGCTCGATAGCCGTATCAGCGAAGTGCTGCTGCAACTGGGTCTGGACGGCGATACCGAGCTTTCTGCTCTCTCCGGCGGCTGGCTGCGCAAAGCGGCGCTGGGCCGTGCGCTGGTCAGCTCGCCGCAGGTTCTGCTGCTTGACGAACCGACCAACCACCTGGATATCGAAAGCATCGCCTGGCTGGAAGAGTTTCTGAAAGAGTTCCAGGGCAGCATTATCTTTATCTCGCACGACCGTTCGTTTATCCGCAACATGGCAACCCGCATCGTCGACCTCGATCGCGGCAAGCTGGTGTCTTATCCGGGCAATTACGAGCTGTATCTGACCAGTAAAGAAGAAGCGCTGCGCGTTGAAGAGTTGCAAAACGCCGAATTCGACAAAAAACTGGCGCAGGAAGAAGTGTGGATCCGTCAGGGCATCAAGGCACGACGCACGCGTAACGAAGGCCGTGTTCGCGCTCTGAAAGCGTTGCGTAAAGAGCGCTCCGATCGCCGCGAAGTCATGGGCACGGCGAAGATGCAGGTTGTAGAAGCGGTAAGCTCCGGCAAAATCGTCTTCGAGATGGAAGATGTCAGCTACAGCGTGGGCGGCAAGCAGCTGGTCAGCCACTTCACCGCACAGGTGATGCGCGGCGACAAGATTGCTCTGGTCGGGCCTAACGGCTGCGGCAAAACCACCTTGCTGAAACTGATGCTGAGCCAGATTGCCGCCGACAGCGGTCGCGTACACTGCGGCACCAAACTGGAAGTGGCCTACTTCGACCAGCACCGCGCCGAGCTTGATCCTGAGCGCACCGTGATGGATAACCTGGCCGAAGGCAAGCAGGAAGTCATGGTCAATGGCCGTTCACGTCACGTGCTGGGCTATCTGCAAGACTTCCTGTTCCACCCGAAACGCGCCATGACCCCGGTCAAGGCGCTGTCGGGCGGGGAACGTAACCGTCTGCTGCTGGCCAAACTGTTCCTGCGTCCAAGTAACCTGCTGATTCTCGATGAACCGACCAATGACCTGGATGTTGAAACGCTGGAACTGCTGGAAGAGCTGATCGACAGCTATCAGGGCACCGTGATGCTGGTAAGTCACGACCGTGAATTCGTCGACAACTCTGCCACCGAATGCTGGATCTACGAAGGCAACGGCGTGATCAACAGCTACGTAGGCGGTTATCACGACGCGCACCACCAGCGCAGCTCGCAGCGTATCCTGCGCAGCGCGCCGCCGGTCGAGACCAAGGCGCCTGCGGCACCCAAGTCCGAGCCGGTAAAACGCGCAGCGGGTAAAATGAGCTACAATCAACAACGCGAGCTGGAGCAGTTGCCTCAGAAAATCAGCGAGTTGGAAGTGCTGATTGAAGATCTGGGCAAACAGATGAGCGACGCCAGCTTCTTTACGCGTCCTCACGATGAAACCCAGCAGGTATTGAACGCCCTCGCCAGCGCCGAGCTCGAACTCGAGCAGGCGTTTGAGCGCTGGGAAGCGCTTGAAGCCCAGAAAAACGGCTAATATGGCGTCTTGTCCCCCCGTTTCTCCCTGCCGGAGAAGCGGTGGGGACCTGGTTTCTCCCCGTGTTCCGCCATTGAGGAGTTGAATGTGTGTTCACACTCTCATGACCCGCACATCCTGTGTCCCCAATGCGATTTGTTGGTGACGCTGCCCGACCTGCAATATGGCCAGAAGGCCAACTGCCCCCGTTGTAAAACCACCTTGACCATGCGCTGGCGGGAGCCGCACAGACGTCCGGTCGGTTACGCGCTTTCTGCGCTGTTTATGCTGCTGCTCGCCAACCTGTTTCCCTTCGTCAACATGAATGTCAAAGGGCTGAGCAGTGAAGTCATGCTGATTCAGATCCCGCAGGTGCTGGTGGATGAAAACTACGCCAGCCTCGCCTCGCTGTTCATGATTGTGGTGCAGATGATCCCGGCGCTGTGCATGCTGTCGATTATTCTGCTGTGCAAACCGGTGAAAATGCCGCGTCGCTGGAGTGTTCGCCTCGGCTGGCTGCTGTTCCATCTCAAGTCCTGGTGCATGGTGGAGATTTTCCTCGCCGGTGTGCTGGTCAGCTTCGTCAAGCTGATTGCCTATGGCGACGTCGGCGTGGGCACCAGTTTTGTTCCGTATGTGCTGTTCTGTCTGCTTCAGGTTCGCGCCTTTCAGTGCACGGATCGCCTGTGGTTATGGCGTCAGCTTTCGCCGGCACCGGCCATCGCTCAGCCGCTGAAAATCGGCAGGAGCGGGTTGTCGCAGGGGCTGCGTTCCTGTCAGTGCTGCATGGCTATCTTGCCGGTGCAGCAGACACAGTGTCCGCGCTGCGGCAGTACGGGTCATGCCCGCAAAAAACACAGTCTGCAATGGACGATGGCGCTGCTGGTGACGTCAATCATGCTGTATATCCCGGCCAATATGCTGCCTATCATGATTACGCAGGTATTAGGCTCCAAGATGCCGTCGACGATTATGGCCGGGGTTGTGCTGCTGTGGGGCGAAGGCTCCTACCCGATTGCAGGCGTCATTTTTATTGCCAGTATCATGGTGCCGTCGCTGAAAATGCTGGCTATCGGCCGCCTGTGCTGGGATGCCAACAGTCACAAGAAAATAGACCGTGAACGGCTGCACGTGATTTACGAGGTCGTGGAATTCGTTGGCCGCTGGTCGATGATTGACGTGGTTCGTGATTGCGGTGCTCTCGGCGCTGGTCAGAATGGGGCAATTAATGAGTATTTATCCGGATATCGGCGCATTGCTCTTTGCTGCGGTGGTTATCCTCACCATGTTCGCCGCCAATACATTCGATCCCCGACTGATTTGGGATCGTTCAGGAACCACTGAAAACAAGGAACAACTCGATGTCGGAAAATAAGTCTGCCCACGAGGAGAACACCTCGGGCGTGGCGGAGGTCGGCAAAATCAAGCGCTGGTCTCCGGTGTGGATTATTCCGGTGCTGACCGCCTTAATCGGTGCCTGGATCCTGTTTTATCACTTTAGCCATCAGGGGCCGGAAGTGACCCTGATTACCTCTTCCGCCGAAGGTATCGAAGCCGGTAAAACCACCATCAAAAGCCGCAACGTCAACGTCGGGCAGGTGGAAACCGTGAGCCTGAGCGAAGACTTGCAGCAGGTTATCATCAAGGCACGCCTTGATTCGGGCATGGAAAAAATGCTCAGGGACGATTCCGTATTCTGGGTCGTCAAGCCGCAGGTCGGACGCGAAGGCATTTCCGGACTCGGCACCTTGCTGTCGGGCGCCTACATTCAGTTGCAGGCCGGTTCCAAGGGCGAAGAAAAAGAGCAGTATGATCTGATGGACTCTCCGCCGCTGGCCTCGCCGGATGCCAAGGGGATCCGCGTGGTGCTGACAAGCGATCGCGCCGGTCAGCTTAATCCGGGCGATCCTGTGCTGTTCCGCGGTTTCCAGGTCGGTACGGTCGAAACCAGCCACTTCGACCCGCAAACGCGCAAGATTCGCTATCAGCTGTTTGTCCGCTCGCCTTACGACGGGTTGGTCACCAGCAATGTGCGTTTCTGGAAAGAGAGCGGCGTGAACTTCGATATGTCTTCGGCCGGTATTCGCGTCGAAATGGGCTCGCTGACCACGCTGTTTAGCGGCGGCGTAAGCTTTGACGTGCCGGACGGCTGGGAGCAGGGCGCGAAAGCCGAAAACAGTGCAACCTACGCGCTGTTCAACGATCAGCGCAGCATTCAGGATTCGCTCTACACCAATCATACCGATTATGTGCTGTTCTTCAGCGACTCCGTGCGCGGTCTACAGCCGGGTGCGCCGGTCGAATTCCGCGGGATTCGTCTGGGTACTGTGGGTCAGGTTCCGTATCAGGCGCTGGGACTCGGCAAGCAGATAGACAACGATTACCGTATTCCGGTGCTGATTCGTATCGAACCCGAGCGCTTCAACAAGCTGCTGGGCAAGGACTTCAACATGGATGCGCGTCTTCAGGAAGCGCTGAAAGGCGGACTGCGCGCGTCGCTGAAGTCGGCGAACCTGCTGACCGGCTCGCTGTACATCGACCTGGACTTCTATCCAAACGCCAAGCCGTGGAAAGGCCCGTACTCGGTCGACGGTCAGGCGCTGCTGCCGACAGTGAGCGGCGGACTGGCGCAGATTCAGCAGAAACTGATGGCGACGCTCGACAAGATAAACGCGCTGCCGCTGAATCCGATGATCAACGAAGCGACCAAAACGTTGGCGCAGAGCCAGAAAACGTTGCAGTCGACGCAGAAAACCATCGATTCGCTCAACGCCATCGTGTCGAGCAAAGAGATGAAAAATCTGCCGCAGGACATGCAGAAAACCCTGACGCAGCTTAATCGCAGCATGAAGGGCTTCCAGCCTGGTTCACCGGCCTACAACAAGATGGTCGGGGATATGCAGCGTCTGGATGAAACCTTGCGTGAACTGCAACCGGTGCTGAAAACTCTGAATCAGAAGAGCAATGCGCTGGTATTCGCCGCCCCCGGGCAAGATGATCCTCAGCCGAAGAAGGCCAAATAATGATGAAATGGATACCTGTCGTCTTAACGTTGTTTCTGGCGGCCTGCAGCAGTGACGCCAAAAAGACCTACTATCAATTGCCGACGCTCAATCCGTCGGCCACGGTCAGCGCAACGTCTTCCGTCAATGGCGGCTTGCTGCCGGTGACGGAGCCGCACAGACTGTGGATTTCGCAGGTCAACGTGGCCGATTTCCTCAACAGCTCCAATTCGGGGCTGGTGTACCAGACCAACGATGTGCAATACGTGATGGCGGCCAACAACCTGTGGGCGAGTCCGCTTGACCAGCAATTGCAGCAGACGCTGCAAACCTATCTCGGCCGCGATTTGCCGGGTTGGGTCGTGTCGAGTCAGCAGGCCTCTGACGGCTCCCAGGAGGAGTTGTCGGTGAATGTGACAGGCTTCCACGGGCGTCATGATGGCAGGGCCGTGATAAGCGGCTCATGGACGTTGAGCAAGGATGGGCAGGTAAGCCAGCACACCTTCAATACCGTCTTGAAGCAGGATGAAGACGGTTACGATGCGCTGGTCCGAACTCTGGCGAGCGGATGGCAGCAGGAAGCCAGCAGTATTGCTTCACAAATTAGATAAATTTTTTTAATTAGATCGATAAAAAATCCCGATTCCTGTGCAGGCAGGCGTCGGGATTTTTTTATTGGCGATCAGTTGCCTGGCGGTTTGGCCGCGCGATTAGCTCGCGCGCAATCTATAAATATAGCGCAAAATTATGACAATGGCGTGAATTTTGCGCATTGACCTTTAACTGGAATGCGACTAATTCTTAGATGTGGACGTAAGTGTGCGCCACTGTTTTTCTTTCCACTTGACCTGAATAATGAGGGACACGAGGCATGAAGAGACAAAAACGCGATCGCCTGGAACGGGCACAATCACGTGGTTATCAAGCAGGAATTGGAGGACGTTCGAAAGAAATTTGTCCTTACCAATCGCTAGACGCGCGATCACACTGGCTTGGAGGTTGGCGAGAAGCCATGGAGGTCAGGGCAGTAAACGCTTAAGCGGCTCCCCCTGATAGGAAAGGGATAATCTCCGCGCTATCTTCGGTAGATGGCGCGGAGATTTTTTTAGAAAGCAGTCGTGTCTTTGAACAGACCCACTTTCAGATCGGTGGCGGTGTAGATCACTTCGCCATCAACCAGCACTTCACCATCTGCCACACCCATGATCAGTTTACGGTTGATCACGCGTTTGAAGTTCAGACGGTAGGTGACTTTCTTCGCGGTCGGCAGAACCTGACCGGTGAATTTCACTTCGCCCACGCCCAGCGCACGGCCTTTACCTTCGCCGCCCAGCCAGCCGAGGTAGAATCCTACCAGCTGCCACATGGCGTCGAGACCCAGACAACCCGGCATCACCGGATCGCCGATGAAGTGGCAACTGAAGAACCACAAATCAGGATTGATATCCAATTCGGCTTCAACGTAGCCTTTGTTATGGCTACCGCCGTCTTCGGTCATTTTGACGATGCGATCCATCATCAGCATATTGCCCGACGGCAATGGTGGGCCACCTGCTCCGAAAAGTTCGCTACGGCCAGAGGCTTCGAGGTCTTCTTTCGTATAGGATTCGCGTTTATCTACCATGTTTTATGTAAGCCTTATTTTATTGAAGCACGCATCTTAGCTAACAGCTGTACGCTGAACAAGTCCGATCAGCTACGGGAGAACCAATTTAACCAACGTAGCAGCCACGGGTAACGCGGACGCTCAAGGGCAGTGACCTGGGCAATGCGTTCCTGAATCAGCGCCAGCAGGTTAGGCGTTTCTTCATTTTCTTCAATGGAAGTATAGGGTAAGCCTATCAGGATAGGCAGCGCGTCGGCGGCGTTATCGACTGACCATAAATGGAACTTGCCTTCACGCACGGCCTCGATCACTTGAGGATGCAGACAAAGATTTCTCACGTTGGCCGTGGGAATAATGACACCCTGCTTGCCGGTGAGTTCACGGCGTTGGCAAACTTCGAAAAATCCTTCGATTTTCTCATTCACGCCGCCAATGGGTTGCACGTTACCGAACTGATCCACGGAGCCGGTCACGGCGATTTGCTGGGTAATAGGCTGCATGGACAGGGCGCTGATTAACGCACAGAGCTCGGCAAGCGACGCGCTGTCGCCATCGACTTCGCCGTAGGACTGCTCGAAAACCGTTGACGCCGAGAAGGGCAGGGGCTGATCGAGTTCCAGTTCTGAAACCAGAAATGCCTGGAGAATCATCATGCCCTTGGCATGCAGATTGCCACCCAGTTCCGCCTTTCTTTCTACGTCGTTGAATTCGCCGTCACCGGCGTGAACGACGCAGCTAATGCGCGAAGGCTCGCCAAAGGCGCGCGGATGCCCCGGATATTCCAGCACAGAAAGACCATTGATCTGACCAATGACTTCGCCTTCCGTCTCTATCATGATTTGACCCAGCTCAATCTCGTCCTGCATTCTTTCCTGCAGGTAACTCTCACGCCAGGCGCGAGTCGAGATGGCGGCGTCGAAGGCCTTGGCGGTCAGCGCAGGCTCGTCATTATAAAGTTCGGCTTCGGTTAACTGGGCAGAAAGCCAGGTCGGGTCCAGCGGCAGACAGCCCTGATCGTTGCTAAAACGTACGGAAGCTTTCAGCAGTTCCGGCCAGGCATCGACTGAAAGACGCGGAATTTCAAGCTCATCGGCCAGGGTGTTGACGTAGGCACACCATTTTTCCATGTCATCGTTGTCGGCAAGCGGCAGGTCGGCTTCGAATTCACCATAAAACGCGGTTTCGAGCAGCTCGGGTTCCATCTCGTTCAATTCGCCGAGAGAAACGCGGTCGCCAACCAGAATCAGTTTCACATCCAGCGGCATGGAAGGAATGCTGACCGGCAACGGGCGTGTTTCATCGGGAGAAACCCAATGATAGCGCTCGTTGGTGATCATCTGCTTTAAACGCAGCCAGAGCAGCGGCTGCGCGAGAAGCGCGCGCACCGACAGCAGCAGTACGCCACCATTGACCTGATGAATTAAACCGGGTTGCAGCTCAATCTGATCTTTATAAATGCGGACACAGCCAAACAGTTGCTCAGCCTCAATCCATTCCTGATAAAGACAGTGCGACGCGCCACTGAAGGGAGCCTCGGGATCTTGCGCGGGAAGGACCTGAATGTTGCGACCGTCGATTTGATACTGACTGCCCACCAGTTCATCGGCTTCGGGCAGCAGCGCATTGACGGCATCGGCCAGACGCGCGAGATAGTCCCGGCTCTCCTGACCTTTCACGGTCATAAAGCGCTGACGCGAATTCGGGTGGCAAAACAGGGAAAGTCCATTCTCGAGACGCGGCTGAATCACGGAAAAATCGACCGGGGCCAACTGATCCGCTGTAGCAAAAATTGTCTGGTATGGCGTGGAATCCGGCAGTAAGAGCTGCCAATCGAGTCGGTTATTGGTCAATGTGTTAGCTGTAGTCTTTAATAGGGAAAGGGCGATTATACAAGAATACGTCGTGCTTGATACCACGAGAGTGACTCATTACACACAGAGTTGTGACATTCTGACTCGGGTGAGCAAAAAATAAGCGCTGTGATCCTAAGCACGTAGTGAGATTAGTAGAGTAAAAAGTGACATAAAGCTGTTATGCTTATCTACGTTACGTGGTCACAGAAGAGCTTGCGATGAAATATCAGCAACTGGAAAACCTTGAGAGCGGTTGGAAATGGAATTACCTGGTAAAGAAACACCGCGAGGGTGAAAAAATCACCCGCCATGTGGAGAACAGCGCCGCGCAGGATGCCGTGGAACAGCTGTTAAAACTCGAGAACGAACCGGTCAGGGTGCTCGAATGGATAGACACGCACATGAGCAAGGCGCTGGATAACCGCCTTAAGCAGACCATTCGTGCCCGGCGTAAACGCCACTTCAACTCTGAACATCAGCATACGCGCAAGAAATCCATCGATCTGGAATTTCTGGTCTGGCAGCGGCTTGCCGCACTGGCGCAGCGTCGTGGCTCGACCCTTTCCGACACCATTATTCAATTGTTGGAAGATGCCGAACGCAAAGAAAAATACGCCACGCAAATGTCTTCCCTCAAGCAGGATCTTTTGCAGATCCTCGACAACAAAGAACACTGATCCACAAAGAGCAGGGATCCTGCCGGCAGGCGCCGACCGCCTGCCGATCAACATTTCTCAACCAGCACTCCTGCCCTGAATCCTGCATACACTCCTGCTGATAAACCCCATTGCCCATTATTATCGTCTTCTTTTGAAAACAGAAAATGGGGGCAAAAAAAACCCCGCAATGCGGGGTTTTTGAAGTCAGGTCTATCGAAAGATAGCGGTATTACTTAAGCCTGTGGCTGAGTAACAACGTCTTTGATACCTTTAACTTCGATTTCTACGCGACGGTTAGGTGCGAAGTTTTCGATCTGAGCTTTAGTAGCACGGCCTGATTTGTAACCGAAGTTGCCGGTAACTTGATCAGCTTCGCCACGACCCTGTGCAGAGATCTTGTTAGAAGGGATACCTTTAGATACCAGGTAATCCACTACTGATTGAGCACGTTGCTCAGACAGTTTCTGGTTAGATGCTTCTGAACCAACTGGGTCGGTGTAACCCAGAACTACGACTGAACCGTCTTTCGGATCCAGTGAGCTCAGTTGGGTGTACAGCTGATCCAGAGCCTGACGGCCTTCTGGTTTCAGGGAAGCTTTGCCGAAGGTGAACAGAACGTCAGATTTCAGAGTGAACTTGTGAGTCTGTACAACTGGAGCTGGAGCTGGGGTCGGAGCAACAGGTGCTGGAGCATCGTCTTGACCGAAACGGTAAGAAACACCCACAGACAGCATTGCGTTATCAGGACGTGCGCCAACAGTCGCTGCGTCACCGATGTTGTTAACCCACTGGTAGTCCAAACGGGTTGCCCAGTTTTTGGTTACTGCGTATTCGAAACCAACTGCAGCCAGTGGAGAAACACCGTTGTCGTTGTCGCTTACGCGGTTGCCGTTGCCAAAGTTGCCTTTAGCATCTGCACGCCAAACCATACCACCCAGACGAGTGTAGATGTCCAGATCGTCAGTCAGTGGGTAGCTCAGTTTAGCAGCCAGCTGGATGCCTTGTGCTTTGAATGCGCCATTGTTTACGCTGCCTTTATAAGGCATACGGCCGAGCCAGTCGTAACCGCCTTCGAAGCCCAGGAATGGATTTACCTGATAACCTACGAACGCACCAGCGCCCAGTTGGCTTTCATGGGTAGGGCCATTACCAATACCGTCGTAAGCATTAGCAAAACCAGTATCGTGATACTGGGACCAGCCCAATTTCGCACCGGTGTACCAGGTGTTATCTTTCGGGGCGGCTTGCGCTACGGTAGCGAAACCTGCCAGTGCCACTGCTAATGCGATAGCTGTCTTTTTCATTTATGCGCCTCGTTATCATCCAAATAGGCAATTGAGCTTTAAGCTGTAAGCCCTTGGTTAAATTCCTTCGTCCAAGTTATTGCTTCACTTAGGTACTTGCCACTTTTCGTAGGCATTATAAGAGCAACCTTGGCGAACTAAAGTCTACAACGTGGCGAGAAACTTACAAGCTTGAAGTGATAACGCAGCGGAAAAAAGGGAAAAATGTACACATTTTTTAACATCAAAGCTAAAAAGTTGACGAAACTATGTGTTTTTTCACCTCAAAAAGACCCAGTTTTACTGGGTAAATTGGGTTTTTCAGCACAAAAAACTAAAAAGAGCCGACATTTCGTCGGATTACTCCTAAATTGATTTAATGGTACACAGACGAGTGAATTTTTACTGCGGGGGTTGTCCGTCGGCACAAAAAGGGCTGATTAGGGGCTTCATGATGAACCCATAGGAGCCACCCACTTCTGCCGCGACCTGCAATCTTTTGCGATCGAGATCGTTCAATTCTGGAAGCCAGCCGAGTACAACGCTGTAATTGCCGGTGAGCAGGGCGCGTTCCATGGCATCTACCGAAGCCATGCCCTGCAATTGACTCACCTGAACGATTTTGTCGACAGGAAGCCCGGACTGCGCCAGCCAGCGGCGGCTCAGTTTTTGCGTTGGGGTCAGCCAAAGTAGCCAGCGAGACTGTTCACCCAGATGGTGAAGCAGGGGCAGGAGCAACTGCGTTAAAGCGGGCTGATTTTCACTATAGACGAACTCACTGAGTAAGCCACTGTTAGCGGTAGATTTTTGGCACTTTGGCGCTGAAGTGGCGGTCATGGAGTGCTGGCTAAAATGAGGGTGCTGACGATGATGAGTTCGCATAGTGTTGTTCCACCAGTGAGTTACTGTATGGATATACAGTACTGCGACTGTGGTGAGAGATCAACCTAAATTTTCCAAGACGTCTCGCAAATCTCGTTTTAAGTCGCCCGAAAATTCACTTTAGGTTTGGCGGCTTCCCCTGCTTTGCGTATTTTGCTTTTAGCGGTTCACGTAACGTCCGTTATCTTTTCACGTGTCATAACCGATAAGGAAATCAATATGTTAAAAGCTACAAAAGAAAGGGTTGATCAATCCATCGCATTGCTCGCCTCGTTGGGGAAGTTCGCAGTCGCGCCCAGTTTGGCGGGTTCAGCCTGTCTTTGCGCGGTTCGATGTTTGCGCTGGTTGCCGAAGGGGAACTTTATCTGCGCGCTACGCAGGACAACGAAAACATGATGCGGGCGCTCATGATGCCGCAGTTTGTCTATTACAAACGCGGCATGGAAATCCTGCTGCGCTATTTTCGGGTCGATGAAACGCTGTGGCAGCATCCAGATCAACTCATCGCTCTGGCCGACGAGTCCATTCGCGGTATGGAAAGTGAAAAGGCCGCGCGAAAAAGCCAGCCGCGAAGGCTCAAGGATCTGCCCAATATCAACCTGACACTCGAACGTACGCTGTGGCAGGTTGGGGTAAAAGACGCGGCGGAACTTCGTGTTCAGGGGGCTATCGGAACCTATGTGAAAATCTGCGCGTTAAAGAAGGAGACGGGCCTCAACACGCTGCTGGCACTCGAAGGGGCCATTCTCGGCTTTCACAAGTCGGTGCTGCCCACGCAATCCCACGCCATGCTGCTTAACTGGTTCAATAGCTTTCAGCAGGATGATTGCAGAATCAGCGCATAGACAACGGCCGGCAGAAGAGTGAAATCCTCTGCCGGCCTTTTTTAAACGGCAATCGGCGTCTCGACCGGGGCGATTTTGCTGTTGAGGCTGGTCAGCTCCGGCAGATGTTCCATCAACAATCTGATTTGCTGTAAAACCAGCTGCTCTTTGGTGTCGGAAGACGACGTTTTGGCCTGAATGCGCGCCGCGAGGGATTCGAGAGGCGGGGTGATAGCCAGACTCTCTTCCTTATTAAGCGCCTGGTCGATAAACCGTGTCGCGTCGTCGAGCAGGCCAAGGGTTTCATTGTCTTCCAGCTTTTCGCGATGCGCGCCCAGCGCCGAAATATAGCTGAGCATGGTGTGATTCAGGCACAGCAGGCGGAAGGCGGCGTCCAGCGTCTCGGCCGCGTTGTCTTTTTCGGAGGTCATGTTCGACACCACCGACGCCAGCTCGGCATCACAGTTGTGTGCATCGCGGCGCGCCAGTCGATAGGTCAGCCCATTATCTTTGCCCTGATGATATTGCTGCACCACGGCGTCGAGATAGCGGCAGTTGGCCTGAAACGTCCTGTTGACCACCACGGGCAATTGGCGAAAACGCCAGTCGGGCCACAGATAACTGACGGCAACCCAGGCAATCAGGCAGCCAATGAGTGTGTCGACGATGCGTGGAAGCGCCACGGCAAAGCCCTGACCCATCAGGTTGAACAGCAGGAGCGCCAGCAGAGTAATAAACATTGTTGCCTGCGCGTACTGAATATTGCGAAAGGCGAAGAACAGCATGCCGAAAACGACAATCAGAATCAGCTGGCCTTCGAGCGACGGAATGAAATACAGCATCGGCATGCCCAGCGCGACACCGGCGAGCGTGCCTATCACGCGCAGCGCCAGCCTTCGGCGCGTCGCACTGTAGTTCGGCTGGCAGACAAACAGGCTGGTGAGCAAAATCCAGTAACCGTGGTCCAGCCCGCTGAACTGGATAAACATATAACCGGTCAAAAGCACCGCAGACATGCGCACGGCATGGCGAAACAGCGCCGATTTCGGCGTTAAATGGCGCGAAATGCGCAACCAGATATCCTGAAAACCGTGGATTTTGTCATCGGCAAAGGTATTCGGACCGGCGGGCTGGTCTTCCGACAGCGCCTGCTCCGACTCGATATTCGACAACTGACCATCGATTGCCCGCAAATTTTTAAGCAGATGACGCAACGCCTTGATAAGACTGCTGTCCGGCTCAAGCGCAGACTCGCGTTCGATGGCTTCGCCGAGGCGCAGAAAAGCGCGCTCAAACAGGGGATTATGTTGATAGCTCTGTCGATAGAGAATGCATTGCGACAACTGCTGGCAGGCGGTGGACTGCATACTCATCAGCCTTTGCAGGCGAAAAAGGAGATCGGTTTGATGAAAACGGGCATGCAGTTTCTGGTATTGCACGTGTATCGAACTGGCGCGTTCGTGAATATCCTGCGCCACAAAATAGTATTGCAGCGTTCTGCGCGTGCCTTTTTGCCCGCGATCGCCCTTTAACCGGCTTTGCAGGGCATTTTTGGTTTCATTCAACGTGGTAACCAGCTGACCATTGGCCATCGCCAGATTAATCAGTTGCTGGCTGTTGCTGCCTTCCTGATCGGGGTCGAACATGTTGGATTTGGCATCCAGATAACTCGCCAAACGTTGATAACAGCGGGCAATGTGGTCCTGCAAAGGACGAATCGGAAACACCAGATGGCCCGCAAGCGTTACCAGGTAATACCAGAGCGTGCCTATCAGCAGCAGCACCGATTGCTCGTACCACACCTGATAGACATTATTGATGCCGAGCATGGTATAGATGGCAATCAGCAGCGCGCCAAAGGCAATGGTGGCGTAACGTTGTCCGAGCGCGCCCAGCAAGATAAAACCGCAGCTCGAGAGTGTGAGTCCAACGGCGAACAGCCACGGATACGGGAAAAGCAGCACCACGGAAACCGAGGCAACAAAAAGGAAACCAGCGTAATTAACAGATTACGCAAACGACCGGCCAAACGATCGTCCAAGTCGCTTAATCCGGCGGCGACCACCCCGAGCGTGAGCGGGATGGTCAGTTTCGGCTCGGAGATAAGCCAGGGCGCGATAACGGTTCCCGCAAGGGCAATAAAAATGCGAATGCTGTACAGCAGATTGCTGTTATAGGCATAGCGCCTTAGGCCGGGTGCAATAGAGAGCACGGAAAACTCCAGCAAGAAGATGAATGATAGCACTCAAGAGCGGCGAATCAGCGAATTCGCCCGTCATTTCTCAGTCGTGCTGCGCTGGCTTCACGCGCCTGTTTTGCCAGTTCGACGGACACAACACGGCGTCCTACCGGCCAGAGTGCGATGGCTGCAATTTTGAAGTTGGCGATGCCGACCGGAATACCGATAATGCTGACACATTGCACGATGCCGGTCGCAATATGAGAAAGACACAGCCACCAGCCGAAGAACACTAGCCAGAAAATGTTAAGCAGCGTGCCGCCGCCCGAAAGCACCGCATTGCGACGTTCCGGATACAATTCATCGACATGGATTGCTTCATTGCCGAAAGGCAGAAACGACAGGCGGGTGATTTCCCAGCAGGAACGGGTCAACGGCAGGGTGAAAATCAGCACGATACTGACCAGTGTGGCAAATAGCCAGGCAAGCGTAGTGAAAAAACCGCCGAGAACGAAATTCAAGATATTCAATATAGTACGCATAAAAAGTCCCGTCTTTAATTTAAGCTGTCCAACGCCAGTGCGTTACGATAATCCTGCATCCGGGTATTCTACCCTGTTTTTGGTACTGGAGCGCCACTGCCGATCGCAGGTAAACTGCATTTGGCTCAGGCTCATATAATTAAAAAACACGGCGTATTGACATGGAACTGAAATCGACATCATTTGGCAAGCATCTGGCACAGCATCCCTACAATCGGGTGCGGCTTCTGAACGCGGGGGTCGAAGTCAGCGGCAGTAAACATCAATACCTTATTCCTTTTAACCAGCTTATTCAGATTCGCTGCAAACGCGGCATCGTGTGGGGCGAACTCGAGTTCGAACTGCCCGATCAGAAAGTCGTACGCCTGCATGGCACCGAATGGCAGGAAACGCAGAAATTCTACCAGTATCTGCTGAAGATTTGGCAGAGCTGGAGCCAGGAAATGAGCGAGGTCAGCGCCGGTGTTTTACAGCGGCAGATTGAAAATATCACCCGCATCGAGCAGCAGGATCTGTGGTTTAAACGCTCCCGTCTCGCCGAGGTGCAAAAACAGATTCAAACCGCATTCGACGCCGTTCCGGTGCCGGTTGAACGATTGAGCGAATTCGAAAATTGCCGTGATGACTACGCCACCTGTTTACGCTGGCTGAAACAGGGCGCGCAAAGTGTGGTGCAGCGAAATCAGAACTGGACCGACAGCGTCATTGCCGAAAACCGGGACTTTTTCGACACGGTTGAAACCACGCCGCTGAACGAAAGCCAATGCCGCGCCGTGGTCAACGGCGAAGATGCCGTGCTGGTACTCGCCGGGGCGGGAAGCGGGAAGACCTCCGTGCTGGTGGCGCGTGCTGGCTGGCTGTTGCGTCGTCAGGAAGCCTTGCCCGAACAGATTCTGCTGCTGGCCTTTGGTCGTCAGGCGGCCGATGAAATGAATCTGCGGGTAAGGGACCGCTTGCACACCGAGGGAATAAACGCCAGGACCTTTCACGCGCTTGCGCTGCAGATTATTCAGCAAGGTAGCAAAAAAGTACCCAAAATCAGCAAGCTGGAAACCGACAGCAAAGTGCGCCGTTCACTGTTGGTGAAAACCTGGCAGCAGCAGTGTGCCGAAAAGAAAGCCCAGGCCAGCGGCTGGCGACAATGGCTGAGTGAAGAGCTGGAGTGGGTCGTGCCCGAGGGCGACTTCTGGAAAAACAAGCCGCTGGCGGAACGTCTGGGCAGTCGGCTGGAACGCTGGATAAGCCTGATGCGCACCCACGGCGGCAGTCAGGCCGAAATGATTGAACAGGCTCCGGAAGAGATTCGCGACCTGTTCCAGAAGAGAATCAAGCTGATGGCACCTCTGATGAAAGCGTGGAAAGCCCGGCTAAAAGAAGAAGAGGCCGTCGATTTCTCCGGATTGATTCATCAGGCGGTGAATATCCTCGAAAAAGGGCGGTTCATTAGTCCGTGGAAACACATTCTGGTCGACGAATTTCAGGATATCTCGCCGCAACGGGCCAGATTACTGGCGGCATTACGCCAGCAGAACAGCCAAACCAGCCTGTTTGCCGTGGGCGATGACTGGCAGGCCATCTACCGATTCAGCGGTGCCGAACTGTCTCTGACCACGGCGTTTGCCGAGAACTTTGGCGAAGGCGCACAGTGCGCGCTGGACACCACCTACCGCTTTAACGATCGCATCGGCGAGATTGCCAACCGCTTCGTCACCCAAAATCCGCATCAGCTGAAAAAACCGCTGAACAGTCTGACCAGGGGCAATAAAAAGAATGTCGTTATCCTACCCGAAGATCAACTCGAAAAATTGCTCGATAAACTCAGCGGTTACGCCGAAGACGACGACAAGATTCTTGTTCTTTCCCGTTATCACCATCTTCGCCCCGACGTGTTGCAAAAGGCCGCCACCCGCTGGCCGAAGCTTAATCTCGAATTTATGACTATCCATGCCAGCAAGGGGCAGCAGGCGGAATACGTGATTATTGTCGGGTTGCACGAAGGCAGTGACGGTTTCCCCGCCGCCGCACGCGAATCGGTAATGGAGGAGGTGTTATTGCCGAAGCCGGAAGATTTCGCCGATGCAGAAGAACGCCGGTTGCTGTATGTGGCGATGACCCGAGCCAGACATCAGGTGTGGTTGATGCAGGATAAAACCCGACCGTCCGTGTTTGTCGAACAGCTTGAAGAGTTGGGCGTGCCGTCGCAGCGCAAGCCGTAAAAATGCCGCGTCACGTGCCGGGCAGGTGACGCGGAGTCTGGCATTACTTCAGGCGATCCTGAAGATAACGCTGATAATCGGGAATGCTGACTTCTACATCCTGCTTGAAAAGCGGCGACTGAATCAGAAAATCGGCCGTCGAGCGGTTGTTGGCGACCGGAATATTCCACACGGTCGCCAGACGCAGCAGCGCTTTGACGTCGGGGTCGTGAGGCACGGCGTTCAGAGGATCCCAGAAGAAAATCAGCACATCAATTTTTCCTTCCGAAATCAGGGCACCGACCTGCTGGTCGCCGCCCATCGGACCGCTCAGCATGCTTATCACCGGCAGACCGGTGTTTCTCTGCACCAGATTTCCCGTAGTGCCGGTGGCGTAAAGCGTATGTTCGCCAAGCTGCGCCTTGTTGGCCTCAACCCAGCTTAAAAGATTGCTTTTACAGTGGTCGTGAGCAACTAACGCAATATGTTTCTGTTTTTTGATTGTTCTTGTGGTGTATTCCATCAGCCTGACCTTTAAGGAAATGAAGGCTGATAGATTACTTAAACTCGGATTTTCAGGGAAGCGTTTCAGGGGCAAATGTTGCAGAGAGTGCAGGAAGGGTGACAGGGGTCTGTTTATTGCGCGATGATTTCCGGGGCTTCACGAGGTGTCGCCGGTTTTTGCTGCAAAATAGACCAGAGAGAGAGTGAAAGCGAAGCCGTGGTGTCATCGGCAAGGCTGGCATGCGGTGTACCAGAATTTTCGGCATGAGAGAGCTGCGTATTTTTGCGGGTCATGGCAAAAGCCGGAATCGATGCGGGTTGGCCCGACAGATTGTACTGCGTCATCGCCGCTTCAAAATTCTGCGGTTTGCTGACTTTGATTTCAGACAGCCAATCCTGCCGGTAACTGACCGGGTTGCCTTTTTCATCCACCAGCGAAATGTTCATTTTTTTGCTGAATTCGAGACCCTCCTGCCGCGTGGACAACGTAGGAAGACCGATACTCACGGCGTGCGTATTTTGCGCGGTGAAAGCCACGATGATAGGCGGAGAGTGATAAGCCTCGGGGGATGACGTGCCTGCGGGCAGATTTTTGGTGATTTGAAACAGCAACTGATGCTGACCGGCATCGAGTTCCAGACTGTCGGCGCCTTTTAGAATCGGACCCGAAACCTGTCGGCCGTCGACAACCAGGAGATCTATCTCAGGCGACAGCTTAAGACTTAAGGCGTAAGCAGGGGCTATCGCGCTTGCCATCAACACACCGGCAAACAGTAAACCAAGATTCATTATTTTCTCCAGACCGCAAAAACTGACTGGCTCATTATTCAATAATGCTAAAGGTGTGTCAAAGTTTTACAAAATGTATTTTGGAGAGCATTGCTGAAACAACTGGCGCAGCTTTGCCCGCTTGAAAAGTCGGCCGAGTTCGCCGGACTGAATTACACTTGAGAGAACCCTACCGAGAGGAGAGAACACTGTGCAAGATAGCGACATTACTCAAATTCTAAAAAAATCAAAAGCATAGCGCTGGTGGGCGCCAGTGATAATCCGTCGCGCCCAAGTTATGGGGTGATGAAATATCTGCTGGATCAAGGATATCAGGTCACGCCGGTGAGTCCAAAATTGGCAGGTCAGCAACTGCTCGGGCAAACGGTGGTGGCGACGCTCGCGGATATTACGCATCCTGTCGATATGGTCGACGTTTTCCGAAATCCTGAAGCGGCCTATGGCGTGGCGCAGGAAGCCATCGCGATCGGCGCGAAAACCTTGTGGCTGCAGATTGGCGTCATCAATGAGCAGGCGGCCGTGCTGGCGAAAAATGCCGGTATGGACGTGGTGATGGATCGTTGTCCGAAAATCGAGATCCCGCGACTCGGGCTGGGGCATTGAATATGGCGGCTCCGACCTGGATTTCAGGCATAAAAAAACCGGTCTGCGAGGACCGGTTTTTATCATCTGCATCGTTACGGCATCAGTTACGCAGGCGAGGTGCCTGAAGCTGGCTGCGTACGGATTCGGCCAGTTCATCCAGCGATGCCTGTTCCGGGTGCGGCACGCGCGCCTCGTGGTCAATCTGAATCTCGGCGAGGTAGGTGTGAACCGGTTCGCCGTCGTCATCTTCCATCACCACGTGATACCAGGGTGCGGCACGCATTTGTTCGTCGGCTTCAATCTCGCTGGAATCCGGTTTATCGAGTGAATATTCGGCATCCACATCGATGACAACCCCGAGAGAGCCTAACATCCGGTGGCGAACCTGCTGACCAATACCGAATTTGCTGCTGACCCCATGTTTGCTGGCTATCATAGCGACCTCCTCAAAATAGCAACCTATAGAGGATATGGGGTCGGAATGGCACTTTTCAAGGTTTATCGAATTATGCCGTTACGAGACAGGCAAAACCTTTCAGATACAAGCCTTCCGGATAAGCGCCACTCACTGGGTGATCGGCCGCCTGACGGAACTGCTCGACGAACTGAATCTCGCGATTGGCATCCAGCGCGGCATCGGCCAGGATCTTTTGGAACAGATCGGTCGTTAACAGCCCGGAACAGGAGAAACTCAGCAGCATGCCGCCCGGACGCAACAATTGCAGCGCCAGCATATTGATATCTTTATAGCCACGGCACGCGCTCACCAGCTGGCTCTTGTTTTCGATAAATTTTGGCGGATCCATGACTATCATGTCGAACTGAACGCCTTCTGCACGGTATTTGCGCAGCAGCTGGAACACGTCATCACGCACGAAATCGACTTTCGAGAGGTCAAGTTTGTTAAGTTCGACGTTCTTTTTCGCGATGTCCAGCGCATCCTGCGAGGTATCGACGTTAGTGACTTTTTCACAGCCGCCCATCAGGGCAGACACGGCGAATGCGCCGGTGTAGGAGAAGCAGTTCAGCACCTTGCGGCCAGCGGCGTAATTACGCGCGGCAAGACGGCTGTCACGCTGGTCGAGATAGAAACCGGTTTTATGGCCGCCTTTGATATCCACCAGCAGGCTCATGCCATGTTCCTGAATCGGCAACAGTTCCGGTGGCGTTTCGCCCACAACCAGACCTTGCGTCAGCTCCAGACCCTCTTTCTTGCGCACGGCAACATCGGAGCGATCGTAGATTGAGCATTCCGGATAGCAGTGTTGCAGCGCGGTCAGCAGCGCCGCGCGCTGATGCTCGGCACCGGCCGACAGCAGTTGCAGCACCAGGAAGTTCTGGAAACGGTCGATAGTAATACCCGGCAGGCCGTCGGATTCACCGGCAATCAGACGATAACCGTCGAGGCCGTCGCGCTTGGCAATCCAGTCGCGCCAGACCTGCGCCTGTTGCAGACGACGGATAAAGAATTCGATATCGATCTCTTCATCCTGCTTGAAGGTCCAGACGCGGGCGCGGATCTGCGACTGAGGCGAATAGGCGCCACGAGCCAGCCATTTGCCCTGATTGTCTACAATATCAATAGTATCGCCGGAGAGCGCTTTTCCTTCGACGCGAAGAACCGCCCCGGAAAATACCCACGGGTGGCGACGAAGAAGGGATTTTTCACGGCCTTTGGCCAGATACAAACGTGCAGTCATATAATTAGGTTCTGTCGGTGTGGAGACAAAAAAGAGCGACATTGTCCGAGCAAGAGCGTGAGATTGCAACGTATCAAATCGCTATGAGGAGATTATTATGCCAAAAACCAGTATAGCCGCGTACGTTTATGGACGCGTGCAGGGCGTAGGTTTTCGTTACGCCACGCAGCAGAAAGCCAAAGAGCTTGAATTGACGGGATTTACCCGTAATCTCGACGACGGCAGCGTGGAAGTGGTGGCCTGCGGCGAACAGCAGGCTATCGACGCGTTGCTCGACTGGCTCAAACAGGGCGGGCCACAACATGCCAAGGTCGACAAGGTGCTGAGCGAGCCGAAAGCCGTCGCGGATTACAGCGGCTTTTCGATTCGTCATTGAGCCTTGCTGAAAAGCTCAGTCCGTCGGGTGTTGGCACGTTGATACCGGTTAAATACATTTAACCGGTTTCGGCAATCCGGCAATTTTTGTGGCCTGCTTGGCGGGTCCTTCAGGGAACAGACGATAAAGATAACGGCTGTTGCCTTTCTCTTCGCCATATTTCTGGGCCATCGCCTTGACCAGCATGCGAATGGCGGGTGAGGTGTTGAACTCCAGATAGAAGGCGCGCACAAAATTGACCACTTCCCAGTGGGCATCGGTCAGGGTTATTCCTTCTTCGGCGGCCAGAATAGGGGCCAGCGACTCATGCCAGTCGGCGCTGTTTTTCAGGTAACCTTTGGCATCGGTTTCAATCACCTGGCCGTTGAACTGCAACATAAAACCTCTGAAATCTTGAAAGCAGGGCGCAAGTTTAGCAAAAAAGCGTCTTCAGCCAAATAAAAAGCCCCGCCAGTGGCAGGGCTTGTATCAGAGAGAATCTGACCTAGTTGCTGCGTGACAGACCCAGAATGCTCAACAGGCTGACAAACACATTATACAGCGAGACATACAGGCTGACGGTCGCGCGAATATAGTTGGTTTCACCGCCATGAATGATGTTACTGGTTTCCCACAAGATTGCGCCCGCAGAGAATAGAATGAACAGACAGCTAATCGCGAGCGACAGAGCCGGGATCTGCAGGAACAGGTTGGCAACCACCGCAACCAGCAGCACCACAAAGCCCGCCATCATCATACCTGACAGGAATGACATGTCTTTTCGCGTGGTCAGCACATAGGCTGAACAGCAGAAAAACACCAATGCCGTACCGCCGAGGGCGAGCATGATGATGTCACCGGCACCGGCTGCCAGCAGCGAACTGAGCAACGGCCCCAGGGTATAACCCATAAAACCGGTCAGCGCGAAGGCGCACAGAATACCTGCAGGGCGATCGGCCATGCGGAAAGTCAGGAACATCAGCCCGTAAAAACCGACGAGGGTCAGCAGCATGCCCGGCGAGGGAAGCATCAGAACGGTGCTGGCAGTGGCGGTAATGGCGGAAACCCCCAACGTCAGCGCCAGCATGAAATAGGTGTTGCGCAGCACTCGGTGCGTGCTCAGTAATGAGCCCGCGCGTGAAGAGGTGGAGGCGACGGTACGGTTCATTTTTATCATCTCGCTTATCGACAAAAGGGAAGTCGGTGAAAAAGCATTCAGGTTAGGATAATAGATAGTTGCCCAGCGTGATTAAAGGGGGTTTACCCTTCTTTACCACCACAGCCTGTTCTTTACTGAAAATGAATAAGCAGAATCGAGATGGCGGAGCGTTTGAGTAAATAAGAGCCTTATAAAGCGGCGTTATGGCGATAAAATCGGCAGTTGATCGCCTAAAGGCGACTTTTGCAGCAAATGACTAAAATCCGGCTTTACAACCGGATCGGCTATGTTTATAGTGCGTTCCGTTGCGGAGGGGTGGCCGAGCGGCTGAAGGCACCGGTCTTGAAAACCGGCGATGGGAAACCATTCGAGAGTTCGAATCTCTCCTCCTCCGCCATAAACAACACAAGAAAGCTGCTAAGCAATTAGCGGCTTTTTTTGTATCTGAAATTCGGGATACGCCAATAAAAAGCCAGCCCGAAGGCTGGCTTTAGACGGTAAAGCGAATGCGGGTGCACCTGTATTCATGCTTCACAACCTTGGGCGGGAGCGAACCCCCGCCGTCTAGTTTGCTTCTTACAGTTTAAGGGTGCAGGTCAACAACGCGACCACCTCCATTGTTGGACTTGTGATGTGCAATTCACACAGAGTTTCTCTTGTCATCCACGTAAACAGCAAAACCGTTACGAAGAAAGCAATCACAGTAATAACAGTGAGTTTTAGTAGCATTGTATGACCTCCTGGTCCTTGCCTTTCGGCGGGTAAGAGGCTAACCTGATGTTGTTGATGCATGCAGATAGGCCTCGTTTTGATTTTATCAATTCGGGGCTTTTCTCTTTCTGCCTTCACATCTCGTCTACAACATTTACTTCGTTAAAATTCTCTACTCACTTCAGTAAAAAGCGTCGCGCTCGGGCAAAAAGATCCAGAGCACCCGCACGCAGTGTACCCGCATGTCTTTACCTAGACCATAAAATAATCAATAAAAACATATGTTTAAAATATTAAAACGATCCGTCGAACTACCGTAATTTCAAGATGCGCGTCGCATTTTCCCATGCCACCGCATTGCGTTCGGCTTGCGTTATCTTCGCGGTTTTTATCCATTGGGTGGCGATATCGGTTTTTTCAAACGGATAGTCTACCGAGAACATCACGTTGGCCTCTCCCAGTGAATCCAGTGCGCAGCGAAGCGCAGGATCAGAACACACGCCGGAGGTCGTAATCACGATATTTCTGCGCGCATAGAAGGAAGGCGGATGCTGGAGGCTGTACTTCAGGTTGGCGGTTTCGATGCGGCTGTCGAGACGCCACAGCTGAATCGGTAAGGTTTCCCCATATGGCCGAGAATGATTTTCGCGCCGGGATAACGGTCAAAGGTGCCGCTAAAAATCAGTCGCAGGGCGTGAGAACAGGTTTCCACCGCCCAACTCCACACCGGACCCCACATTTCGGGATGATTGGCATACATATGTGAATAATCTGGCGGATTGCCCGGATGAATATAAATGGGTACGTCGAGCGCCTGAACGCGTTCCCAAAAGATGTCATAACGGCGGTCGTCGAGATAAAGCCCGTCCGTCTCGCCGTTTATCATCGCGCCCTGCATGTTGAGTTCCTTGACGCAGCGCTCCAGTTCATCGGCGGCAGCTTTGGGATCCTGCATGGCAAGGTGCGCGAACCCGCCATAGCGTGTTGGCTGGCGCTGCATCTCCTTGCCCAGTCGGTCATTGGCATACCTTGCCAGACGCACTGCCCTGGCCGTATCGGGTTCGACCTGCACGCCCGGACCCGACAGCGACAGCACCGCAAAATCCACCCCGTTTTTATCCATGACGTCCAAACGACCCTGACCGAAATCCGAGAGGATAGGGACCACCTTGTCAAACAGCGAGGGACGAATGTTTTGTCGAGTCTCGCCAAGATAGCCCACAAACTCCGGCAGCATAAAGTGTTCTTCCAGCGCGATGATCCGCGCGGGCGGGAGCGTGGCGGGTTCTGCCCGAGGCAGCATCGCCGCCTGAGTCTGCCCGGCCATCAGCGTTGTACTTCCCGTAGCAACCGCCGTCGCGGCCACGGCGGCGTGGCGTAAAAAATCTCTTCTGTTGGTCATGATGGAATCCGTTAATGGCGAGAGAGAAAATATTTAAGAAACGTTTTTCGTTTCTTAAATAAATATACGCCGTCATCAACGAGGTGCCAGAGCAGAGTGGTAAACGAATGTAAGCAGGTAAAAGGGGGAGGAATCTACTGCGAGGGGGTAATCCCAGCAAGGGCGTCATGAATGCCATGACTTCGCGGATGCGGGGACGAATATCGAATTCCGGCACGGCGGGGAGCAGGCCCAGTGCAATATCTCGCAGAGTCGGGGCGATAATCAGGGCCTGTAAGTGTTTTGCGCCATTGTCGGGCCAATCAGAGGCGATAAAACCGCGCGTGCGGAGTTCAATCAGCCACGCATCGAGTATTTTTCCGGCGTTGTCGATGCCGCTTTCACGATACAGCGCAAGAAATCGTGTTTTATTCGCGGAGTCATGCTGGAGATACTTGAACAGGGCAACCGCGTTGTCGGACAGGGCGCGTTCGGCCAGTTTGACAAAAAACTGTTCCAGCACATTCGCTACGGCGGCTTGCGTGTCCGGAACAGGCAGGGAATAGAGAACAAAGGTGGAGGACCAGGTCAGGATGAGGTTTTCCAGCAACGCGCTGCGATTGGCAAAGAAGCGATAAAAGGTTTTCTTGGCGACGCCCGCCGTGCGTGCTATGTCGTCGACGGACAGCGCATCGATGTCCTTTTCGCGCAGCAGCTGAAAAGCGGCATGGTGGATTTTTTCGATGAGTTCCTGCTCGGGAACGGCGGGGCGGCCGCGTACGGAGGTGGCGATACCTGATTTTTTCGACAAACTGTTCACGTCCTATCCTTTTGGCCAGAGTCGATATTCTATGTGTCGCCCGCCGCTTAAATCAATGTCGATAGACGGATTCACGATATGGCCCATGCCTTGTCAATGAGAGAACATTTTTTTGGCAGTTTTTGCATGGGAAACCAGCAGCTTTTGGCGCGCTGAAAGTATTTATGAAAAAATTTGAATTTATGCCGTTTTTTCAAGCAAATGAACAGCGCAAGGCTTTACATCCCGATGGCCTGAGTTTATAGTGCGTTCCGTTGCGGAGGGGTGGCCGAGCGGCTGAAGGCACCGGTCTTGAAAACCGGCGATGGGAAACCATTCGAGAGTTCGAATCTCTCCTCCTCCGCCATAAACAACACAAGAAAGCTGCTAAGCAATTAGCGGCTTTTTTGTGTCTGCAATTTGAGATGAACCGCCTGCCGCTACTTTTTGACCTCGGCGGCCGCCTTGTGCCACAGCTGTATGCTGCCCTCCGAATGCCCTGTTACCGGGTCCGATTCCGGCAAAGGCACCTTGGCTACCGCCAGCGTGCGTTCCTTTAATTTGGCCGGTTCGTCGTGACACAAATCTGCCTTCACCCCCGGTGGATAAGCCCCCACCATCATGAAATCTTCATTGGCCGAAATCTGCTTGTGGCCGACGCCCGCAGGAAGCAGGATAACATCGCCGATATTCACCTCGACAATTACCCCTTTTTCGCCACCCAGCTGCAATCTGGCCGCTCCCGAGAACACGCCAAGCGCCTCGGGCGTGTTGCTGTGAAAATGGGTAAAGGTATAAACGCCATAGCGCCACTGTGGCGGCCACCCGTTGGCATTGAAGAGATGTTCGAAGTAATCGGCATTATCGACCGCATCGGGCGGGATCACGCGATGATAAATTAAAACCGGCAGAGGACTGTTTGGCACACCGCCTTGAGGTTTATTAATGGATAACACTTCCATAGGCACCTCTCTGGGTTCGGCAAAGCTCAGGCGGGGTAGCGTTATAAACGGAACACAACCGAGCAGGGTACAAAAGCGACGTCTATCCAGCGGCATGGGCTCTGCTCCTTGTCCATAACGTGCATGTAGCGCATTTTCCACAACGCGATTTTTTCCGAAAATTCCAGGATCGAGTCATGGGCAGGCATAAATCTCAATGGCTTATCTTCATCAGGTATAGAACATATCGCAGGGAATATCACGAAAAAAGAGGCAGGGGTGACGGGTTTTTAACCGTTTATCGAGCGATGGAGATAGGAAAATGCCTAATCTGGAATCCAACCTACAAATAAAAGTTATATAAAGTTGATTAATGACCATTTTCTTCTAGCCTTATAAGAACATAAAGCACTTCTGGAGGAGAAGTCATGAACAAGAAAATGTTGGTTATAGTGGCTACAGCGGTATCCGTGCTTGCGGGTTGTCAGACTTACGATCGCGCAGCAAGTTATGTCAAAGAGCCGGTCGTCAGCGACGTTAAAACCGGGATGACACGCGCGCAGGTTCGTGCGATTGCGGGTCCACCATCGACTGAAGCAACCCTTATCCACGCAAAAGGGACTTGCCAGACTTACGCCGTTGCCCCACGTGACGGCAAAGCACAGACCTATTTCGTCAGTTATAACGACATGGGCCGTGTAATGAACAAAGGTTATCAGACCTGTTCCGACTACGACAAAGATCCTCAGGCAAGCAAATAATCTGCGTGTCTGACAGCGTCTTTGTGGTCATTAAAAAACCTGCTCATGTGGCAGGTTTTTTTATGTCTTGATGGCGTGGCGTGCTCGCCTGTCAGGCTTTTTGCGTCACGATGCGAACACCGACCTTGCTGACCCTTTTGCCTTCCATCTCGGCGATAGTCCAGGTCAGGCCGTCCCATTCGATGTGGTCACCGATAACCGGTTCGCCGCCGAGCAGCTGAATCACAAAATTCCCGAGCGTTAACGTCTTGTCGATGCTCTCGTCCAGATTCAGGCCATAGACTTGAGAAATGGCCTCGAGAGGCGCATCGGCTTCAAGGATGAAATCGCCGAAGAAACGATCGTCCATGACGACGGCATTGGTGTCGCTAAACAGCTTGCCGAGTTCGGGCAAATCTTTCTCTTGACCGATAACGCAGAGAATATCGCCTTCTTTGAGGCGCGTGCTGCCCGTAGGATGCAACATCACGGTGCCGCGAAACAGCGCGGCAATGCGGGTTTCCTTCGGCATTTTCAGATCACGCAGCGCAGCGCCCACACACCACTTTTCGGAACCCAGCTGATAAATAAAGTGCTCCCACTGGGTATAGATGTCGATATCCAGCCCGACGCGCGAGATAGGCGAAGGTGCGGGCGGAATAATCACCCTGGCTTTTTTGGCGGCGAAACCCAGCGACGTGCCTTGCAGCAGCAGCGACACCAGCACGATAAAGAACGCGACGTTGAAGTACAGATGCGCCTGGGGAATACCGGCCATCATCGGGAACACCGCGAGGATAATCGGCACTGCGCCGCGCAGACCCACCCACGAGATAAAGAACCGTTCACGCAGGGTGAAATTGCGAAAAGGCAGCAGGCCGACAAACACGGAAAGCGGGCGGGCAAACAGGATCATCCACAGTGACAGGGCTAGCGCCGAGAGGGCGATGGGCAGCAGGTCGCTCGGCGTCAGCAGCAGCCCGAGCACCAGGAACATGGCAATCTGGCTTAGCCACGCCAGACCGTCAAACGTTTGCATGATGCCGTGCTTGTTGCGCACCGGCAGATTGCCGAGCATCAGACCGCAGAGATATACCGCCAGAATGCCGCTGCCGTCGAGGCCGACCGTGGCGGCGTAGACCAGCAGACCGCCGCTGAACGCCAGCAGAGGATACAGGCCGGTAGGCAGGGTAACGCGGTTGATTAACTGTTGCAGCAGCCAGCCACCGCCGAGTCCGAAGGCAATGCCCAGCCCGAACTGGCGAATAACATCCAGCAGGAACAGCCAGCTGAGGCCGTGCTCGCCTTTGGCAATCATGTCGATAAGCGTGATGGTCAGGAACACCGCCATCGGATCGTTACTGCCCGACTCTATTTCGAGCGTTGCGCTGACACGCTCATTCAGCCCTTTGCCGCCAATCAGCGAGAACACGGCGGCCGCATCGGTCGAGCCGATAATCGCGCCGATAAGCAGGCCCTGCATCATATTGATATGAAAAAGCCAGGCGGCGGCCAGACCGGTCAGACCCGCCGTGATCAACACGCCGACGGTAGCCAGCGACAGGGCAGGCCACAGGGCAACACGAAACGAGGAGGCGCGGGTGCGCATGCCGCCGTCGAGCAGAATCACCGCCAGCGCGAGGTTGCTGACCAGATAGGCGGCCGGATAGTTGTCGAAGGCGATACCGCCGATGCCGTCTACGCCCGCGAGCATGCCGATGGCGAGAAAGATGACCAGAATAGGGATGCCAAGGCGTGAAGAGAGCGAGCTAAGCAGAATACTTGCTGCTACCAACAAAGCGCCGATGAAAAAAGTGTGTTGATAGTACTCGCATCCAATGGGGCTTTCTCCTGTCTACATTACGGCGGCGATGCAGTCACGCGGTGATGACTATAATGCTAATTTAACAGGAAATAGTGATCGGCGCTGGCGAAACTTCGGATTTTTGTTAACCCATCAGTCTCGTTAATGGCTTTACTCTCACGCACCTGTCTATCTAATCATTTCCCGGATTCCGACGGTTAAAATCCCTGAAAACGCTATGCTTATCAGTGACAGCAAGAACGATCATTTCGTCACTTAAGGAGAATGGAAATGGCAGAATTTACGGGGATACACCGCGAAGTCTTGCAGGACGGCACCATCAAACACGTTTTGGTACGTGATGCACAGGGCAACGAAAGCATGAAAGCCGCCAAGGACTATATTTCCGAAGGGATTGAACCTCAACTCGATGATCTTCCGGAAGTGGGCACCGATTCCGAATATCCGCAGGATGCAAAAGGCTGAGACGGGCATGAGGTAAAGGAAACGTTCGAGGAGTGAAAAGAAAAGAACCAGCAGGGGGTCGGACGGGTGGACCAACCCGCTGCTGGCGTTCATCAAAGTTGATGAGCTAAGGAGAAACTGAGGTCGTCAGTTATCTTTTAATGCAGCATCTGTGCCAACTACGCTAACTTTTCTGTTTTTAAGTAGGGCGTTCAGTAAAATCGCGCCAAAGGTTGCCGTGCCTATTCCGCCCATCGTAAAGCCGCCAAACGTCAACGAAAAGTTGCCAGCCCCCAGCACAAGGGTCACGGCGACCATAATCAGATTGCCATTCTGATTCAAATCAACGTGGTTCTGTAACCAGATACGTGCTCCGGCAACCGCAATCAAGCCAAATACCACAATGGATGCGCCACCCAAAACCGGACCCGGAATGGTATGAATCAATGCACCAAATTTGGGAGAGAAGCCCAACAAGATAGCAACCAATGCCGCCGCGACGAAAATCAGCGTCGAATAGATTTTGGTCACCGACATCACGCCGATGTTTTCCGCATAGGTTGTCACCCCCGTGCCGCCCGCAGAGGCAGAGAGCATGGTCGCCAGACCATCGCCCACAAAGGCGCGGCCAAGATACGGGTCGAGATTCTTGCCGGTCATGCCCGCCACCGCCTTGATATGGCCCAGGTTTTCGGCAATCAGAATCACTGCCACGGGCGCAATCAGCAGCATGGCATGGCTATCGAATACCGGCGTGGTAATACTCGGCAAGCCAAACCACGCGGCATTGCCGATGCCGCTGAAATCGATAGGTTTGCCCCAGCCGAGCAGATTGGTTATCACAAAATAGATGACATAGGCCGCAACCAGCCCAAGGAGCAGCATCAGACGTTGCACCAGTCCGCGCGTAAACACCGCCACGCCGCCGATGCACAGTACCGTTGCCACAGCCATCCAGCTGTCGAACATCGATGCCGACACACTGTTGACCGCGATAGGCGCGAGGTTCAGGCCAATCGCCATCACGACCGCGCCCGTAACGACCGGCGGCATCAGCTTTTCAATCCAGCGCGTTCCACGGCCATCACGACAAAGCCAATCAGCGTATAGACAGCACCACAGGCGATGATACCGCCGAGCGCAAGCGCAATATTCGGATTGGGCCCCTGACCGCTGTAGCCGGTTACCGCGATGACCAGCCCGACAAACGACGCGCTGGACCCCAGATAACTCGGCACGCGGCCTCCCACGATAATGAAAAACAGCAACGTGCCGATGCCCGACATCAATATCGCCATATTGGCATCGAAACCCATCAGCAGGGGCATCAATACCGTGGCGCCAAACATGGCCACCGCGTGCTGCAACCCCATGACAATCGTCGGCCCGAGCGACAGCCTTTCATCGGGAGCAATCACCGCGCCTTCCAGACTGCCCGTCCTTTTACGCCATTGCGGAAACCAGGTATTCGCCATCATCTTCTCCACGTCTTGTTGATATCGCCGGATAAACAGGGGAAAGGCCCGTTAACGGGCCTGAGGTAGTTGACGTATCAGGGAATGATAGCGTCGGTCGAAATAGACCAGTCCGTGGCTGCTGTCGTTACTCAGAATATCGATGACTTCGCAAAACAGAACATCGTGCGTGCCTACCTGCGTAACCTGACTGACCCGACAGTCGAACGAGGTCAACGCGCCGGTCAGAGCCGGAGACCCGCTCGCCATCGGCACCCATTGCGCCGCGGCGAAACGCTGCGCCATCGGCGTCTTGCCGCCGAAGAGATTCGAGAGCGCTTCGTGACTGTCGGCCAGCGTATTCACGCACAGCACCTGATTTTGCTGAAACACCGGATACACCGAGGCCGAGCGGTTCAGGCATACCAGCAAGGTTGGCGGCGTGTCGGTCACACTGCACACCGCCGACGCGGTAAAACCGGCACGACCCGCCTCGCCGTCGGTGGTAATTATGTTGACCGCCGAGCCGAGATGGGCCATCGCATCGCGAAAGGCCTGCTTTTCTACACCGGCAAGTTCTGCCAGCGGAACATCTTTAATCGGGTTGCTCATGCATTACTCCGCCGTCGGGGTCAGATAATCTGACAGACGCGATCGAAGGCCAGGCGCGGCGCACGCGGATAGATTTTGCTGCTGTCGCCATAGCCGATATTCAGCAGGAAATTGGCTTTCCAGCCGCTCTCCGCCAGGAAGGTATCATTGACTTTCTGCGCATCGAATCCCGACATCGGGCCCGTATCAAGGCCGAGCGAGCGAAGGGCGAGGATCAGATAGGCGGCCTGCAGGCTGGCGTTGCGAAACGCGGTTTCATGCGCCAGTTCAGGACTTGAGGTAAACCAGGAACGCGCATCGCCGTGCGGGAACAGTTCGGGCAGCAGATCATAGAACTGCGGATCATAAGCCAGAATCGCGGTCACCGGCGCGCCGAGGGTTTTCGCCAGATTGCCGCTCGAAAGCGCAGGGGCCAGTTTCTCTTTTTGTTCGGCGCTGCGAATAAACACCACGCGCAGCGGGCAGCAATTGGCCGAGGTCGGGCCCATGCGGGCCAAATCGTAGGCCTGGCGGAGCACGTCGTCACTGACAGACCTGTCCTGCCAGCCATTGTGAGTTCGCGCCTCGGTGAAAAGGGTTGCGAGCGCGTCGGTAATCAGGGCTTCGGCCATGGGGTCTCTCTCGTTGAGGTTGGTTCGGACGTCGCGAGGGAGGCGGAGCAAAACGCAGCAGCCACTCGAGAAGCAGAGGGTTAAAGGTGTCGCTGTCGGTAACGCTCATCGCATGGCCGCCATAACTCATCTGCACATGCTCGCCAAGCGGCAAACCCTGCGCCAATGTGGCTGAACAGTGCCACGGCACCAGCAGATCGTCCCGGCAGCCAAAGGCCAGCGTCGGCGTGACAATGCTGTCCAGACTGTCGCTTAAATCGGAAGCCATCAGCGCCTGCAGACGATGCAGCAGATTTTCCATGCCCTGAAAATGCGCCACCTGATGCGTTTGCTCCTGATGCAGCAGGGAAGCATGCGCCGACAGCCAGGGGCGGGATACAGAAACAGCGGTTGCGCATGGACATAGGCTTCTATCCCGCTGTTCAACAGCAGATCCTGACGCACCTTGAAGCAGCGGCGGGTCTGGCTGTCGAGCACCGTCCAGCCGTTGATAACCACCAGACTTTCCAGCAGCGACGGATAACGTTGAGTCAGATGCAACCCGATAATGCCGCCCAGCGCGTGACCTACCAGATGACAGCGGTCGATATCCAGCGCGCTGAGCAGGCCCGCCAGTTCATCGGCCATATCTTCCATTCGATAGCCGGCCGGCACCGTACCGTGACTGCCGCCGGTGCCGAACTGGTCATACACCACCACGCGAAAATGCCTTTCCAGCATAGCCATCTGCGGCTGCCAGAAGCCGTGCACGCCGCCCAATCCCGAAGACAGCACCACGGTTTGCGCATCGGGCGAGGTATTGCCTGAAATTTTGTAAAACAGAGACGTTGCAGTCATGCTTTCCTCACCGATTTATCAAGGCGACGTTATTTGCCAACGTGCGCGACAGAGGCGATTTCAATCAGCGCCTCGGGTTTCACCAGGCCACACTGAATGCAGAAACGCGCCGGTTTCTCGCCCGGAAAATACTCGGCATAAACCTGATTCACGGCGGCGTAATGGCTCCAGTCGGTAATGAAAATCGAGTTGAAGGTAACGTCTTCCAGGGTGCCGCCTGCGGTTTCGATAACATTCTTGATGGTGTCCAGTACGTGGCGGGTCTGTGCCGCCGCATCGCCCGGAAACACCACATTGTTGTCTTTGTCGAAAGGCAGGGTGCCGGAGACATAGACGATGCCGTCGGCCTTTGTCGCGGGAACGAAAGGCGCAATCGGAACGCCGGTACCTTCTGGAATAACAATGCTTTTTGGCATGCTGCGTGTCCTTGTAAAAATGAATGCAGGGGCTTAGGCCGTCTGGCTCAGCGTTTGCGTGGTCTTGGCGACGGTATTGCAGAAACTGTCGACGTTGGAAACCCAGCCAAAGAAGGTTTCGATATTGTAGATTGCCGCTTTCTGGGCAAATTCCGGGCCGGCCTGATGCGTGGCGTCTTCGAGCACGACGCTGAAATACTCCAGGAAGAAGCCGTCGCGCAGGGTAGATTCCACACAGACGTTGGTCGCAATGCCGGTAAAGACCAGATGATGAATGCCGTAACTGCGCAGCAGGCTGTCGAGCTGGGTGTTGAAGAAGCCGCTGTAGCGCGGTTTCGGCAATACGATGTCGCCGGGCTGCGGTTGAAGTTCGTCGACCAGATCATAATCCCAGTCGCCTTTCGCCAGCAGTTTGCCCATCAATTCGGGGCGTTTGCGCATGGTTTTCAGCGCATTGGATTTATGGAAATTTGGCGAGCCTTCACCACCGGCTTCGACATACTGATTGTCCCAACCGTTCTGGAAGAAAATCACCTTGATGCCCGCCGAACGCGCGGCCGTAATCGCGCGCTTGATGTTGGCGATAACCGGTCCCGTATGGGAAACGTCAAATCCGGCCAGATCCAGATAGCCGCCCTGAGAGGCGTAGGCGTTTTGCATATCGATGACAATCAACGCCGTCTGCTGCGGCGAAAAGGCCAGCGACTCGGGGCGAGCCGGTAAAATCACTTCGCTGTCGACGGCACCCGGATCTCTTCTTACCACGGCGTTTCTCTACGATTTTCATTATGCGACCTCTTTTTCGGCAGATGTGTCACTCAACAGGTGTTGGCGGGTTTTCATCAGGGGTTGAATAAACTGACCAAAGTTTTCGATGCCCTGCACGAAATCGTCGAAGGTCAGCAAGACGCCTTCGGTGCCCGGTACGGAGGCTATCTCGTCGAGCATGTTGGCGACGCTGGCGTAGGAACCCACCAGCGTGCCCATATTGATGTTGACCGCAGAGGTCGGGTCAGCCATCTGGCGCACGTTGGTGTCGGCACCGGATTTGGTGTCTTTGGTGCTCTGGTCGGTCAGCCAGGCCAGCGCTTCGCTGTCGGCTCCGGCCTTGTAGCTGTCCCACTTGGCGCGGGCGGCGGCCTCGTTTTCATCGGCAATGACCATAAACAGCACATAGGAAGCGACGCTGCGCTGTTCGGCATCGGCGGCGGTTTTCATCCGCGCGGCGGTGGGTGCAAAGGCGGTCGGCGTGTTGACGCCCTTGCCGAAGCAGAAATTGTAATCGGCATGTTTGGCGGAGAAGGCCATGCCCGCGTCACTTTGCCCGGCGCAAATCACTTTCATCTCGGCCTTGGGACGCGGACTCACGCGGCAGTCGTCCATCTTGAAGAATTCGCCATTGAGGTCGCAGTGTCCGGTACCCCAAAGATCGCGCAGCACAGTAACGTATTCGGTCAGATAGTCGTAGCGGCGGCCGAAATAGTCATCGCCCGGCCACATGCCCATCTGCTCGTACTCCGGTTTTTGCCAACCGGTCACCACATTGACGCCAAAACGTCCGTTGGAGATAGAGTCGATGGTGGCCGCCATACGCGCCACGATGGCCGGCGGCATGACCAATGTCGCGGCGGTTGCGTAAAGCTGAATTTTGCTGGTCACCGCCGCCAGTCCCGCCATCAGCGTGAACGACTCCATGTTGTGTTCCCAGAATTCGGTTTTACCCCGAAACCGCGCAGCTTGATCATCGACAGCGCGAAGTCGAAATTGTAGTGCTCGGCTTTCTGTACGATGGTTTTGTTCAGCTCGAAAGTGGGCTGATACTGTGGCGCAGTTTCTGAAATCAACCAGCCGTTGTTACCGATGGGAATAAAGACTCCGATTTTCATGGCAAACCTCGTCGTTAATTAGGGTAATCACGAACGAGATATTGCAAAGACGATGCCAGTTTTAAAATATTGAATATTATCAATAGCTTAAATTTTGACTGACAGGATTGGTGGAGCAAATGGTCTAAAGTGGACCATTTGGTAAAAAATAACTGCACAGAATTCATGCAGCATTGAGCAAAAATGGTGCGGGTGGGGTGAAAAGTAGACAAATGCGAACGGTTTTTAAACCGGCGAGGGCAGGCGCAACGTAGTCGCCTTCAGTGGGTTTTGTTATGCTCTGGAAAATCGAATTGCAAAGGAGCAAGAGGTGAAGCCATTGGCAGCAGAGGGAGCAAGCGCGTTGAAAAAGCCGCCGAGCCGTCGTTCGCGCGCCGTTGCGGCGAAACGCAATACGATTATGGCCGCCGCGCTGGAGTTCTTTTCCTTATACGGACTTCACGGCACCAGTCTTGATCAGGTCGCCGAAAGGGCAGATGTTTCCAAAACCAATCTGCTCTACTATTTTCCTTCCAAGGAGGAGCTTTACGTCGCCGTACTGCGGGATTTGCTGGATATCTGGCTGGAACCGCTCAAGGCGTTAAGCCCCGGGCAGGAGCCGATGGAGGCTATCAAAGAGTACATTTATCTCAAGCTTTGCGTGTCGCGCGACCACCCGCAGGCCTCGCGCCTCTTTTGCCTGGAGATGCTGCAGGGCGCGCCGCTGCTTAAACAAATTCTTAGTACCCACCTGAAACAGCTGGTGGAAGAGAAGTCCGCGATTATCGAAGGATGGGTCGAGAAAGGGCTGATAGCACCGATTGAACCGCTGCATTTACTGTTTATCCTCTGGGCGACCACGCAGCACTATGCCGATTTCGGCGTACAGATTGAGGCGATAAGCGGCCAGACCCTCGGCGACAACGCCTTTTTCGAGCAGGCGGTCACCAACTTGCAGCACATCATTACCCAGGGCATTCGCCCACAGCCCTAGCCGAAACGGTTTTCGCAACCCATCGACAAAAAAATCCGGCGCATTCGACGCCGGATTTTAACTTTCTGTTGCTTGTGGCGTTATCTGGCAGCGGCCAGCTTTTTGGCACGCAGCCAATAGCCGATACCCAGAATCACAAACCACAGCGGTGTCACCATCAACGCCTGCCGCGTGTCATCCTGCAAGGTCAGTAGCACCAGCACGAAGGCGAAGAACGCCATGCCGACCCAGCACATCAGAATCCCCAACGGCATCTTGTAGTCGGACGCGGCATGAAGCTGCGGGCGCTTACGGCGATAAACCAGATACGAGCAGAGAATGATGGTCCACACAAACATGAACAGAATGGCGGAAACGGTCGTGACCAGCGTAAACACGGTGAGCACGTTCGGGATCAGGTAAATCAGCACCACGCCCGCCAGCAGACAGATGCAGGAGAAAATCAGCCCGTTCGACGGCACCGCGCGGGCGGAAAGTTTGCCGAAAGCTTTCGGCGCCATGCCTTCCTGACCCAGTCCGAACAGCATGCGGCTGGTGGAGAAGATGCCGCTGTTGGCAGAGGATGCCGCAGAGGTCAGTACCACAAAGTTGATGATGCTCGCCGCCGCAGGCAGACCTGCCAGTACAAACAGTTCAACAAACGGACTCTTGTCGGCGGCAACCGCATTCCACGGCGTAACGCACATGATGGCAATCAGCGCGAAAACGTAGAACATGATGATCCGCAGCGGAATGGCGTTGATGGCACGCGGCAGAGATTTTTTCGGATCTTTGGTTTCCGCCGCCGTGGTGCCCACAAGCTCGATACCGACGAAGGCGAAGATGGCAATCTGGAAGCCGGCAAAGAAGCCGCTCACGCCTTTCGGGAAGAATCCGCCGTTGTCCCACAGGTTGCTGAACGCCGCGACTGAGCCGGTCGGCGTCTGGTAGTGCATCAGGACCATGACCAGCCCCGTGATGATAAGGCCCACAATGGCCACAATCTTTATCATCGCGAACCAGAACTCGGTTTCACCAAACATCTTGACCGTCGCGAGGTTCAGCGCAAACAGAATAAGCACAAAGATAAGCGAGGCGACCCATTGCGACAGGCCGGGAAACCAGAATTGCGCATAGGACGTCACGGCGACCACATCGGCAATGCCGGTTACCACCCAGCAGAACCAGTAGGTCCAGCCGGTGAAATAGCCCGCCCACGGCCCGAGAAGATCGGCGGCGAAATCACTGAACGACTTGTACTGCAGGTTGGACAGCAGCAGTTCGCCCATTGCGCGCATCACGAAAAACAGCACAAAGCCGATAATCATGTAAACGAAAATGATGGAAGGACCCGCCAGGCTGATAGTCTTGCCCGAGCCCATAAACAGACCCGTGCCGATGGCGCCGCCGATGGCGATAAGCTGAATATGACGGTTGCTGAGGTTGCGGCGCAGGTGTTCCGGGGTTTCCTCCTCCGGTTGCGCGATGATGTTGGTATCCTGTTGCATAGATTTTATCTTCCTGTCATGTATGGAATAAGGGCTCTATCTGGCTCTTTTCTCATTGTTTTTTGCGATTTCCGCCGCGTGAGGATGAACGGCTTTCGGGCGGAAGTGCTTCATCATAATGTTAAATTCCGGCTCATTATAACGTCGTAGAAAAATAATCTAACAGCAATTGTACCTTTATTTTTACAGGGGATTGCCGGCTGTTCAGGGCGCGTGCATAGCAAACGATTACCCGGCAGGTTGTCCGTTCCGCGCGGGTGAATGTCGTTTAACGAGGCGCAGCGAAAGGCGCATTGCGCCATACTGTTTTTTCGACGCGGAATTTGGTCCGCACTCAAGAATGGAGAAAACTATGTTAGCCGACCCGTCGCAAAAGTATGTTGCTTTCCCACCGGTGAATTTACCCGATCGCCAATGGCCGGGAAAAACCCTTGATAAGGTGCCGCAGTGGTGTTCAAGCGATCTACGGGACGGCAACCAGTCGCTCGCCGAGCCAATGGATAACCAGCGCAAGCGCCTGTTCTTTGATTTGCTGCTGCGTTGCGGCTTCAAACAGATTGAAGTGGCTTTCCCATCGGCGTCTCAGACCGATTTTGATTTCGTTCGCGGATTGATTAACGACGGGGCGATACCGGAAGACGTCTCGATTCAGGTGTTGACGCCGTCGCGCAGCGATCTGATTGAACGGACCTTCGAGGCGTTGATCGATGTGCCTCGCGCCATTGTGCACCTCTATAACGCGACATCACCGATTTTCCGCGATGTGGTCTTCAATCAGGACAAGGCCGCCACGCTGGAACTGGCTGTGCGCGGAGCCAGACAGATTCGTCAGCTGTGCGAAAAATACCCGCAGACCCAGTGGACCTTCGAATATTCGCCGGAAACCTTCTGCTTTACCGAACTGGATTTTTCACTGGAGGTGTGCGAAGCGGTCGCGGCCGTGTGGGAGCCTTGCGAAGCACGCCCGATGATCATCAATCTACCGGCCACGGTCGAAGTCAGCACCCCCAATATCTATGCCGACCAGATAGAGTGGTTCTGCCGCCACTTTAGCCGTCGCGATCGGGTGTCCATCAGTGTGCATCCGCACAACGATCGCGGAACCGGCGTCGCCTGTGCCGAGCTTGCCATGCTGGCGGGTGCCGATCGTGTGGAAGGCTGTCTGTTTGGCAACGGCGAAAGAACCGGTAACGTCGATCTGGTGACACTGGCTCTGAACTTTTACACTCAGGGCATCTCGCCGGGTCTGGATTTCAGTGATTTAAAGGGCATCGTCGAAACCGTGGAGCAGTGCAACCAGCTGCCCGTGCATCCGCGTCATCCTTATGCCGGTGAACTGGTCTTTACCGCGTTCTCCGGTTCGCATCAGGATGCGATTAAAAAAGGTTTTGCCGCGCAGAAACAGCGTGAGGACAAACATTGGCAGGTCCCGTATCTGCCGCTGGATCCGGCCGATGTGGGCTGCAGTTATGAGGCGGTGATTCGCGTCAACAGCCAGTCCGGTAAAAGCGGAGCAGCCTGGTTGCTCGAGCAGAATCATGGGCTTAAACTGCCGCGCGCACTGCAAATCGAATTCAGCAAGGCCGTGCAGAAGCAAACCGATACCAGTGGAAAAGAGATGGGCACCAGTGATGTCTGGCGACTGTTCCGTCAACGCTACGGGCTTGTGGATCAACCGGCAATGAAACTGCTGAGCTATGATATTCGCAGCGACGCCGAAAACCTGCGCCATTTCAGCGCCAAGGTGAATTATCAGGGGCAGGAGTTAACGCTTGCGGGCAGCGGCAACGGCCTGCTGTCTTCGGCTGTCGATGCGCTGCATCGTCACTTTGACTTGATGCTGGAAATTGGCGATTACGACGAGCATACGCTTGGGCATCAGAGTCACAGCCGCGCGGTCGCATACGTCAGTTGTCAGCGCCCGCAGGGGGAACGCGTGTATGGCGTCGGGATCGACAGCGATGTTTCAAGCGCCTCCCTGCAAGCGCTGTTCAATGCCAGCGCTCAGTTACTTGCCTGATTAACCGACAGTTTCTGCCATGCGGGCGGCAGAGTTGAAATACTCGCTGGGTGACACGCCCAGCGTTCTGCGAAACATGGCACTAAACGCGCTGGGGCTGTCGTAACCCAGTTCCAGCGCGACCTCCAGCACCGATTGCCCGAGCGCCAGCGCGTTCATGGCCGCCAATATCTTGGCACGTCGCACCCAGTCACTGAACCGCAAACCCGTCTCGCGCTGAAATCGTCTTGATAGCGTGCGCCCACTGATGCTCAAGCCCAGCGCGATTTCTTCAAGTTCCCACGGCGCACAGAGGTCGTGCTGAATCTGGCGGCACAGGGAAAGCAACTGAGAATCCTGCGGTTCTGGAAGATGCAGGGGAAGAATGGGCAACAGGCGAAGCTCGTCGAGGATGAGTTCGATGATGCGTTCATCCCGGCCGCCCGGCATGTAGTCTGGCGGCACGTCGAAAGAGGCGAGGATAAGCTCGCGTAACAGCGGAGAAATCTGGACTACCTGGCATTCGGCGGGCAGGTCGGCGCGCGCCAGCGAATCGACAAACAGCGTGCGCGCCTGAACCCCGCCGATAAAACGCAGGCTGTGCTGAACGTGGGCGGGCAACCAGACGCCGCGTCCGGGCGGCACCATCCATTCACCGTGACGGGTTGAAACCTGAATAACGCCTGAAAGTGCATGAATAAGCTGAGAGCAGCCATGACTGTGGGAAGGTTCGCAATCGCCATGTTGATAATCGACGGCGACCGCCGCAATGGATTGATTTTCAGCTAAAAGTTTTCATGCATGCGCAGTGCCAATTCCAGATTTCAGGCGAATCTTCAGAGAAATATCAGGGTTGAGGATGCTTTTTCGCTTCTTCTGCCGCTTTGCGCGCGGCATCTGCCAGCTCGTTCAACTCTTCCGGGGTCAATTGCTCAGCAACTTTATGCAGTTCCGCCAGACCATCACTGACATGCACTTCGTCCGCTTTGGTTTTAATGTCGTCCGGTTTGTCACTCATAAAAAACCTCCGAAAAGTGTGAAGTGTCCTTAATTTTAGCAGAGTTCATTTAAATAAAGTTGATGTGACGACAAGGTAAGGGCATCAGGACAAAAAAAGAGAGCCTTTCGGCTCTCCTGAATGCTTTCCTCTGGCAGGCTGTTTCGCGGACCGAAGCGGGTGCGGTCATGGCCACAAAACCGCTGCTGCCCGGAAATTACTGGCGGTAAGCCAGTTTGATCTGCTGCAGCGAGGCGTTGAAGATTTCTGCCTGCTGCGGGTCTTCAAGCTGGGAAATGAATTTCTCGAGGTTCAGAACCACTTTACCGGCATCGGCCTGACCCATTGCCTTCAGCATAAAGGTAAAGGTCGCCTTCAGGCAGGCAACTTCTGTCGCCAGCGTTTCAACATTGGCCTGCGTGGTAAAATCACAAGTGCTCATTTTCTCTCCTTAAAACTGATCGCCTGATGGGCGTTCAGGTAGTGCGTTCAATATTTTACAGCCTGAGACAAGACAAGCTGCTGAAAAGGTGTCGCTATGTTAACACAGTCCATAGCGGGGCAGGGAGCAGGGCAGAGCGCGGCTTTGTCAAAAGATGAGTTTATGGGAATTTCCTGAAATCAGGGTGGGCAATCTGAGTCAGACATGAAATTTAAGCGAATTGCGCATGAGTTTTTTTCATTATGAAAATAAGTTCGCCAATGGAAGAAAAAATTAATTCCCATTCAAACAGAGGCATATATCTTTTATAAAAGTTGACGTTATTTTGTGCATCGCAAACTCAAGATTGATTTAAATCAAGTTTTTAACGGCGCGAGCCGGTTGCTTTCATTTTAAAAAGCTGTTTATTCAATGATTTTTAAAGGGTTTTTTACGGGTCTGAAAAGAGAGGTATTACAGTTTGGCATTTAACTTTTACATTAATCTGCGGTAAGTTTTTACAATCAGACCTTGGTGAATTTCTCGAATATGCAGTAAAATGCGCAGGTTAATTTAACTGGCTATTTTTAATTTTACTCTCCGCTGTCTAATGAAAAATACGACTGTGTAACGCCCTTTTTTGGAGAATTCTCTTTGATAAGCGTTCTTCTTGTAGATGACCACGAACTGGTGCGCGCAGGGATTCGACGCATTCTGGAGGATGTCAAAGGCATCAAGGTTGTTGACGAGGTCCAGTGCGGCGAAGACGCCGTGAAATGGTGCCGCAACAATCCTGTCGACATTGTCTTGATGGACATGAGCATGCCGGGTATCGGCGGTCTTGAAGCCACCAAGAAAATCGTGCGCTTCTGCCCCGACATCAAAATTATCATGCTGACCATTTATACCGAAAATCCGCTGCCCGCCAAAGTGATGCAGGCCGGAGCTTCCGGTTACCTCAGCAAAGGGGCTGCGCCTCAGGAAGTGATCAACGCCATCAGGCTTGTCGATTCCGGACAGCGCTATATTGCCTCTGATATCGCTCAGCAGATGGCCTTGAGCCAGCTTGAGCCACAGTCTGATTCGCCGTTCGACAGTCTCTCCGAACGCGAACTGCAAATCATGCTGATGATCACCAAGGGTCAAAAGGTTAACGAGATTTCCGAACAACTTAACCTGAGCCCCAAGACAGTAAACAGTTACCGTTATAGAATGTTTAGTAAACTAAATATTAACGGTGATGTAGAATTGACCCATCTGGCAATTCGCCACGGTCTATTCAACTCGGAGACGTTATCTGGTAGTGAGTAATGAACGCTTTGACCCTCAGGCCTTTCTAAAAACGGTCACCAGCCAACCTGGCGTCTACAGAATGTACGACGTAACCGGGACGGTCATTTATGTCGGTAAAGCCAAGGATCTCAAGAAGCGGCTTTCCAGTTATTTTCGTACCCAGGTCTCGAGCCGAAAAACCGAGACCCTGGTCAAGAACATCGATCAGATAGACGTGACGGTGACGCATACCGAAACGGAAGCGCTGCTGCTCGAGCACAACTACATCAAGCTGTATCAGCCGCGCTACAACGTGCTGCTGCGTGATGACAAATCTTATCCGCTGATTTTTCTCAGCGCCGATAATCATCCCCGACTCGCCATTCACCGCGGTGCCAAGCACGCAAAAGGGGAATATTTCGGGCCTTTCCCGAACTCCTACGCCGTGCGCGAAACGCTGGCGCTGCTGCAAAAACTGTTTCCGATTCGCCAGTGCGAAAACAGCGTTTATCGCAACCGGTCGCGCCCGTGTCTGCAATATCAGATTGGACGCTGCCTTGGGCCTTGCGTCAAAGGGCTGGTTAGCGAAGAGGAATACCGGCAGCAGGTCGAGTACGTGCGCCTGTTTCTGGCCGGTAAAGACCAGCAGGTGGTAACCCAGCTGATTGAACGCATGGAAGACGCGAGCAAAAATCTTCGTTTCGAAGAGGCCGGGCGATTCCGTGACCAGATTCAGGCGGTGCGTCGCGTTACCGAGCGCCAGTTTGTCAGTGGCAACAGCGAAGACCTCGACGTGATAGGCGTGGCCTTCGAGTCCGGCATGGCCTGTCTGCACGTTCTGTTTATTCGTCAGGGCAAGGTTCTGGGCAGCCGCAGCTACTACCCCAAAGTGCCGGGCGGCACCGATATGTCGGAAGTGGTGCAAACCTTCGTGGGACAGTTTTATCTGCAGGGCAGCCAGATGCGCACCTTGCCGGGTGAAATCCTGCTCGACTTCAGCCTGCCTGAAAAAGACCTGCTCGCCGAATCACTCAGTGAGATGGCCGGTCGCAAAGTCCATATTCAGAGCAAGCCGCGCGGCGACAGGGCGCGGTATCTTAAACTGGCGCGCACCAACGCCACCACGGCGCTGACGACGCGGCTTTCCGAGCGCTCCACCATTCACCAGCGTTTGGCCGAACTGGCTAAAACCTTGAATCTTTCCGAGATAAATCGGATGGAATGTTTCGATATCAGCCATACTATGGGCGAGCAAACCGTGGCTTCCTGCGTGGTGTTCGATTCAAACGGTCCGGTACGGGCCGAATATCGCCGCTATAATATTACGGGCATTACGCCCGGCGATGATTATGCCGCGATGACCCAGGTATTGACGCGTCGCTATGGCAAGGCCATCGAAGAGGCCAAAATTCCCGATGTTATCTTTATCGACGGCGGTAAAGGGCAACTGGGCATGGCGCTCGACGTCTTTGCCGGACTCAATGTGACGTGGGACAAATCCAAACCGCTGCTGATTGGTATTGCCAAGGGCGCGGATCGCAAGGCCGGTCTCGAGACGCTGTTCTTCAAGGCGGAGGGCGAGGGGATTGCGTTGCCGTCGGATTCCCCGGCGCTGCACGTTATTCAGCATATTCGTGATGATTCACATAATCACGCCATTACCGGCCACCGCAAGAAACGTGCGAAGGTCAGAAATACCAGTGCGCTTGAAGAGATTGAAGGCGTTGGCCCGAAAAGACGTCAGGTTCTGCTTAAGTATATGGGAGGCATTCAACCGTTACTGAATGCCAGCGCAGAGGAAATTGCAAAAGTGCCGGGTATTTCACACGCATTGGCAGAAAAAATCCATAATGCGTTGAAACACTAGGTTCATTGTAGCAACATACTCATAATATCTACATCGGACAGATAGTTACCTACGCACATGCAATTTAATATACCGACGTGCCTTACCCTGTTTCGCGTGGCTCTGATCCCGTTCTTCGTGCTGGCATTTTATTTGCCGTACGTCTGGGCTCCGACCGCGTGCGCCTTAATCTTTGTTGTCGCGGCCATCACAGACTGGTTTGATGGCTATCTGGCCCGTCGCTGGAAGCAAACCACGCGTTTTGGGGCCTTCCTGGATCCTGTCGCCGACAAAGTGCTGGTGGCAATAGCGCTGGTGCTGGTGGCGGAATATTTCCATGCCTGGTGGATCACGCTGCCCGCAGCGACCATGATTGCGCGCGAAATCATCATCTCTGCGCTGCGAGAGTGGATGGCGGAGATAGGCAAGCGCAGCAGTGTTGCAGTCTCGTGGATTGGCAAGGTCAAGACGATGGCGCAAATGCTGTCACTGGTGGCGCTGTTGTGGCGCCCTGACGACATCGCGATCGGCGTAGGCGTGATTGCGCTTTACATCGCGGCAGTGCTGACTTTCTGGTCGATGTTCCAATATTTGTTCGCCGCGCGTAACGATTTGCTGGAACCTTGATCGAACTGATTCAAAAAACGGCAATCGATCGCGATGGGTTGATAATTTTATTGACTCATCGCGTCATCTAAGTAGAATGCAACGCATCGGAAGGCAGTGAGTCACTGGCCTGAAGATAAGTTAAAAAAATCAGTAAGTTCTGATTAATGCGGGAATAGCTCAGTTGGTAGAGCACGACCTTGCCAAGGTCGGGGTCGCGAGTTCGAGTCTCGTTTCCCGCTCCAAATTCGCTATATAGAACAAGATTCTGTATAACAGTACGATTAAAAGAATTACGGCGCGTTAACAAAGCGGTTATGTAGCGGATTGCAAATCCGCCTAGTCCGGTTCGACTCCGGAACGCGCCTCCAATTTTCCCGGAGCCCGGGTGGTGGAATCGGTAGACACAAGGGATTTAAAATCCCTCGGCGTTCGCGCTGTACGAGTTCAAGTCTCGTCCCGGGTACCATGGAAAATTACTGAATAATCAAAAGCAATAAAGTAGTAATGTCGTTATGCCACCTTCGGGTGGTTTTTTTGTTTTTGGGGTTCAGAATCGCCTTTCCTCTCCTCCTTTCCTGTCTTTATCACCCTCGACTTCCCTGTCTTTTCGCCGTCGTCGCGACACTGTGCGAGAGGAGCGTCCCAACTCGCGCCAATGAACTAGACTTACTACTCTTGCAATAGAGGAAATACCCTATGTCCAGTCACAACGCCGATGAGCACGACAAGAAAGAAGGGGATGTCAGTAAAGGGCTGCCCGAGGTCGCGCCACATACCCATAATCCGTACGAAGAAGATGATTTTCCCTACGAACCTCATGAATCCACGGTCAAGAAACACAAAGACGATGAGTCAGAGTCAGCACACCAAGACAGTCACACTGATAAAAAATAGGATGCGCCCGGAGAGGGCAGGGATAAACAGCCTGAAATTGAAGAGCCTGAAAGCGGCTTGAGTGTCGCTTTCAGTCTCTGTTATTTAAACCAAGGTTCAAATTTCGTATTGCACACCGCGAACGACGCCGATAATTTCGCAATTGCCGTTGATTGGAATATTGTCATAGCGCGGATTGAGGGGCACCAGATACTTCTTGGGGCCATCAATCACCAGCTTCTTCATGGTCGCTTCGCTGGTTCCGGCAATACGCGCCACCACAATTTTACCGTTTGTCGCTTCCATTTGCGGGTCGACAATAACGGTTGACCCCTCGGGAATACTCGGCAGCCCGGAAGGATTCGTCATCGAATCGCCTCGCACGGTTAACGCAAAGGCGTCGGAAGACACTCGTAACCCGGTTTCCATCCAGTATTCTGCTCTCTCAAAAAGTTCACTCGACTCTGACTCCGTAAAGACGCCTGCCTGAACCCAGGAAAGAATCGGGATCTTCCTGACGCTGGTCACCAGCGGTTGCAGTCCTGCAAAATCAGTACCATAAAGAATATAAGCTTCTGATGTATTGAAGTATTTTGCAAGCTTTAACAGTGACTCAGCCTTGGGAACGTTTAAATCTTTTTCCCAATATCCTACTGTGACATCGGACACACCGCAGTATTCACCGAGCGCTTTCTGCGTTGTCTTGGTGACTCTGCGTAGTCTTTTTAATCGCGCTCCTACTGATTCCATAATCTGCTCTCAATTTATTAACTAAGTTATCTTAGTTTTATTTGATCAAACTTAACCTTGGATATAATATCTAACTTAAGTTAGATTGTGAAGCTGGACTTAACTAAATACGGAAGACGAGGGGATAGCGGAATGAGTATGACCCTAATGGCAAGAGCGATGGCAATCAAGGTAGGAAGCCCTCTGCGTAAGCTGGTATTGATGAAATTGGCCGACAACGCCAATGACAGGGGCGAATGTTGGCCTTCTTATCAACACGTTGCCGATCAGTGCGAATGCAGCAAGAGCGCGGTGAAAACGCATATCTCAGCGCTTGTGGCGCTCGGCCTGATTGCCAAGGAAAATCGTCTTGGGGTTAACAATGGTAAGGGAAATACCTCAAATCTCTACTACTTGACGCTCAATGCCGTGTCGACCGGGTCGTCAGAAACCCCGGCCCCTGGGTCGGCAGCAGACCCAGCCGTGTCGATGGCATACTCAGCTGAGTCATCCAATGCCACACCCCCTGTGTCGGCAGGTGGCACCAGATCCAGTCACTTTCAGGATCCAGTCAAGGATCCTGTTATGGGCAAGCCCGCTAAATCCGTTGCAACACGGGCCACAACCCTGCCGGAAGCATTTGTTCCTGTGGAAAAACATCGGGTGCTGGCCGCTGAATTACACGTGGATCTCGCCGCCGAGTTTGCCATTTTTTGCGATCATCATCGGGCCAAAGGATCAACTTTCAAGGACTGGCACGCCGCGCTGAACACCTGGCTACGCAACGCGGCGAAATTCAATGGCCGAAAAAGTCCTGCAACGCCGGCAAGAGTTCTGGCCCGCGCCAGCGCCGACATTCCAACCGGATTTAACCGCCATCTGCCGCTGCTGCCACAAGAGGGAGAAGACGATGAGCTTATCTAAATCCGCCGAAGTGATGGCCCGTTTTCTGGCGCTGAAACCGCCGCACGTCAAGGCACATTGCCAGACCAGCGAAGAGTTGATGGCCTGGCAGCAGGAAGAAGGCAAAAAGGCGGCCAAGCGGGTGACGGATCTCAATCGCATGGCGCGGCTGGAAAGGGTGCTGGGCCGTTCGGGCATTCAACCGCTGCATCAGGACTGCGGATTTCGCAATTATCTCGTCGAGTCTCCCGAACAGCAGCAGGCGCTGACCTTGGCGCAGGCCTTTCTACAGAACTTTGGTCAAACGCACGGCGGCTTTATTTTTTCCGGAAACGTGGGCACGGGCAAGAATCATCTCGCTACGGCTATCGTCAGGAATCTCATCAAAGAGGGGCGAGTGGCCGCCATTATTACCGTGGCGGAAATCTGCCAGAAATTTCGCGCCAGCTTCGAGAAAAACAGTCCGGTTAAAGAGGCGACGTTACTTAAAGATCTCTGCCAGCTCGATTTGCTGGTGCTCGACGAAGTCGGGGTGCAAAAGAGCACTCACAACGATTTTGAAATCAATCTGCTCAGCCAGATTGTTGACCGCCGTCAGCTGCTGCTGAAGCCGACGGGCATGCTGACCAACCTGAATTATGACCAGCTGCTCAGTCTGCTGGGCGAAAGAATGATGGACAGGCAAACCAACGGGGGATTGTGGGTCCCGTTTACCTGGCAAAGTTACCGCAGCCGTAAAGGCGGCAGGGCATGAAAAAGCGACCTATGGAGGAAAACTTATGAGAGATATACCACAAGTTTTGGCGCGCTGGGGCGGTTGGGCGGCGGCGGATCACAGCCATCTCGACTGGCAGAAAACGGCGGCCGGTTTTCGGGGATTGCTGCCGCAAACCACGAAATCGCGCATCTCCTGCTGCGATGACGACGGAATGCTGATCGACGGGTGCGTCACGCGCCTGAAACAGCTTAAACCCGAAGAATATCAGCTGCTGGTGCTGCATTACGTTATGAATCAGCCAAAACGGGCGATTGCGCGTGCGCTCAAAAAAGATGAGAAGCTGGTGCGTATCATGCTGCAACTGGCGGAAGGTTTTGTGGAAGGGTGTCTGTCGATGCTGGACGTGAAGCTGGATATGGACCCGATTGTAGAAATTTATCGTGAACCGAAAAAAGTGCTCACGCGGTCCGCAAAAAGCCGTTTACTCTATTAAAACTGGTTACTGAGTCACGTGACCAAAAACATAAAACCTCGCTTCGGCGGGGTTTTTGCGTTTTTGGAGGGTGACCGCAGTGACGCAGCCCATTGCCACTTTCAATCGAAACCATGAAGGAAAATCTTATGTCTACAATCAGCTTTCAATCTCTCTCAGGCACGCAGATGGCCGGTCCAAACGGCACGCCCGTTCAGGTCGTCGCGAAAGTCGTCGATGAAAACGGTGCCGTAGTACCGGATCTGGCCGTGACTTTCGCTGTCGATAACAGCGCCACGCTCGATATTCTGGAAAATCCGCTGCTGACCGATGCGGCCGGTGAGGCGCTGGTCACCTTGTTCAGCAACACGGCGGGAGATGCCAACCTGACGGCAACCCTCGCCGACGGGACCACCGCCTCGACGGTGGTGACTTTCGTTTCACGTGACTATCTCATGAGCCTGGGTCAATAGACCGGCCGTCACGTCCGACATACGCCTCCCCATCAACCCGCTCCGGCGGGTTTTTTCGTTTCAAGGCGTTGTCAAAAGCCCTTTTTACACGTCAATTCACAAACATATAAACGTAAGGAAAAAACATGTACAAAATCAGTTTCACTCCTCTCGAGGACGGTCAGCTGGCAGGCCCCAATGGCGGTGCCGATTCCGTGATGGTCACTGTGGTCGACGCCTCCGGTGCACCGGTCGCCGGTCAGGTTATCACCTTCAATGCCAACAACGGCGCAACCTTCCAGGCGAATCCGCTGACCACCGATGCCAATGGTCAGGTTACCGTGTCGGTCTCTTGCGATATCGTCGGCGATACCACGCTTATCGCCACCTTGTCGGATGCGACCTATGCCTCGACGATTATCAGCTTCGTGGATGCAGACGGCTCGCCGGGCACCGATCCTGTTCCGCCTTTTACCATCAACTTTACGGCGATGACCAGCAATCAGCTGGCGGGCAGCACCGCAGACATCGTGCTGACCTCGGTCGTAGATTCGACGGGCGCGGCCGTGGCAAATCAGGCGATTACCTGGAGCGTCACCTCCGGCGCGACCTTCCCGACCACGCCAAATCCTTCCTATACCAACTCGCTCGGCGAGGCAACGGTCTACGTGTTCAGCGCGGCGGCAGGCGACATCACCCTGACCGCTACGCTTGCCGATGGCACCACGGCGTCGACGGTCGTGAGTTTTATGGATAAACCCGACACGCCGCCCGTCAGCGATCCGGTATTGCCGCTCGGCCTCACGCTGACGCCACTGATTGATAACCAGCTGGCGGGCGGGACGGCGGATGTGGTGATTGCCAAGGTCGTGGATGCGACGGGAGCCGCGATTTCCGGGCAGAGCGTGACCTTTAGCGTGAACAGCGGCGCGACGTTCCCGACGACGCCGAATCCATCGTCGACCGATTCTCTCGGCGAAGCCGCGGTGTATATCTTTAACGCCACAGCAGGGGAAGTCACGCTGACGGCCTCGTTGAGCGATGGAACCCAGGCTACGCGGGTCGTGAGTTTTGTGTCGAAAGATGCCGATCCGGGCGCCGATATTGCCGCGTTCAAGGCCGATGTGGCGACCTTTATCAGCTATGTTCAGCAGCAGCTCGATACCGTGGGTCAAAATGTGGGCACGGCGTTGTCACAGTTGTCGGCTTCGGTAGTGGCGAGTGACCTGCCCACTGCGCTGGCGAACTTCGAGGCGGACGATCAGACGTTTAATGCCTATGCGGCCTCGGCATTCGAGACGCTATCGCAAAACGTCGATGCCGCCTTCGCAGACCTCAAGGCGAAATATCAGTAAGGCTTTGCAAAAGGGGGCGAAAAAAGCCCCCTGAAAAGCAGGTAAAAATAATTGAAAAAGGCGCTAACGCGGTCCGCATATTACCGCGTACGCTTATAAAGTGGTTACTGAGTCACGTAGCCGCTCTCAACCAAAACCTCGCTTCGGCGGGGTTTTGTCGTTTTCAGACCTCCTGTTTTACTCTCGGTGGCCGCCTCGGCGGTCTGTAACAAAGGTAGGTACCCAATGGCTATGTCAACAGGACTAAAAAGCAAAGTGGTCAAATTAGGTGGGGCAACCGCGTTATCTATCGCCATGGCCCTGCTGGGAGGACGGGAAGGCGTAGAAGGCCAGAAAAGCGTGGCCTATCGGGATGTCGGCGGCGTGTGGACCGTATGCAGCGGCATCACCGGTACGGACGTCATTCCCGGAAAATACTACTCGGACAAGGAGTGCAACGCGTTGCTGGCGAAACATCTCAATCCGGTAAAAAAAGCGGTGGATGCGGCGGTGAAAGTGCCGATAGACAACTACACCCGCGCCGCACTCTATTCCTTTGCCTATAACGTCGGGGTGAACGCGTTTCGCGGTTCGTCGCTGCTCAGGCACCTCAACGACGGCAACCTGCGCGCCGCCTGCGACGACCTTCGTCTGTGGGTGTATGTCAACAAAGAGCGCAATCGCGGCCTGGTGAATCGGCGCGAAATCGACAGGCAGCTCTGTCTGATGGGGCAATCGTGATCAATAAAATAACGCTGCTGGCGATGACGCTGATGCTGTCCGCCATCTTGTCGCTTATCTACACCGCCATTCATTTTTACGACGAGGCGGTGTCTCAAACCACGGCCCTGTCAAGCATGACCCAGCAAAAGGAGAAAGCTGAATTCGTCTCTCAGTCGATGGCGATGGCCATAGAGAGATACAACCAGATAGCAGGAGTCGCGCTCAATGAGCAAATGGCGAACAGAACCGCAAGCCAGGCGAGACAAACTCTTATTACGTCGGCGCTCAAGCCGTCTCCGTGTGCTGCCGAGCCTGTTCCTGATGCTGTCAGTCACAGCTTGCTCACCCACTACGAGCAATTTCGTCAGAGTGCCGGCCACGCCTATCCCGGCCAGCCTGCTGACGCCGTGTCAGCCGTCGGCACCTCCCGATAACCCGCTGACCTTCGGAGGCGCGGTGATGTGGAATGAACTTCTCCTCACCGATCTCCAAAACTGCAATACCCAACTCGATGGCATCCGCCAATTCGAACAGTATCAAAGCAAGTAGCGCAAACCCGTAACTTAACCCGTAACTCAACGCATACTCACATAACTCGCGAGGCATCAATCATGGCTAATATCATCACTCTTACTTCAGTAACCCGTGGCGCACAGGCAAACGGCAGCGCAATCAATACCGTCCGTGTCAATGTTACCGACAGCACGACAGGCGCGAACGTCGCCAACTCGGTCGTTAATTTCACGGTCAGTACCGGTGCAGGACTAAACGTCAGTTCCGTGACCACCAACTCGGCAGGATACAACTATGTCGATGTCGTCAGTTCAACGGCGGGCAACTATACCCTGACGGCGTCGCAGACCGGGGCGACGTCCGCCACGCTGGTCGTGACCTTTGCGACGGCGCAGGAAACCGCAGCCGCCAACCGCGTACTCGACACCATGCAAACCTCACTCGCCGCCACTGCCGGGGCAGGTTATGTCGGCTGGGACAGCTCGGTCGACTACGCTTCCGGCACTCTGGGCGCAGCCTTCAACGACGGCGCAGCCAGTATCGCGACGCTCGGAAACAAGGCCGCCCGTTATATTGATATCGAAGACTATGCCGATGATGCATCGGCAGACGGCGACTGGACTTCGGCGATTCAAAGCGCCATTGACGCCGCCACCAACAATGGCATTCTCGAGGTGCGCGGTACCGGCAGCTACGCCATCTCCAATACCGTCCTGATTCGCAATATTTTCAACAACGGCCTGAATATTTCCATCCACAAGCTGACCGTAACCTCGGATTTCCCGAGCAACACCGGCTTCTGGAGCGCAACGCCGATGATAACCATCGGTGACCTGGTGGGTAATGCCTCCGGCCTGAATCTGTTTATCAACGTTCTCGACGGGGGCAGCAAGGCGGATGGTATCCAACCGGTCGGCTATGGCTTCTCGCTGTCACATCTTCACATTGGTACGGCATCCAACTGTATCTCGGTTATCCGCATGGGGGCGCATCAGTGGCCCAACGCATCAAACTGGATTACCGGCGATTACTGGCTTAACAACTATGTCGGTATTTATCTGGCAAACGGCGCTACAGGCAATACGCCGATTGTCGAAGGCTGGAAAGTGTTTGTTAAATTTATTGCCGATAACTACTGGGGGGCATGTGGTTGTTCAACTCGGGGCAGTATGCGCAGCTGAGCGGCGACTGGGACTTCAACGGTAAACGTCTGGCGGTCCTGAAACTGACCGACAACACCGGCCTGACCTCCATTGTCGGACAAAACGGGCTTAAGCTGACCGACGGCACCAATGAGCTGGAGTTCCTCTTCTATTACACAAGCTTGGGATACACCTACATTGTTGTCGCCTCGCCGAACAATATCTCGGCATCCGACAAGGTCGCCACCTTCCCGTGGACCGCAGGGGCGAAAATCTCCTGTACCACCGTGAGCGGTGTGGCGATGGTGTTTTCGACCATCAATGTGGCGGGCGATAACTCCAGTCAGACCAACTTCTTCGATATTCTGCATGATTTCGAAAGAGCACCGTTTGCGCGTGTCCAGGTCAGTGCCGGTTATCTGTCCGGGATTATCGGCGGTCTGCTTTACACCTCGACGCTGCAATACCAGAACTCCTTTGCGCCGTTGACCGACAGCTATACCGGTTTGAGTATTACCAATACCGGCAGTGCGCTGTCGTTGTATAACTCGACTATCGAAACCACGCCGTTTATGAGCTCGTCGGCCGACTTCGTCAACTTCAATAAAAAGCTGTTCATGAAGGATTACCTTTACGAAGGGGTAGGTTCTGCCAATACCTTTGCGTCATCAACCAGCACGACCAGCGTGTTGGCGTTGCTCAAGGATTCGACGAACAACAAATATCTGAGCGAAGGCACCATGTATGACATTACGCTTAAGACCAACTTTGCGACCTGTGGTTCGTTCCGCGTGTATGTCATTGCGTCGGGTACCTCCTACTCGCACGTTGTGGTTTCGAGTTATGTCGGTGACGCCATCGCCGTCACCTTTACCGACACCACATCCGGCGTACAGATGAACTTCCGTCAGGAAGCGCAGGCCTATATGCAGGTGGTGACCAACGTCGTCAGGGTGTAGTCGGCGATAATACGCGGGGATCCTCGGCCTTCAAGGCGGGGATCCCCGCTTTTTTATTTGTGAGGATTTTGTTACAAAGTTAACATTCGCATTCAGCAGCACTTTTATGCCGACCGGTATAAAATGACGGTTTAACGCTTTGCGAGCTATTAATTCCATAATGAAATGGTTAAACAAGAATGCGCTGTTATTTGCCGTCAAGACCTGCATTGCAGCCTTTCTGGCGCTCTATATCGCGTTGAAACTGAACCTCGACAAGCCCGCCTGGGCGATGGTGTCGGTATACGTCATTTCTCAACTCTATTCGGCCTCGACCCTGTCAAAAGCGCTGTTTCGCTTCCTTGGCACCGTGTTGGGCGGCGGATTTATCTTCCTTATCTATCCCATCACCGTCACGCATCCTTTATTGTTCAGCCTTTCCGTCTCGCTGTGGGTTGCCTGCTGTCTTTTTCTCTCGCTCCAGGATCGCACCCCGAAAAGTTATATCTTCATGCTCGCCGGTTACAGCGCCGCCATCATGGGCTTTGCCGATGTCACTACGCCGCTTGGCATCACCTACACCGTGATTTCGCGTATTGAAGAGATAACGGTGGCTATCATTTGCAGTAGCCTTATCCATATGCTGATTTTTCCGGTCAGGATGCGCAATCTGCTCGAAAACAGCGTCAGCAACTGGTACGACAGTGCCAAAAAACTCTGCAACGAACTGCTGACCGTCGAGTCCAAAGAGAGCTCGCCCGAACGCGATCAGATTCTGGTGCAGATGGCCAGTTATCCCATCAACGTGGAAGCGCTGATCACCCACTGCGTGTACGAAGGCGACTCCGCCCGCAAGCTGATTCGACTGGTCAGCGCGCAGTACCAGCACCTTTCGTATCTGATCCCGACCTTGACGGCGATTGAAAAACGCCTGAGCCTGCTGGCGGAGCAGGGGATCCACTTCCCCGATTTCGTGGCCGAGTCCTTTGCCCATTTCCTTGCCTGGCTGAACAGCCCCGAGCAGAGCGGCAATGCGCAGGCTATTCAGGATGACCTGACCGCCTCGCAGGAGCTGATCAAAACCCGTTATGCCAGCGGTGAAATGAGTGTGGAAGAGGGACTGTTGCTGATGGGCCTGCTGGAACGCCTGCTCAATTTCATTCGGCTTTCCGACTCTTATATGGGCGCGAAAGAGCGCGTCAGTTCGTTGAGTCCCGAGAAGAAACGGGGCAAGGTCAAACTGATTCGCAAACACCGCGATCGCGGGCTGATTCTGCTGTCCTGCTTTACCGCCTTTGCCGCCACCATGCTCGGCTGCCTGTTCTGGATTGGCACCGGCTGGAAGGACGGCTCGACCGCGCCGATGATGGGCGCGGTTGTATGCTCGTTTTTCGCCTCGCTCGACAGTCCCGTGGCCTCGATGAAAGTGTTTCTCAAAGGCGTGCTGGTGGCCATTGCCATCAGTTTTATCTACGTCGGCGTGTTTATTCCGCTTACCGTCACCTTCGAGTCGCTAATCATCGTGCTGGCTCCCGGTCTGCTGGCGCTGGGGCTGGTTATCGCCAACCCGTCGACCAACTTCATCGGCCTTATCATCGCCACGCAAATCCCCGGCTTTATCGGCATGACCCATGATCTCGACCCGGACTTGCTGTCTATCATCAATGCTTCGATCTCGACGGTAGTGGGCATCGTCATGGCCGTAGTGCTCACCTCGCTTATTCGCAACAAACGGCCCGCCTGGACGGCGCGGCGCGTGCTGCGTCGCGGTATCAAGGAGTTGTTGCAGTTCACCGGCGAAATCCGCATGAACGCCTCCTCGCTGCTGGCGCGCCAGCAATATGTCGCCAGCATGATAGATAAAATCAACATTATTCTGCCGCGTAATACCGTAGATCCCACGCCCGGCGTTGCGCTCGGCGGCAATCTCATCACCGAAATCTGGCTCGGCGTAAACTGCTATGATTTTTACGCGCGCCATCACGAGATTCTAAAAGACAAGCGCCTTGAGAGCGACGCGCTGATGACTGAAATCACCCGCTACTTCAAGCAGCGGCTGAAGAATATCTATATGGCACCGCCGCAAAGTTTGCTGGATGAACTCGACGCTCTTCTGCTGCGCACCGAATCCCTGTGTCGCGTCGATATGCAGCTTTTTGCGCCGCTGTTTTACCTGTTCAACATCCGTATGGCGCTTTACCCGACGCAGAGATGGCCTGCCGTTGAAGCCTTTTGATACCGACTCTCTACATCAAGTCACCTCGCGGTGACTTTTTGTTTTATTTGGACATAATTGCGAACATCTTTGTTACAAACAAATCCGGATAACCCTTTTCGTAGGGGTATAAAATAATGCTTTAAAATCTACGTGATTTGTTTAATTAGAAAATGAAGTGGCTAACAAAAAATGCTTTTTTGTTCTCGGTAAAAACCTGTATCGCTGCATTTCTGGCCTTATATATCGCTCTAAAACTTAATCTGGATAAACCCGCCTGGTCGCTGACATCCGTATTTATTATCTCTCAGCTCTATTCCGCCTCGACGCTGTCAAAATCCGTATTCCGACTGATGGGAACCCTGCTCGGCGGCGCCTTCATTTTCTTTATTTACCCCATTACGGTGCTGTATCCGCTGTTGTTCAGCTTCTGCGTGTCGTTATGGATAGCCTTCTGTCTCTATCTTTCGCTGCACGACCGCACGCCGAAAAGCTACGTTTTCATGCTGGCCGGTTACAGTGCGGCGATTATGGGCTTTGCCGACGTTAACTCGCCGCTGGATATTACCTACACGGTGATTTCCCGTATTGAAGAGATTGCAGTGGCGATTGTGTGCAGTACCTTGATCCACATGATCATCTTTCCGGTAAAAATGAGCACGCTTTTGGAAAGCAGCGTCAATAACTGGTTTGAGAGCGCAAAAAACTCTGCGCGGAAATGGTCACGCGAGTGTCGAAGGAAAAGTCGCTGGAGCACGAACATATTCTGATTCAGATGGCCAATTATCCGGTCAGCGTCGAGGCGCTTATCACCCACTGCGTCTATGAAGGTGACTCGGCGCGCGCGCTTATCCGCATGGTGACCGTTCAGTACCAGCATCTTTCCTATCTTATCCCGACCCTGACCGCGATTGAAAAACGGCTAATTCTGCTCGGCGAACACGGCGTCACCTTTCCGGATTTTATCGCCGAAACCTTCAGCCATTTTCTGGTTTGGCTGCACAATCCCGAACAGTTTGGCGATATCGCAGTGCTGGTGGATGAAATGGTCGCCTCGCAGGAACGTATCAAGGCGCATTACCTCAGCGGCGAAATGACGGCCGAAGAGGGGCTGCTGCTGACCGGTCTGGTCGAGCGGTTGCAAAACTTCATCCGCATTGCCCATGCCTATCTTGGTGTGAAAGAGAAAGTCAGCGCCTTTAGCGATGAAAGAAAACCCGCCAAGTTTACCCTGTTTGAAAAACACGCCGATAAAGGGCTTATCTTCCTGTCATCGCTGACGATTTTCATTGTAACGATGCTCTGCTGTCTGTTCTGGATTGGCAGCGGCTGGAAACACGGCGGAACCGCGCCCGTGATGGCCGCCATCGCCTGTTCCTTTTTTGCGGCCCATGACAGCCCGATTGCCTCCCTGCAGGTGTTTCTCAAGGCCGTGGTGATAGCCATCGCCGCCAGCCTGATTTACACCGTGATCCTTATCCCGCTGACCACCAGTTTCGAGGCGCTGATCATTTGTCTGGCACCCGGACTTATCGCGCTGGGTATCGTGATTGCCAATCCGGCGAGCAATATCTTCGGCCTGATTATCGCGACGCAGATCCCGAGTTTCATGGGCATGAGCCACGATTTCCGCCCCGATCCGTTGTCTATCCTCAACTCGGCCATTTCTACCGTGGTCGGGATTATGATTGCCGTGCTGGTGACGGCGATTATCCGCAACAAGCGGCCTTCGTGGACTGCCAAACGTGTACTGCGCCGGGGTATCAAGGATCTGCTGCAATTTACCCAGGCTGTCAAGATGAACAAATCTTCCTTGCTGGGACGACAGCAGTACGTCGCGGGAATGCTCGACAAGGTCAATATCATTTTGCCGCGAATCAAGATAGATCCCATCCCGAACGTCGCGCTGGGCGGTAATCTGATTACGGAGATTTGGCTGGGCGTCAGCGTGTTTGATTTCTATGCCAGACACGAGGCGTTGCTGAGAAGTAACCATATCGACACGGATGCGCTGCTGTTTGAAATCAATAACTACATCAAACAGCGGCTCAAGAACATTTATGCCGCGCCGCCGGCGTCACTGCTGCATGAGCTGAACCAGTTGCTGTTGCAGGTCGAGCTGGTCTGTCGCTCGGACATGCACCTGTTTATGCCCCTGTTTTATCTGTTTAATATCCGCATGTGGCTGTATTCGCACGAGCGATGGCCGACCGTTTGACAGACTGATAGCCGCTGCGGGCCGAGGAAGGAGCCCGCAGCGGCGTCTTGCATCAGATATTTTCCAGCTCGATATCTTTGGTTTTAGGCCCGAGCAGGGAAATCACCAGTACCACCATCGCCATACTCGCCACGATAAAGGCCAGCACGCCGATATTGCCGGTGTATTCCAGGAACAGACCGATGATAATGCTGCTAAATACCGTCGACAGTCGGCTAAACGAGTAGCAGAAACCGACTGCGGTCACACGAATGCGCGTCGGGAAGATCTCTGTCTGGTAAGAGTGGAAGCTGTAAGTCATCCACGCATTGCAGTAACTCACCATGAAGCCGCAGAGGATCATGCCGAGCGGACTGCGCTGGAAGCCGAAAAGCGCGCCGAAAATCACCACGCCCAGCGCGCCTGCCACCACCTGCCACTTGATCTCGAACTTGTCGGCATACAGCACCGACACCAGACAGCCAATCGGAAAGCCGAGGGTGATAATAATCGAGTAGGAGAGGCTGTGCGTAAAACTGCTGCCCTGACCGGCGAGCAGCGCCGGAAGCCAGTTGCCGAAGCCGAAGAAACCGATTGCCTGAAAGATATTGAAAATCATCAGCATAATCGTGCGTGAACGGAACTGCGGCGTCCAGATCTCCTTGAAGCGCCCGCGGCGTTCAAACTGGTGTTCATCCTGTAGCGTGACCAGATGGTCAAGCCGTTCGACCTTGCCGACGCCACACTGTTTTTCCAGCTCTTCGAGAACCTGCTGCGCCTTTTCCGGCTGCCCGTGCTGCATAAGCCAGCGCGGAGACTCCGGCAATTTCTTGCGCACGACCCAGATAAACAGCGAAAACACGACGCTGACCAGCAACACGTAGCGCCAACCGGTCAAACCAAACCAGGTATGAGGCACGAACCACCACGAGATAAGCGCGACGGCAGGCACCGACAGGAACTGAATAAAGAAGGAGAAGGCGAATGCCCTGCTGCGCAGCCGTGTCGGCACCATTTCCACCAGATAGGTGTCGATGGTGACAAGCTCGATGCCAAGGCCAACGCCCACCAGAAAGCGCAGAAGAATAATCCACTCCGCCTGATTCTGAAAGACGATAAGCAGCGTAAAGAAGCTGTACCACAGCAGCGCGAACATAAAGGTCAGGCGACGCCCGAACTTGTCGGCGAGCGGACTGAGCAGGCTGGTGCCGACGAACAGGCCGAGAAAGGTGGAAGAGGCGAAGGCGGCCTGATCCGAGATACCGAAGACGCCTTGACTGCCCGTGTGGAAAATCCCCTCGGCAATCAGTCCGGGACTGATATACGCCGTTTGAAACAGATCATAGAGTTCAAAAAAACCACCAATTGCCAATAATATTATAAAGCGCCACAGTCCCGGTGATGAGGGCAGGGCGTCTATTCTGGTGATCAGTTCAGGTGCCGTCATGGCACCCGGCTGATTCGATAAAGACGATGAATGTGCAAATTCCATAATGACCATTACCCGTTGAAAAAACATAATCATGCTAAGTTTTTATCACCGGATTTAAATTCGGAATAAGATTTCAAGATGTAAAAAAATAGTGTAATTAGCTGTTTTTAAAAGACTGATAGGATAAAACGCTTTTAGGCTGCGGCGTTGCTGCCCGCCGCAAATTGCAGATTTTAAAACAAAACTCATCCGATAAACTTTAAAATAAAGTTTAAGCGACGGGGAGGAATAATTTGAGTTAGGGCTTGGCGATCGCAGGGCGTATTGCTGCCCTTTATGAAATCAGCTCGGCTGCCAGCGCTGTAAAATACCGCCCTGATGGCCGGTAACAGGATCGGTGTCCGGCAGGGCTATCCGCGCGATATTTTGTCGGGCTTCGGGCAGTTTCGACGGGTCGTCATGATACAAATCGGGACTCAACCCGTTGGGATAGGCGCCCAACACCTGAAAATCGGCGCTGGCCGACAGCTGCTTATGGCCCACACCCGCCGGGATGAGCACGACATCGCCTTTTTTCAGGTGGGTGATGGGGCCGTTTTCGCCGCCAAGCTGCACTTTCGCCATGCCACTGCTGACGCCCAGAAGTTCATGCGTATTGGAGTGAAAATGGGTGAACGTGAAGATTTGATAGCGCCATTGAACCGGCCAGCCGTTGCGGGCAAAAAGATTGGCCAGATAGGCATCGGTATTCGCTGTATTTTGTGGTGCAGCCTGCTGATAAATCAGTAAAGGAAGCTTATCATTAGGAACGCCGCCTACCGGTTTGTCCAGCGGCAGGGCACGAATGTCGACGTGCGGTGGTGTGTCGGCGGGCAGGGAAGACGTTTTCGCATACCCGGTGACGGGCATTGCCGAGGCAAGCAGTAAAAGCTGGCAGAAGTCTCGTCGTGAGACGTGATGGCGGTTGATCCTCTTCATTGAGCGCTCCTTAATTTACAACGACAGGGCAGTTTGAGTTAACCTATTGTCGAGGAAGGCTTTCTGAACGCAGACATCGTTTATCATCAAGGCCAATGTCGCGATCCCACAGTTAAAAGTGTGAGGCAGATCGCAATATTGTCAAGGCGAGGTCACGGGTCATGAACGGGAAAGGCGCAGTGCAGAAGAGATAAAACAGCCCCGAAGGGCGGTTATAGGGTTAAAAATCACCCGCGGGTTCAGGATTACTGATTGCCTTGAGAGAAAGGGGCAAATGGTAATTCGGTTGACTGGAGAAAAAGGTTTGCAGAGCAACGCGCTTGTTTCTGTCAACAGAGATCTCTTGCATGGTTTTGCGGAAAATACTGTAACGACCGCAAGTTGTACAGGTTACGTTGACCACTTTTTCAGTTAAGTTAAGTGAAGTTTTGGTCTTGATTGTACTTTGGCATAAAGGGCACTCATCGGGAGTGTGAACAGCGGTGGAGCTCATAAAACCTCCGGTTTTATCTGGGCCAGCGCGGAGTATAGCGCAAAAAGCGGTCAACCCCTTAGCGCTAATTGTACAAAAGCCGATCTGATTGGATTGTTAAGCTCTTTTTGTCGTTTTGAGGCGTGGTTAAGCTTCCTGTTGGGCCGTATATTGCCGAGGGTGGATTTCCCTGCGGGTCATTTAATTAAGGAGTTGAAGTGGATTTTCTCATGGCAATCCCCGTACTTTTTGTGCTGGTGGTGATTATTTTCCTGATTTCATACCGTTTGAGTCATGGATCAAGGCGCAAGACCCGCCAGAGCGGGAAACGGAGCCACACACCTTCGCGAAGAGGGGGCGGCGAAGAGGGCGTGCGACTTAGCGAGCAGAATGAATCGATGTTTGATATGACCCGTTACGAGAAAATCGATGGCACCCGTTTTCGCCACATTTATGTCGTCGGCGACATTCACGGCTGCCTGAAACAACTCAACCTGCTGCTGGATTCACATCAATTTTCCAGAGAACAGGATTTACTTATTTCGGTCGGCGACCTTATCGATCGCGGTGAAAACAGTCCGGGTTGCCTCGAGCTACTCGAACAACCCTGGTTTGCCTGTGTGAAGGGCAATCACGAGCAGATGGGACTCGATGCGCTGCGAGGTCAGCACGTCAGCCGCTGGTTAAGCAACGGGGGCGACTGGTTCTACAAGCTTCCGGTAGAAGAAGAACTGCGCGTCCGCGAACTGTTTAAAAAAGTCGATGCACTGCCGCATATCATTGAAGTCAGTACACCGACCGGCCTGACCATTGTTGCGCATGCCGACTACCCTGCGCCGCGATACATCAGCGGCAATCCGCTCAGCGCACATGAAACCATGTGGAGCCGTCAACGTCTTGGCAAATCCCGTGAAGGGCAGGTTCAGGACATCGAAGGGGCCGAGCGGTTCTATTTCGGCCATACGCCGGTTGAAAAAGAGCAGCAGTTTGCCAACCAGTTCTATATTGATACCGGTGCCGTATTCGGCGGCTGGTTGACGTTGGTGCAGATTCAGTAAGCCGGGAAAAACATGGAAAACAAGCGCGAAGATCGGCTGCAACGGTTGTTGCTGGCACTGAAAAAACCGACAAGATCCATCTCAAGGACGCGGCCGTGCTGCTCGAGGTCTCCGAAATGACCGTCCGGCGCGACCTTAACGGGGCCGACTCCCCGCTTATCCTGCTGGGCGGTTATATCGTTATCGACCCCAAAAACAGTCCGGCGACGCACTATTTTGTCAGTGAACAGAAAACCCGTCACATCGCGGAGAAGCATCGGCTCGGCAAACTGGCCGCCCAGCTTATCGATGACGACGACCTGGTCTTTTTCGATTGCGGCACCACAACGCCGTATATCATTGAGCATATTCCCGACGAACGTGTGTTCAGCGCTATCTGCTACTCCCTCAACACGTTTCTGGCGTTGCAGGACAAACCGCACTGCGAGGTTATCATGTGCGGCGGCATGTACCGGCCCAGCAATAATATTTTCATTCCGTTTGGGCAAAGCAGCAACGAGCTGCTGAATGCGCTGCCCGACAAGGCGTTTATTTCGGCGGCGGGGATCAGCCTGCAATATGGCGTCAGCTGTTTTAATTTCGACGAATTATTAATGAAGCATCAGGCGATGCAGCGCTCGCGGCAGAAAATTTTGGTTGCCGACTACAGTAAATTCGAGCAGGCGCGTCCGGCCGCGATTGGGCCAATCAACGACTTCACCCATCTGGTGACCGATTCTGCGCCGCCGCAGGCGTATCAGGATCACTGTCAGGCCAACGGAATAACGCTTATCTATTGATGGCGCGAAAGGATGGCGTAGCAGGATGGCGCGGTATCGGCGATACCGCGTTGAGTAGAATTTAACGCAGAGGGGAGGTTTTTTCGACCGACTGAAAGAACACCACTTCAAACACGCCTGTCTGTCTGCCGTCGTTTAGATATTGTTCATAACAGGCGCGGCCGTCGGGACGATATCCGCTGCTGGCGAGATGCACCTCGATAAAGTCGGTCCAGGCTTTGGCAAAGTTTTCGCTGTCGACGGTGGTGTGAAACGCCGCATAGGTGCCCGCGGGCAGAGTTTGCAGCACGATGCCGTCTGCATCGTCGCCGAGAACGAAATGATCATCGACCGTCACGCAGGTATCGGCGCGACGCGCGTCCGGGTCAGTCGCGAGCGGGTTGTCCCAAAAAATCGTCAGCCATTCGCCTTCGCCCAGCCCGTGTTTTTCCGCCCAGGGGTAAGCGCCGCAAAACCTTCTTTCACACTTTTTTCATAGGGTCCGACCACGCGGTAACTGGCGACCACTTTTGCCGGTTTTTCCATAATCATAAATGCCACGGTGCATTCCTCACTTTGTCTATAACAGTTTACCGTTATTTATTTATTAACTGCTCTACGCGCTATAACAGTCTTGCTGATAAAATCGTCTTATCAAATCGCAGTATTGTCCTGACTGAATGTAGTGAGGTTATCAATGGATGTCGTTAAAAAAATTCTGAATAGTGAGATAGAACGCATAAATCGTGCGGAAGGTCGCGACGGTAAGCCGAGAATTAATAGCGAGTTTTTCGCCAATCATCCGTGGCTGTGTCTGGCAATGTTTGTCGGTTATATCGCCGTCGGTATCGTGATGTATGCCTCGCCTTACATGGGATTGGGCTGGTTTGCCGGATTTACCGCGTTTCTCATTTTCATGGCCGCGATGCTATTGCTGGAAATCAAACCGACCTATCGCTATGAAGATATCGGCGTGCTGGATTTGCGCGTGTGCTACAACGGCGAATGGTTCTTCAGCCGTGAAATCTCTTCCGACGCGGTGGCGTCACTGCTTGCCAGCAACGACGTCAGCAGCCGCTTTAAATCGCATGTGCAGCGTATTGTGCAAAATAAGGGCGGCATCGACTTTTATGATGTCTATGATCTGGCCCGTCAGTATCAGGATGCGCCAAGCGTCGTACAGACTGCTCAACTTGCCTAGTTAGCCCCCGACTTTCGCCCGCGATATCACGTTTTCCGCGGCGGCTCTGATAAACTGTTTGTTATCTACGCTTCTTTGTTATATAGAACGCAATGAAAAGTACGCAAAGAGATGATAAAATATCCTTTGTCGCATCAGGAGCCGCTGTGGAACGTATCAAACTCTCTATCCATCATCTTCATAAACGGGTTGCGGGCGAAAAGCACGATGCTCACGCAACTGCGCGTATTTATGCCGGTGACACACTCATTCTGACTGAAACCATGCAGGGTCAAGCCGCGTGGTATGACCGTTTTATTCAGGCAAAAGAGGATAACGGTCTGCCGTTGCGCGTCGAATGGGACTGCGATGGCGAAGCCAGTATGGACGTCTCACGGGTGGAAGTTTGCGCCTGCTGTGGCGGCGACGAGAGTTTGCACCGTTAATCCCTTTCATCGGCACTGCTGAAACCATAACGCGAGTTTTTCCTATCGATTCAGGAGTAGGAGCAAAGGCGAAAATGAAATTTATTACCAACGAATTCGAATATCGCAACTGGATAATCAATGAAATATTCCAGGCGAGCGTTGTCGGCGAATCCACGGATTTTGCCGATCAGGAAATTGACGATTTTATCTTTGATGCACGGCCCGTTGCGTATCCGTGTATCGCCGTGATGATCCAGACACCCGGTCAGCCCGGCGTGTGCGAACCGCGCTTCGTGTATAAGGAGCAGGTGTTCGAGTGGGCACATCAGATGGGCTTTGGTTTTGACAGCTAAGCCCTGAAGCAGTAAACAAACACTTCAGGGCCAGACAGCTATGACACAGGGCTGTGCTGCGCCCCGTTAGACATTCTTGCGATCAATCTTCTCTTCGCCCCAAAAAAGATAATCCTCTTTGGTTTTTGCAAAGGCGACCGGTAACACTTCGTCGCTGCCTTCTTCCCAGATTTTCTGGGCTAACACTTCGTCGTTGTCGGCCAGTTCGAAAATTGCCTCAGCTATCTCGTGAGAAGTTTCACGCACGTTGGCCCAGGCTTTAATATTTGAACTTGTCATGTGCTTCTCCTTTAATTTGGCTCCCCTTAACTATGGTCGCTGAATGGAGGAGACGCAAATCCGACTGCCCAAAGCCTGGTCAGTTGACCTGAAAATCGGCAGGCGAAGAGGGCAGAGCACAGATTAACGGGATCGCCGCCGCGCTGTCGTTTATACTGGCTTCATGCCGGTAACCCGTAATGCTGGCAACCCTCGCAATACGCCGTGAACGGCTATGATTAAAAAAAGTAAACAAGGTGACACCATGAGCGACGATATTTTTGATTTCGACATAGATGCTGCGCTGGAAACGGCCGAAGAGAAAGCCGCGCAGAAAGCCAACGCCGTGCCGGAAATTCTGGACGACGAAGCAGACTGTGAAGGCTGCAAAATCTGATTCGTGCCTGCCTGAATGCCGAATGCATGATAAAAAAACCGCTGCGGCGGTTTTTTATTGCCTGAAATTCGCCGTGCAGTAAGCAATGTGTGCTTTTTTGGCCGGGAGCAAATCGTAAAGCTTTGTAGCCCTTTTGTGTGGGCAAACATTAGCGTTGCTAAATTTTCCTTTACGGGCATAGCGTTAGCGTGTCAACGCGTGCAAAGGAAAAGGGGCGAAATCGTTAAGAAATCGTGAGGCTGTATAAATGGGATAAATTCCTATAGAACAGCAAGATAGCTTGAGTAAACTCAGCAGCATCAGATCGGACAGATCCTGGAGTTGATAATGAAAAAAATAATAGCGCTTATCGCGGTGATGACGGCCTTGTCAGGGCTTCCCGAGATAGCACATGCAAATGTTTCGATTGGTGTGAATACCCCCGGTTTATCACTGCGCATCGGTGACCGTGACCCGCGCGGCAACTACTGGGACGGCGGCAACTGGCGTCCGCCGGGCTGGTGGAGCCATCATCGCCGCGATCGTGGCCGCTGGGTCTACTATGAGCCACCGCGTCGCCACTATCATCACGACCGCCATTGGCGAGAAGGTCCGCCACCGCGCCACTGGCACGGCGGTCCGCCTCCGGGCCGATGGCATGAAGGTCCACCACCGGGCAGCTGGTAATCGCGCGATACTCGTTGCGCGACCCGCATAAAGATTTTTTGTGTCAAACAGCTGTAACCGTAGTCTGTAAATAATAGAGGTGAAGTACAGGGTTGGCGCTGGCGATGCACTGGCATCCCCAACGTCAATTCTGTACTTTTTAGTTGTGCTTTACCTTAATTACCGCGCACTTCCACCAGCACCGGACACGGCGCATTCGCCACCACTTCCGCACTGACCGATCCCTTGAATATCCTGCCAAATGCCGTTAGCTGGCGATGCCCCATGACAATCACCGATGCGCCTTTCTCTCTGGCTTCGCTGACCAGCGTTTCACCCGCCGAGCCGACCACCAGATTTCCCTGCGCCTTGATGCCGGCCTCTGCAAGCTGTTGCAGCGCGCGCGCAACGACCGCCGTGGCGGTGTCCTGCTCAGCCGTTGCCGCCGGATACTCCGTGATATCGCCGGGCTGTTCCTGCTGATTGGCAAAGGCATAGGCCTCATCGATGCAACAGGTGACAATAACCTGTGGCGCGCCGTGCTGCGCAACCTGCGCCGCCAGAGCCACCACCTGCGAAGTCTGGCTGGAACCGTCTACTGCAACCAAAATGACATCAAACATTGCGTAATCCTTTTAGCAAAAGTATGAATGAAGCAGGGCGTCACTTACCGCTGCCGAGTTTACCTATCTCGCCGATCAACGACTCTTTGCACCGCATGATGGCCTGCTGCACGCTGAGTTGCTTGGCGGCATGGCGCTCTGTCGGCATTAAAACCGAAATCGAATAGTGGCCGAGAATCGTGTCGATGGCGGTCGCCATCGATGAGATGCCGAGCACGGTTTCTCCGCTTTCCATCGAGATCCCGCTGTTGCGCACCGCATCGACCTTACGAAGCAGGGTATCGATGTCTTTCACGGTATTTTCCGTCGCGGGTTCCAGCGTTTCTCCGACCAGCTGGCGGATCTCGCTATCGCTTTTCAGGGAGAGCAGGGCGCGTCCGGCGGAAGTGCTGTAGATAGGCAGGTTCAAGCCAAATTTCGGCACCACGCGCAGCTCGCGTTCGGCGACAATATGATGAATATTGGCGATTTGTCGCCCGCTGGCACGGCCCAGCGCAACGGTTTCCTGCGTGTCGTGGCACAGTTGCTGGAGATACGGCGAGGCGATGGCGATAACGTCGGTATGAATGGTCGACACCAGCCGCAGCAGCATCGGCCCCAGCCGAACGCCGCCCGCGCCTTCGGTGCGCACAATGCCTTCTTCCGTCAGGGCGGCCACGATGCGCTGCACCGTCGAGCGCGGCAGTTGCACTTCCGTGGCAATGGCGCCGAGGCTCAGTCCCTCGGGATGACTGCCCAGCGCATTAAGAATCGCGGCCGCACGGGAAATAACCTGAATCCCGCCACTGCGCTCTTCTTCGCTAGAGGTTTCATTATTCATTCTACTGATTTGTCCCTGTTTATTGCCTTTCACACATTGTAACTCCCCGCCAGCCCAAGCGCACGTCGCCTGAAATATAGGCAACAATCACATTGCAATACAGTGCATCGTATTATAGTATCTCGCTGCTGTACCGTATAGCGGTGCATTGCATCATTTTTATAAGAGCGACTTATGACCCAGCCAATTTCTCCGCCCCTTGTCGGCAATGGACCCGCTTCGCCAGCGCCCCCGATCCCCCAGCCTTTTACACTGCGGCTGGTAATCGGGCTTGTCGGCGTGCTTATTGCGTCTCTCTGTTCGGGATTGAACGACCGCGTTACCGATATCGCGCTCGCCGATGTGCGCGGTGCATTGAATATCGGCAGTGATCCCGGGACCTGGGTCATTGGCGCCTATCAGGCCGCCGAAGTTGCCGCCATGATGCTGGCCCCGTGGTTTGCGATGACCTTCTCACTGCGCCGCTTTGCGATAGCCGTCTCTCTGGGCTTTGCGCTGGTGGCGCTGGTACTGCCCTTCGCGCCGAATATTCCGGTCTTTATCGCGCTGCGCGTTGTGCAGGGGATTTTTGGCGGCGCACTGCCTCCTCTATTAATGACAGCGGCGCTGCGTTTTCTGCCGCCGGCCTACAAGCTTTATGGCCTGAGCGCCTACGCGCTAACCGCCACCTTTGGGCCGAATATCGCCACCACGCTCGCGGCGTTTCTGGACCGATGACGTCGGCTGGCATTGGGTTTTCTGGCAGGTGATCCCGCCGTGTTTGCTGGCCGCCTCGATGATTGGCTACGGCATTCCGCAGGACCCTTTGCGTTTTGAGCGCTTTAAGCAGATGGACAAGCTCGGAATGCTGACGGGGAGCAGCGGTATCGCCTTGCTGGTTCTGTCACTTCAGCAGGGAGAGCGCCTCGACTGGCTCAACTCGCCGCTGATTGTCACCATGCTGCTGTCGTCGATAGCACTGCTTATCATTTTTCTGGTCAACGAGTGGTCGCACCCCCTGCCGCTTTTCAAGCTGCAAATGCTCAAGCGGCATAATCTGACCCACGGCCTGCTGACGCTGGGAGGGCTGATGATTCTAGTGCTTTCCGGCTCGGCGCTGCCGTCGAGCTATATGGAAGGCGTGCACGGTTTTCGCGCCGTACAGGTCGGGCCGCTGGCGCTGACTATCGGCCTGCCGCAGCTGATTCTGGCACCGATGGTCGCCGCCGTTCTGAATCTGCGCTGGGTAGACAGCCGCGCCGTGCTGATTACGGGGCTTGGGCTGATTGGTCTGTCGTGTTATGGCGGCAGTTTTATGACTCAGGCGTGGGCGCGCGAAAACTTTTACTGGTTGCAAATCATGCAGGCATTCGGCCAGCCGATGGCGATTCTGCCGGTGCTGATGGGCGCGACCAGCGTGGTACAGCCGCCCGAAGGACCCTTTGCCTCGGCGATGTTCAATACCGTGCGCGGGCTGGGCAGTGTTATGGGATCGGCGCTGGTGGGGGAATTCTCGAGCAGCCGTGAACAGTATCACTCCAGTGTACTGCTTAATCATGTCGGCAATGCCAGCGCGCTGCTGTCGCAACCCTATGAGGGCGACGGGACTTACCTCGCGCCGCTCAATCCCGACGGTTCGGCTATCTCGACGGAAGTTTTGAGCGCCTTTTCGTCGCTGGTTAAACGGCAGGCCACGATACTGGGGCTTGCCGACAGTTATCTGATGATCATCGGCGTCGCGATTGCGCTGGCCCTGCTCACGCTATTTCTGCCAAGGCGCACCTATCCGCCGCAGTCTGTCGTCAAAAAGCCCGACTAGCGTGCGCGGTGGAGAGGCAAGACAAGCCTAAACGTGGTTTTAACGATTAATAATGGAAACACAAGAGAAAAATAACATGTCCAAGACATCCTCATTTCGTCCTGTATGGCTGGCCGTTGGGGTCATCGTTGTCCTGCTGATTCTGTTGGGCTGGTATCTGATTGCCGGTCAAACCTCGCCGACGACCGACGACGCCGTGATTTCTGCCGATTCGACACTGGTGGCACCGCGTATTTCCGGCACCATTCAGGACGTGCTGGTCGCCGATAACCAGCAGGTCAAGGCGGGGCAGTTGCTGGCAAAAATCGATGACCGCGATTACGTCAATGCGGTGCACACGGCGCAGGCCGCGCTCGAAACGGCGCAGGCGCAGAGGCAAAGTCTGCTGGCGCAGATTGCCAAGCAGCAGCCGACCATCGATCAGGCAAAGGCGATGGTCGCCGCCGACGCCGCAGGGCTGGTGTATGCGCGCCAGAGTGCCGAACGCTATCGACAACTGGCCAAAAACGGGTCGACCTCGCTGGATCTGCGCGACGACTCCGACGCCAACTATCGTCAGAAGCTGGCGAGCCAGCAGAGTGACATGGCCGCCGTTCGCGCCGCCGAGAAGCAGCTTGAGGTGCTAAACGCCCAGCAGGCGGAGGCCAAAGCCGCGATCGACTCGGCGCAGACCGCGCTGGATCAGGCGCAGCTTAACCTGTCCTATACCGAGATCAAGGCGCCAGTCGATGGCATGGTGGGTGTGCGTTCGCTACGCGTGGGGGCTTACGTGAGCGCCGGAACGCGCGTGCTGGCGCTGGTGCCTATCGATAAGGCGTACGTGCTCGCCAACTATCTGGAAACCCAGTTGGCGCACGTTCAACCTAATCAAACGGTGAGTATCAAGGTCGATGCCTTGCCGGACGTCACCTTGAAGGGCAGGGTAGACAGCGTGGCACCGGCGACCGGCGTGACGTTCTCGCCGATTACGCCTGATAACGCCACCGGAAATTACACCAAGGTGACACAGCGCCTGGCGGTGAAGATTCTGCTTGATGACAATCAGCCCGATCTCGCGCGCCTGCGCGTGGGCATGTCCGTCGTGCCGACTATCGATATTCACTAACTGCCGATTTGCAGGCAGCAAAAAGGGCGGGTGCCGGAGAAATTACTCTCTAACGGCACCCGCCCTTTTTTCATTGTGCGCAGAAAGGTGACTTAACTCTGCTGGGTGCGGCCTCCGGCACCTGCGCTGTCTTCCTTGTCTTTCTGCATAAACTGCCATTTCCCCGAGAACAGGAAACGCAGCAGCGGGATGCGTTTATGCACCTCGTACAGCAGGAAGGCGATACCAAAGACGAACACCAGACCTACCCAGAACCCGACCCAGTCGCTTTTAATCAGCGGCGTTATAAACGCGCCGTAAATCAGGGTCAACGGATGGTGAATCAGGTAGACAAACAGCGACGCATTAACCAGATAAGTGACAAACGGTGACTGGAAATTCAGCACATAGTGGCTGAACGAGAACACCACATTCACCATCAGAATACCCAGCAAACTGGTGATAATCGCATCCAGCTCCATCGAGTACAGTTCGGGCGTATTGATGTGCTGATTAATCATGTAGGCCGCGAACAGCACAATACAGACGGCGCAGGCAGGCACCGACGGTTTGAGGAACATGCTTTTCAGGTTGGCGAACTTGAACGCACAGGCACCAATAAAGAAAAACGGCAGATAGAATAATGTCTGCATGACAATAAAGTTAAATGCGCCGTTACCCAACAGGTCGGGTGCAAAAAGATATAAGGAACGGTTAAAGGCGGCGTAAATTAAACCGAAAAACAAAAAGAGTATTGAGATTTTTCCTAAAGAATCAGCCTCGCGAATTATCTTTAAAATACGACTATTCTTATTCTCTTTTAATGCGCGGAATAAATAGAAGGAAATACTGGTGAGTATTACCAGCGTCAACAGGAACCATAAATGTGCAACAACTTCCCAGACGGTAATATTGACTTTCTGGTAGATGTTCATGGTTCCCCAGTTGGCGAACTTGTCGGTAAAGTAATAGAGAAACGCCAGCTGCGGAATGGTGATCAGCGGGAACGCCGCGATTAGCGGGATGGCGACGCGCTCAAGCCGCACCTTCAGCCATTTCTTCTGCTCGTAACGTTCGAAGAGCATATAGGAGAAATAACCGGAAATAACAAAGAAAACCTGCATGCGGAACGCATGGATAGTATCGTTGAATATTGTCAGACCATCGGAGGGCGTCACGCTATTTACCGCCCAGATATGGCTGGAATAGATCAACGAGATATGAAATGGAATACCGAGCAGCATCAGGTACGCTCGGATGGAGTCCAAAAAGAACTCACGGGTTTGAGTTTGTGGTTTCATAGTGATCCATTTTAGCAAAATATCCTATCACCACCGCTTATTTTCTCATCATATTGTTACTGATTAAGAACTGTCTGCTTTTTGTAAAGCAGCAACTGTAGCGGGCCGCAACCCTACTATAGACTCAGACAACTTTCCATAGCGGGACTTACACCGAATTGTTATCCTTGTATAACTATGTGCTTAAACGGTTCATCAACGGGTTGAATCGAACACCTCTCATGTTGTCGGATTTCCGACTATTCCTTAAAATGGACTAAATGAGTTAAGCACATTTAAAGGAGGGGACGTGCCGGGTAAAAATTTTTCCAAAGGGCCAGATATGACTAAAGTCCGTTTGCTAAGTGCCGCAGTGTTGATGACCTTGTTCACTTCATCTGCCTTTGCTTTTTCTATTGATGATGTTGCCAAGCAAGCCAAGGCGCTGGCTGATAAAGGTTACGAAGCACCAAAAAGTAATCTGCCATCTCAATTCCGCGACATGAAATTTGCGGACTACCAACAAATACAATTCAATCACGAGAAAGCGTATTGGAATAATCTGAACACGCCGTTCAAGCTTGAGTTCTACCACCAGGGCATGTACTTCGACACGCCGGTCAAAATTAATGAAGTGACCGCCAACAGTGTCAAGGAGATCAAATACAACCCCGACCTGTTTAATTTCGGCAACGTAAAACACGATGCCGACTCCGTGAAAAATCTCGGCTTCGCCGGTTTCAAGGTTCTTTATCCGATCAATAAAGCAGATAAAGATGATGAAATTATGAGCGTGCTGGGCGCGAGCTATTTCCGTCTGATTGGCAAAGGTCAGGTTTATGGCCTGTCTGCCCGTGGTCTGGCTATCGATACCGCGCTTTCTTCCGGCGAAGAGTTCCCGCGTTTCCGCGAATTCTGGATTGAACGTCCGAATCCGGATGAAAAACATCTGGTCATCTATGCGCTGCTCGACTCGCCGCGTGCCACCGGTGCCTATCGTCTCGACGTTTATCCGGGCAAAGAAGCCAGCGTAGACATTCAGGCGAAAGTCTTCCTGCGCGACAAAGTGGGCAAACTGGGTCTGGCGCCGCTGACCAGCATGTTCCTGTTTGGTCCAAACCAGCCTTCAAACGTGATGAACTTCCGTCCGTCGCTGCATGATTCAGACGGTCTGTCCATTCATGCCGGCAACGGTGAATGGATCTGGCGTCCGCTGAACAACCCGCGTCACCTTTCGGTGAGCCAGTTCACGATGGAAAATCCAAAAGGTTTCGGCCTGCTGCAACGCGGTCGCAACTTCTCGGCCTATGAAGATCTCGACGATCGCTATGACCTGCGTCCAAGCGCCTGGGTAGAGCCGAAAGGCGACTGGGGCAAAGGCAAGGTCGAGCTGGTGGAAATCCCGACTGCGGATGAAACCAACGACAACATCGTGGCCTTCTGGACGCCGGATCAGCTGCCCGCTGCCGGTACGCCTATCGATCTCAGCTACCGCGTGCACTTCACCCGTGAAGAAGACAAGCTGCACTCGCCGGATTCGTCATGGGTATCCCAGACCCTGCGTTCGGCCGGTGACGTGAAACAGTCCAATCTGGTGCGCGAGCAGGATGGCAGTGTGGCCTACGTGGTCGACTTCGTCGGACCTGCACTGAAATCCCTCAAGCCCGATACGCCGGTTGCGTCTCAGGTCAGCATGGGCGACAACGCCGATCTGCTTGAAAACAATGTCCGCTATAATTCAGTCACCAAAGGCTGGCGTTTGACGCTGCGCCTGAAAGTGAAGGATCCGAAGAAGCCGGTTGAAATGCGCGCTTCTCTGGTCAATGGCGACAAACCGCTGAGCGAAACCTGGAGCAACCAGTTACCTGCCAATGAATAAGACAACGCATTCTACTCAAGAGTACGTAGAAGCCTTGCCCCTGACTGAGACTCAGAAAGGGGATATTTCTCAGCAGCTTCCGGCTGCCGAGGACCTTGCTTTCACGTCTCTGCATCACCGCCTCGGCGGTGATTCACTGGCGCCTGTAGACACGGCCGACGCGCAGGCACCGCTTGCCTCGGTCAAGGCGCGTATTCGCGAAGGCTGGCCCGATGCCGACGAGCACGGCACGTTATCCGATGTCGATAACGAAGGCCGCGCCGTGGTGAAAGCCATGCCGCCAATCAAACGTTCCAGCATGTTCCCTGAAGTCTGGCGCACCAACCCGGTGGGCCGTTTCTGGGATTCCCTGATGGGACGCAGTGCGATTGCCCGTCGCTACACCTCTTCTCAAATGCCCGAGTCCGAGAAGAGATGGCGCGCCGCCGGTTCCATTCGCCGCTATATTCTGCTGGCGCTGATGCTGGTGCAGACCGCCATCGCAACCTGGTACATGAAAACCATTCTGCCTTATCAGGGCTGGGCGCTGATTGACCCGTCCGATATGCTGAATCAGGACTTGCTCCAGTCCGTGCTGCAACTGCTGCCTTACGTGTTGCAGACCGGCATTCTGGTGCTGTTCGCCATCCTGTTCTGCTGGGTCTCGGCCGGTTTCTGGACCGCGCTGATGGGCTTCCTGCAACTGATGATCGGGCGGGATAAATACAGTATCACTGCCTCGACCACCGGTCAGGAGCCGTTGAACCCGAATAATCGCACCGCGCTTATCATGCCTATCTGTAATGAAGACGTGGAACGGGTATTTGCCGGTCTGCGTGCGACTTACGAGTCGGTGAAAGCCACGGGCGATCTGGATCAGTTCGACATCTATGTGCTGAGTGACAGCTACGACCCCGATATCTGCGTCGCAGAGCAGAAGGCGTGGATGGAAGTCTGCCGCGATGTCGACGGCCACGGCCGTATCTTCTATCGTCGTCGCCGTCGTCGCGTGAAGCGTAAAAGCGGCAACATCGATGACTGGTGCCGTCGCTGGGGCGGGGAATATGCCTACATGGTCATTCTCGACGCCGACAGCGTGATGAGCGGTGAGTGTCTCACCGGTCTGGCCCGTCTGATGGATGCCAACCCGAATGCCGGGATTATCCAGTCTGCGCCAAAGGCGTCGGGCATGGATACGCTGTATGCGCGCTGTCAGCAGTTTGCGACCCGCGTGTACGGACCGCTGTTCACAGCCGGTCTGCACTTCTGGCAGCTGGGCGAGTCGCACTATTGGGGCCACAACGCCATTATCCGCGTGAAGCCGTTTATCGAGCACTGTGCGCTCGCGCCATTGCCGGGTGAAGGCTCTTTTGCCGGATCGATTCTGTCGCACGACTTCGTTGAAGCCGCGCTGATGCGTCGTGCCGGTTGGGGCGTGTGGATTGCCTATGATCTGCCGGGCAGTTACGAAGAGCTGCCGCCGAACCTGCTTGACGAGCTGAAACGCGACCGTCGCTGGTGTCACGGTAACCTGATGAACTTCCGCCTGTTCCTGGTAAAAGGCATGCACCCGGTGCACCGTGCGGTGTTCCTGACGGGCGTCATGTCGTATCTGTCGGCACCGCTGTGGTTTATGTTCCTGGCGCTGTCTACCGCGTTGCAGGTCGTGCATACGCTGATGGAACCGCAATACTTCCTGCAGCCGAGGCAGCTGTTCCCGGTCTGGCCGCAGTGGCGTCCCGAACTGGCCATTGCGCTGTTCTCGACCACCATGGTGCTGCTGTTCCTGCCGAAGTTGCTGAGCGTGGTGCTTATCTGGGCCAAGGGCGCGAAAGAGTTTGGCGGCGCAATCCGTCTGCTGGTGTCGATGCTGCTGGAAATGCTGTTCTCCGTGCTGCTCGCGCCGGTGCGCATGCTGTTCCACACGGTCTTCGTGGTCAGTGCTTTCCTAGGCTGGGAAGTGGTCTGGAACTCCCCGCAGCGTGACGACGACGACACCCCTGGGGCGAAGCCTTCAAGCGCCACGGCTCGCAGCTGTTGCTCGGCCTGGTCTGGGCGGGCGGCATGGCGTGGCTGGACCTGCGTTTCCTGTGGTGGCTTGCGCCTATCGTCTTCTCTCTGATCCTCTCGCCAATCGTGTCGGTGCTGTCTAGCCGCGCAACGCTTGGGATGAAGAGCAAGCGCGCCCGACTGTTCCTTATTCCGGAAGAGTACAATCCGCCACGAGAGCTGGTCGCGACAGAAACCTATCTGCAGCTGAACCGCGAACGTATGTTGAAAAACGGCTTTATGCACGCCGTGTTCAACCCGACGTTCAACGCACTGGCAACCGGGATGGCAACCTCTCGCCACCTGCTGCGCGAGACTATCGAGAATGGCCGTCAGCAGATGCTTGAAAAGGCGCTGCAAAGCGGGCCGAAAGGTCTCGGCAAGGCCGACCGTCTGATTCTGCTGAGTGACCCTGTTATCATGGCGCGTCTGCACTCGGCGGTGTGGACTCGACCTGAACTCAAGGAATGGAAAGAGTATTACGCGGAGCTGCCGCGCAATGCCGAAGCCTTCCCCGAGACACAAACGCTGGGTATCAAGGCTTGACGAGACGTTGAAGTCAGCGCGTTAAAAAAGGGCAGGGTGCATAACGCAACCTGCCCTTTTTATTGCAGCCGACCTTTGCGCGCGACGCGCTTAATGCACGGCCGCGGTATTCGGCGGCGTCAAATCTTTTACCGCGCTCAGTCGCTCTACTGTGGTGTGGAAAGTATCTTCATCCACCGGCTGCATGGTGCCGAAATCCACCTTGCCGCGATACAGGTCGCGATCGGCTTCAACGATATGCGGTTTGGTATTGAGACTGCCGGAAGCGACACAGACATTGTTGACCTGCTTCAACGCGGGATCCCAGATATTGCCCATCTTGCTGCAACTGTCTATCCATACAAATTTCTGACTCGGATCCAGCGTCGAGAGCTGCTTTTCCAGGGGATCGGAAAGATACACGTCAAACATCGGATCGATTCGCCCGTCGCTAACCCGCAGTATCAGCGGAAACTTGAAGGATACGCCGGAAAACGTCAGCAGCTTGGCGTCAGTGTGCAGCACGTAATCGGAAATGCTCTTCGGGAAATCCCACATCTTGATGATGGCCGGTTTCCAGCGCAGCGTATGCTTGCGGATATCGCGATAGTTGTTGGCCAGCGATTCACTGGTCAGCGTGCTGCGACCCAGACCGATGACATTGTCACCGCCGAGAATATCCAGCACCGTGGCACCGTTGTCGAGCGTTGTGCGCTTCTGGTCGATGACCTGATTGTTTTCACCGGTCCCGCGCAGCACGAAGAACAGATCACGGCGCTCCTGTTTGGTCAGAATCGAATAGGCGGTGTTGTTCATTGCCAGATGATCGGATGACACTACAATCACTGTATTCTTGAAATACGGCGAGGCCTTTATCCTGTTAATCAGCCTGGCGACCTGCTCCTGACTGCACGCCACGGCGCTGAGCGACTGATTGCGCTTGTTATTGTACAGATAGCTGTTGCGTTTGCAGGTTGCGTCAACGTAGCCGTCGGGGTGATGCGTATCGACGGTCAGGGCAAAGAGTGAAAACGGCTTGCCCGCTTTGGACAGCGCCTCAAACTTGTCGTAAACGAAGTCCAGCATGGTGTCGTCATACCAGCCCCATTCATTTTTGTAGTTGGCGTCTTTGACGTCCGGCTTCAACTCGTTGTAACCATAAAGATTGTCGATGCCGTGAGAGCGCAGCAGCAGCTCTTTACCGGCAAAGGCCAGATTGGCACCCTGATAGAAATAGTTGGTGTAACCCGATGCCTTGAGCACGTCGCCGAGACAGACACTGCGCGGGTAGAACGTCGACAGCGAGCTTGAGGCGTTGCTGTCGAACGGTGCAAACAGCGGAATGCCGCACAGCGCCGACACCATGCCCGATACGGTGTTTTCGGCACCCGGAATCTGCACGGTATTGCTGAAATCGATAGACTCTTTCTTGATGGCACCGAGTTCCGGCGTTAAATCCGGGAACACGTCGTTGTCGAAATAGGTGCGCTCGAGACTCTCGCCGAAGATATACACCAGATTGGGTTTGCTGCCGGTGATGTTCTTGACCGGATCTTTATAGTTTTCGCTAAAGTCGGATTTGTCATCACCATATTGCGAGGTGGTAAGGCTTATCAGCTGCGCGGTCGCGGGCGCAGTACCAATCGCCAGCAGGGCAAACAGCAGCGCCAGAAAGTTGTAGATAATGCTGCGATTGCGGTTTTTGTTGCGCACGATAAGCCAGGACAGCAGGCCGAAGACCAGCAGCACAAACACGAACAGCCCGACCGCAGGCAAGACATATTTGCCGACGCCCGCACCGGTCAGGCTGTTGGTTATGGTAAACAGCACCTCGTCATTAACGCCTTCACCGGTGAAATAGTTACTGGCCGTCCAAATCGCGCTCAGCAGCAGGAACAACGCGGACAACAGCAAAATCAGAGAAATCCAGAAAGAATTTCGTTTTGCCTTTAGGGTGCAAAGGGCAATCGAGGCAATAAAAAACAAAACGGAAATGATTTCTGGGGCCATGAACATTCCTTGGGTAAAAAAGATGACCGATGAGGAGGTAATTGATTGAATTTATTCGCCTTAATTTTTACAAAAGACGATCGCAGACAATAATCCCCTGCGGTTTATTTTAATAGTAATTTAATAAACAATTCATATACCGAATAGTGGGTCAGCATTTTATAGTGCAAAAGAGGAGAAAGCACGAATAAGTGGAGGTCTTGCTTTACGTTTGCTTAACACGGGATGAAAGAGGGCCTGTGGTAAACTTTGCGTCAGGAAAGTTTAGAGAAAGGGGCAAGGCGTGAAGATGGGGTTTCTGGCGAAAGCCACGCTCATAGGGGTTGCGGTAACGGTGCTATCGGGCTGTGGCAGCATTATCAGCCGTACAATGCCGGGGCAGGGCCACGGCAACCAGTATTATCCCGGTGTGCAATGGGACCTGCGCGACGGACCGTGGCGTTATGTCACCGTCATCGACGTGCCGCTGTCGATGATAGTCGATACCTTCATGCTACCGATTGACGCCCGCCACGGGCCTTACGAATAAGCCTCGACGCTCACGAGGCGACGCGCGTCTTACTCGTCGTCACGACCCGGATACGGGTCTTCGTCGTCCCACTCTTCCGCGGCGGCAGCGCCTTCCTCGGTATCCAGAGGCGGTTGCAGCTGGTATTCGCCTTCATCCCATTCGTAGAGCGTGTTTTCGTCCTGCCACTCTTCCAGCAACTCCTGCTTGTCGAAGTCGTCATCGAAAATCGCCTGCGCCGCTTCACCGCTCAGGAAACTCAACCCTTCGGTTTCGTCACCCTCGTTGGCACCGAACTCGGCTTCCCACATGGTGTCACCATCCTGCATGATATATTTTTGCAGGTTGAATTGACTGACGGACGGGGTTTCATCGTTGTCCACCACCTCGGCGTTTTGTTCCAGAAACTCTTCGCGTGCTGCGTCCACAGCCTCTTCCAGCGTTGCATACAGTGACATGATTCCTCCATTTGCACAGATTGCATTGATTTAGGAAATCATAGTAGAAGATTGGGCTGTCAAGGCAGGCGGGGGCAAAAAAATCATATTCTTTGAAAACCCCCTGCGCGTTCAGGTAAATAGGGGTTTTAACGCGCAGGAGTGTCAATGAAATTCAGCTTTGCAAAGGCGATGGGGCGATAGGGTAAAAGTTTTGCAAACGGGGTTTCTTCGCCGACGTCGGAGGTTCAGAGTGCGGATCTCGTCATTTGAAAAGGTTACTATCATGCACTCAACCCTTCGTACTCTGTTGTTCCCGCTTTGTGGTCTTGCTGCGCTGATGAGCGTGGGCAGCCAGGCGGCCGATACCCCATCCAAAGCGCCGCAGGACGCGCCTTCTGGCCAGTCCCGCGAAATGCCGTCATTCCACGGCGAAGAGGAAGGAATGCCGCACTTTCCGCCGATGGGCATGATGATGCCACCGCCGCCGATGCACGCCTTCTGCCATGGCGGAGAGCTGTTCTGCGCCTCGGTTGCCAGCGACAATCCGACCGATACGCTGCAAAAGCTGAACGGCGTGATTCCGGCGGCGACAGCAGGCAAACATTACGAAGTGCGCGTCTCCGTGGTGGAAGTGCCGGATTTCCCGCACCCGGGTCCGCAGGGCAACAAACCCGAAGACAGAAAGTAAGTCACGCGTTTTAGCGCGCCGCGTGCGTCAGGATCACTCGACCGTGGCCTGACGCGGGCGGCGCTGCAAACTCCAGTAGGAGTAGCAGGCGTTAAACAGCACCACGACCGCCGTGACGCCGAACACGGCGCGAAATCCATAGCCCGCCGACACCGCAGCGCCCAGCAAGGGGCCGGTCACATTACCGACATCACGAAACGACTGGTTGTAGCTAAAGACACGTCCCGCCACCTGATTGGTACAGTTATAGATAAGCAGCGTCTGAACCGCAGGCAGCAGCGCGCCATCGGCCGCCCCGAGCAGGAAGCGCAGAATGCCGAGCTGCCACGGATTCTGAACAAACGCCATCGGGATAAGCAACAGCACCGATACTCCCAGCATCGCCACCAGAATGCGCTCCGGCCCGATCCTGTCGCCAAGCTTGCCAAGCCGTGGCGCACTGAGTAACGCGGCCACTCCCGGCACGGAGGCAATCATGCCGCTGATAAATGCCAGACTCTGCGTATGGCCGGCCAACTCGCGCACGTACAACGTCAGAATCGGGGCGATGGACCCCGTCGCAACCTGAATAATCATCGTGGTGATAAACAGACACAGCACCAGTTTGGGATCTTTTAGCGAGGCGAACACCTGCTTGCGGTTTAGCATGTCTTTCTTGTTGACCGGCACAAACTGTTCGCGAATCAGATACAGCGTCATCAAAAAGCAGACAAACAGCACGGCGGCGGTAATAAAGAAGACGGGGCGCAGGCCGTAGCTGTCGGCCAGAATCCCGCCGACCAGCGGACCAATCAGCGCACCGCTCACGGCGCCGGTCGACAGCGTGCCGAGCGCCCAGCCGCTTTTATTGCGCGGAATCTGCGTCGCTATCAGCGCATTGGCATTGGGCACAAAGCCGCCGAGCAGGCCGAGCAAGGCCCGCAGAATGAGAAGTTGCCAGATATTCTGTGCAAGCCCCATCAACACCATCACGATAGCCATGCCGAGCGCGGAACGCAGCAGCATCAGCTTGCGCCCTTTGCGGTCGGCGAGTCCGCCCCAGAAGGGAGAGGCAACGGCTGAAAACAGGAAAGTAATGCTAAACACCAGGCCGGACCACATGTTGAGGGATTCGTGGCCGGTCACGCCGAGCGTTTCGATATAAAGGGGCAGGAAGGGCATGACAAGGCTGAAGGCGGCACCGGTAAGAAAGCAGCCTATCCAGGCGACGAAAAGATTGCGTTTCCAGTTAATAGGTTCTGGTGCGTGATCCGATGCGGGTGCCGAAGTCATAAATTACCAATGAGTGAGGTCCATTTACTCTGCAAAGAGGGCAGAACTGAGCACAACAATAGTGAACTAGCTCGATAATTATGCGCCGAATTATTACCCACTTCAATGAATAGGCTGACTTATTACGAAATAATAATTAACAACAAAAAGGGGGAAGGGAAGGCAGGCAAGCCCGTCACCGACTGCGCGATGACGGGAAAAGGGCAGGATTAATAGAGTGAAGGATCGCCCTTTGGACGCGTCTTGAAGCGGCGGTGCAGCCACATGTACTGTTCCGGCGCGAGCTTGATTTCGTCCTCGACCACTTTGTTCATGTAAGTGGCGGCCACCACTTCGTCTTCCAGCGGGAAGTTTTCCACCGCCGGATGCAGCAGCAGTTCATAGCCCTTGCCATTCGGCAGGCGACGCGGCGTAAACGGAATGATGGCCGGTTTGCCCATACGCGCCAGCAGGTAGGTGCCGGTAGTCGTGGCCGCTTTATCGACGGCAAAGAAAGGCACAAACACGCTGGCACGCGGGCCGTAATCGTGGTCCGGCGCATACCAGATGATGTCGCCCTGTTTCAGGCTGCGGATCATGCCTTTAAGGTCTTTGCGGTCCAGCATCGCCTTGTTCGAGCGCATGCGGCCCTTGGTCTGGATCCAGTCCATCAGTTTATTGTCGTGCGGACGGTAAACGCCAATGCCCGGATTATGGATACCAAAGATGCGCGCACCCAGCTCAAGCGTCAGGAAGTGTACGCCAATCAACAACACGCCCTGCTGGTTGTCGCGCGCCTGCTGAATATGCTCGAGCCCGCTGACTTTAAACCAGCGCTCGATGCGCCAGTCCGGCCAGAACCACGCCATGCCGGTTTCAAACAAGCCCATGCCGACCGATTCAAAATTTTTGAGCACCAGTTGATCGCGCTGGCTCTGCGGCATATCCGGAAAACACAGCTCCAGATTGCGCTGCGCGATGCTGCTGCGGCGTTTCAGAAAACGCAGCGAGAAGCGGCCGATACCGCAACCCAGGCGGTAAATCAGGGGATACGGCAACAGCACCAGCAAATACAGCAGCCCCAGACCCAGCCAGGTTGGCCAGTAACGAGGATGCAATAATGAACGGTTAAAGGTTGGAACCTGAGTCATAAAATCTCTGCGTCATCAGTATTGAAGTAAGAAAATATAAGCTCTTTCGAGAAAGTGTCGGACATTGCGCAACTGAAAATCAGCCCGGTATGTCTCGTACAATCTGCCAGCAGCCCGCCGAAGAAGTGCCTGCCTGTCTGAATTCTCATTGTTACAGCAGGTTAACGATCCCTGGCAAAGTCGCATATTGTGACATTTTTTTTACCAAGGTGAAAACCGACGGCATTAAAACCTCATTTATCAGGAAGTAGGCCTCTAAAATCGGCGAAATCGTTTATTAAATATACTTTAAACCCAAATTTCATCAGTCAGGCTTAACAATACAGGCGGAGAAAGACGGGCGCTTTTTCTCGGCGAGTGACGCTATCGGATTGAATATTGTTAAGGAAGTGGCTTTTGTCAATCCAGCTTGCGCCCTGGGCGGCGATAAAGCGGGAATCGACGAAAAGAGTTTTTTTATTGGAGCGTGGCGCACAAAAAAAGGATGCCTGTAACAGACATCCTTGCATTTGAACGTTAAATCATTATTAAGCGCAACAAAAGCTTATTCCGATTTGAACAGCCCTTTGACGCCGTGCGGCTCGCAGCGCCAGTACTGTTTCGGTGCGCTGACTTTTGCGCCCAGCTTGGCGGCGGCATGCCACGGCCAGCGCGGGTCGTAGAGGATCCCGCGCGCCAGCGCGATATAGTCCGCCTCGCCGGTGGCAATAATCGCTTCGGCCTGTTCCGGCTCGGTGATAAGCCCCACGGCGATAACCGGCATCTTCACGGCCTGCTTGATGCTGCGGGCGAAAGGCACCTGATAGTTCGGGCCGACGGAGATTTGCTGTTCGGTGGACAGGCCGCCGCTGGACACGTGAATGTAGTCGCAGCCCAGATTATCCAGCGCCTTGGCAAGCTCGGTCGACTGCTCGACATCCCAGCCGCCCTCAACCCAGTCGCTTGCCGAAATACGCACGCCGATAGGCTTGTCGGCCGTCAGCACGGCACGAACCTCCTGATAGATTTCCAGCAGCAGACGAATGCGGTTCTCAAACGACCCGCCGTACTGATCCTGACGCTGGTTGGAAAGCGGCGAAAGGAACTGGTGCAGCAGATAACCGTGCGCGCCGTGCAGCTCAATCAGATCAAAGCCCAGTTTGTCGGCACGTTTGGCGCTCTCGACAAACGCGCGCTTGAATTCGTTGATGCGCTCGAGAGACATCGCCTCGGGTGCCGCATCGCTGTCGGCAAAGGCGATATCCGAAGGCGCAACGGTCTGCCAGCCGCCATTTGCAATGCTCATCTGCTTGCCGCCTTCCCAGGGCGCGTAGCACGAGGCTTTACGGCCCGCGTGACCTAACTGGATGCCCAGCGCAATATCGCTGTTTTCGCGAAGAGAAGTCACCAGGTCTGCCAGCGCCGCTTCGGTTTCGTCATTCCACAGGCCTAAATCCTGCGGGGTGATGCGGCCCACGGCTTCAACGGCGGTGGCTTCGAGGATAAGCAAACCCGCGCCCGAGAAGGAGAGTTGACCAAGGTGGGCGTGGTGCCAGGAGGTCGCTTTGCCGTTATCTGCCGAATATTGGCACATCGGGGCAATGACAATGCGGTTTTCCAACGCAAGTGAACCCAGTTTGGTGCCTTCAAATAGCTTGCTCATCGTGACCTCGTATTGATAGGTATGAATAGTGATTCGACGCAATTTGCGTTATCGAAGCTTTAATCCCTGTGGCGGTTTCAGGTATGATAGCGCCGCTTTAATTTTTACTCTGCTTAGAATAGCCTCAACGAAAGACAGGAAAGTACACCATGCCAGTGTTACATAACCGAATTTCCAATGAGGAACTGAAGGCGCGCATGCTGGCCGAAACCGAGCCGCGCACGACAGTTTCTTTTTATAAGTACTTCCATCTGGATGATCCCAAGGCATTTCGCGACCAGCTCTACCTCGAACTGGTTAAGTTAAATGTTTTTGGTCGCATTTATGTGGCCAAAGAAGGCATCAATGCCCAGATTAGCGTGCCACAAAGCCAGTACGACGCCTTTAAACAACACCTGTTTGCCTGTCATCCAGCCCTCGACAACGTTCGTCTGAATGTCGCGCTGGAAGATGACGGCAAGTCTTTCTGGGTGCTGCGTTTCAAAGTGCGTGAACGTATTGTAGCTGATGGTATCGATGACGAGACGTTTGACCCTTCCAATGTGGGCGAGTACCTCAAGGCGGAACAGGTCAATGCGATGATAGACGATCCCGATGCGCTGTTTGTCGACATGCGTAACCACTACGAATACGAAGTGGGGCATTTCGACCAGGCTATCGAAGTGCCGTCCGACACGTTCCGCGATCAGCTGCCGATGGCCGTTGATATGCTGAAGGAAGATAAAGACAAGAAAATCGTGATGTACTGCACCGGCGGCATTCGCTGCGAAAAAGCCAGTGCCTACATGCTGCATAACGGTTTCAAGAATGTTTATCACGTCGAAGGCGGGATTATCGAATACGCACGTCGTGCCAAAGAGCAGGGCCTGCCGGTTAAATTCAAGGGCAAGAACTTTGTTTTTGACGAGCGCATGGGCGAGCGTATTTCAGACGACGTTATCGCAAACTGTCACCAGTGCGGCGCCGAGTGTGACAATCACACCAACTGCCTGAACGACGGCTGTCATTTGCTGTTCATTCAGTGCCCGACCTGTGCGGCCAAGTTTGACGGCTGCTGCAGCGAGATTTGCCAGACCGAACTGAAATTGCCGCCGGAGCAACAGCGTGCGCTGCGTGCGGGTCGAGAGAATGGCAATAAAATCTTCAACAAGTCGAAAGGCCTGCTGCAGACCACGATGCACATTCCTGCACCCAACGATACTGCGCCGCAGGAGTAATCTGCGCGTTGTACAAGCCTGCCGGTACACGCGTGCCGCAGGCTTGATTTCCACCTGGCTCTATACTTCCCGCTATCCCGTCTTTTCCCGCCCGCCACTTTTTATTCTGCCAACGCGCCATTTCACAGCGATTGTCACAGAACCGGCTTTTTGTTCGATTGACAGGAAATGTCAATTTTAGGCCGCGATTTTATCGATTTTCCCCTAAACTTGACCCATATCACATTATTGTATAGGTTAAAGATATGTAAATATGACTTTCATTGACGAATTTGGCACGAATTTTAATGTCGTTTTAAGGGCGTAATGAAGTGAATTATAAACGCTGCTGCATAGCTCTCGCGTCACGTTTGTTCATCGTCTTGGGCAAACCAATCTGCCGGGAAGCGAAAGCTATGATGCTGCACGGATAATAATGAGTAGCAACATTTGAGGTCATTTATGAAAGATTCGACAGAATCGCATACTTCGCATATCAAGTTCTGGCGTAAGCGCAGCAAGCCGGAACTGACACTCGACGACATCACCATTGTCGATAAAAAAATGCTTCATCGCGCCGTGGGTGCGGCTGCGCTGGGCAACGCAATGGAGTGGTTCGACTTCGGGGTCTACAGCTTTCTGGCCGTGACCATCGGTCATGTCTTCTTCCCGAGCGGCAGCGCCTCGGCGCAGTTGATTGCCGCGTTCGCCACCTTTGCCGCGGCCTTCCTGGTGCGTCCCCTGGGCGGACTGGTCTTTGGCCCGCTGGGCGACCGCATCGGACGTCAGAAAGTTCTGGCCTTTACCATGATCATGATGGCGGCCGGGACCTTCAGCATCGGGCTTATCCCGAGTTATGAACGCATCGGTATTGCAGCACCGATTCTGCTGCTGCTGGCGCGTCTGGTGCAGGGTTTCTCGACCGGCGGTGAATACGGCGGGGCGGCGACCTTCATTGCCGAATACTCGACCGATAAACGTCGTGGCTTTATGGGCAGCTGGCTGGAATTCGGTACGCTCGGCGGGTATCTGCTGGGCGCGGGTCTGGTTACAGGCCTGACGGCGCTGATGTCTGCCGATCAACTGCTGGATTGGGGCTGGCGTATCCCGTTCTTCATCGCCGCGCCGCTTGGCCTGTTTGGTCTCTATATTCGTCTGAAACTGGAAGAAACTCCGGCGTTCAAGAAGCATATGGAGAAACAGGATGAAATCGAGAACAGTAAACCGCGTCAGACGCTGTTCGAGATGCTGCGCCAGTATTGGCGCCCGATGCTGCAATGTATCGGGCTGGTGCTGCTGTTCAACGTGTCCAACTATATGCTGACGTCCTACATGCCGAGTTACCTGACAAGCGGTTCTGGGCATGAGCGAGTTGAGCGGGCTGATGCTCATTATGGTGGTGATGTTCATCATGATGCCGCTGACGCTGCTGCTGGGCTATTCGAATGACCGTCTGGGCCGCAAACCGGTGCTGCTGGCCGGTGCCGTCGGGCTGATTGTCTTCTCCATTCCCTCTCTGATGCTGATTGGCAACGGCTCGCTGTGGGGCGTGTTTGGCGGCCTGATGCTGCTGGGTGTCGTGCATACCTGCTTTACCGGCACCATGCCGTCGGCGCTGCCTTCGTTGTTTACCACCAACACGCGCTATAGCTCGCTGGCTATCGGCTTCAATATCTCCGTGTCTCTGTTTGGCGGAACCACGCCGCTGCTGACCTCGTGGCTGGTGTCGGAAACCGGTAACGTGATGGTGCCGGCCTACTACCTGATGGGGGCGGCGGTCATTGGCGCCATTACAGTGTTCTCGCTGAAAGAGACGGCGCGTAAACCGCTCATCGGTTCTGCGCCGGCCGTGGCCAGTAAAGAAGAGGCCAAAACGCTGCTGAAAAAACTTCAGTTGCGACGCAAGAAGAAAGAAGAAGATAAAGCCGGAGCGGGCAATACGCCCACCGCCTAATAATCAAATAAGGCTACCTGAATGGTAGCCTTTTATTTTACAGGAAAGCGTAAGTCTTCAGCTTAATATTCCGAACTCACCGGTTAACGCATCAGTAATATAATGTCATTTTTAGTCTGACGACTTAATGGCCGCCTTGCCAGAGGGTTTATCGGCCAATAGAAATACTTGATTAAATTATAAATAAAGCAGAATTCGAGACGATTTCTCACTTTAATTTTTTGCGTAATATGCCGTTTATGCACATAGACCGTGCGGTCGCTGATAGTGAGTTTGCGGGCGATTCGATAATTCGGGACTTCCGCCATCCAGTCGTTCAGCACCAGAATTTCCTGATCGCTATAGAGTGAATAGGGCTGGGTACAGTGGGTCACAGGGCGGCCCGACGCGGCCTGCGCCACGGCCTGCGTAAAAACCGCTTCAACCTTCTGTTTTCGCAGTATTAAAAAGTTTTCAGCGATCATGATAGGCTCTTCGTGGTCGGGATAATTGGCATCGAGATAACAATAAATTCTGCTGTGTGTTCTCAACTGCAAAAACCGCGCGATTTCCTGATTGATGTGCGTGCAATGACAATGACGGGTCATATTCGCCAATATAATATCGGGTTTAAATAAAGGGGCTTCAATCAATGCCTGCTCAAGATTAATAACGTCCAGCACCTCTATTTGTGGCGTATCGACCAGCATTGAAAGCATGCCGAGCCGCATAAAACCGCAAGGTTCTACAATAAGGATTTTCATGGGTGACATCCTTGTAATTATTTTATGTAAGGTAAGGAGATGGCCACTCCTGTGATCCGGTAAACGGAGAATAGGGGGTAATAACAGTGAAAGTCAAATAAGTGCAATAAAAACAGCTTATTGATAAATATAGAAAATATCAGATAATTAAATCATTCACCGAATATATTAATCGGCGAATGATTCGAGGCTAAATAATAAATTTATTTAAATCGAGAGAGCAGGAAGGGCGACAGATCGGCTTTAGGAGGAAGGTTTTGGGCAAACAGCGCGACGGTTTCACCGAGCGCGCTGGCAAACTTGAAGCCGTGCCCGCTGAGTCCGGAAATGACCAGCGTATTGTCGTGCTGCGGCACGCGGTCGATAATAAAATCTTCATCTTCCGTGACATCGTAAGTACAGGCCGAGCCGTGAAGACACACGCCCACGCCCGGCAGAAACTGGCGCAGGAAACCAAATACTTCGCGACCGTCTTCTGCTACGCTTCCAAACGGCGTGCGCTCTTTCTGCGACGTGATAGGCTGCCCGCCGTTGTGCTTACCGAGCTTGAGGCTGTCCTTGACCGCCGGGAATCCGTAAAACTGATCGCCTGCCTGCGTTTCAACGGTAAACACCGGAAAATGATTTTCTTCGCTGTAGCGGCCATCGGCCTGATGCCAGGCGAACACCTTGCGCATGGGCGTCATCGGTAGATCCGGCAGGAATTTTTTGACCCAGGTGCCTGCGGTCAATGCCAGTTTGGGCGCGCGGTATTCGCCCTCGCTCGTCACTACGACGGCCGTGTCGCCTTCATAATAGATGCGGTCGACGGCGCAGTTGAACAACTGGGCGCAACCTGCTTCGCGAGCGAGACGAATATACCCTGCGATCGCCTTTTCGCAGTACAGGTAACCCGAATCGGGCTCATAGACGCCGCTATAGTCGTCGGAGACATTGAGCTGCGGCCACTTGTGTCGGATCTGTTCGGCGCTCAGAGCCTGCGTATTAAGGTTGAACTCGCGGGCGCTGGCTTTCACATTGGCAATAAACGCCGATCCCTGCGGGCCGATATTGATAACGCCACAGGCGCGAAAGAGCTCTTCGCCGGTCAGCATCGCCAGTTCGTTCCATAGCGCCTGTGCGCGCAGGACCAGCGGCACGTAACGCGCGCCTTCGCCATAGGCGTGACGAATGATACGGGTTTCACCGTGGTGACTGCCTTCCTTGTGCGGCGGCATCGCGCTGTCTATCATCAACACCTTTAGTCCGGCGCGGGTTGCGTAGAAACCGGCAGCGGCACCTACCGATCCACTGCCTACCACAATCAGATCATAATCCATCAGCTAACGGCTCCTCGATAAATTTTATGCAGGGTATCGGGCATGATAGTAACTTCGGCGGGAGCTTGGCAAGGCAGAAAAGGGCATTAAAAAAGGCACCTCGAGAGAACTCGGCGGTGCCTTAGACTGGACGGTAATACTTAGTGTTTACGCTGTTCAATGTACTCGTACTCGTTGGATTCGATCTTTTCTATGCCAGCTTCAAGGATATTAATCAATTGCCGGGCAACATCGGTAGTTAACCACAAGGTTCTGTCTACCTGAGCATCCTCGGTCGGTTGGTCTTTTGAAGACAGGTAATGAAGACGTATCATCATGGCATCGTAGGAATCAACGGTACTAATGTCCCAACCAACAAGCGGGTGTGTCTGAATTACTTCGTCATTTCTGTCCATTTAGACCCCTTATCTTGTAGTGACTAGCGTGAGTGACTATCGAGGATCAATGCGGCTCATTATCAAGTGAGCAAGTTAAGTATAAGCATTTATTCAATTTTGGGCATATAAATCGCGCATTTAGTTGTAAATATTTCGTTCTGTGCAAAATATCGGCAATATGTTTTGAGGCGGGAGCAACGAAAAAACCGGACAGCGACGCCCGGCGAAAATAAAAAATGGCTGTTAAAGCCTGATTGTTATCATTATATAAGGTTAACTATCCGGCGTTTCCACGGAGAACCAGTCATCGGCGCTCTCCCAGGTTTCCTGCAGGATTTCTTCAATAAGATCTTTGTCAGGCTTGGCACCGCCCAACACGGTCAAACTGTTGGCGCTGGCATAGCGTACCTGGACACTGTGCTGGCCATCGGGGAATTTTTTATCGATACGTTTGCTCAATTCACCTGACAGGGCATCCAGTGCGCCGATCGGTAAAGGTTTTCGCTTGTCGACACAGACTTCAATACGCATAACTGTCCCTCCGTATAATCATACTGTGAATATATACAGTTATTTCGGGAAGAGCAAGCCTGCGCAGCGTAAATAACGGGAAGGCGTGACCTTCCCGTTTCTGGTGGGGTCTGCAAGCCTTAGCAGGCGGTGACTTTCCAGTTCAACGTCTGACCGGCCAGGAATGGCACGATGGTGTCGTTGCCCATCGGAAGGGTTTCTGGCTGGGTGACCGGCGTGCGCGTCAGTTCGACAGTGCCTTCGTTCAGCGGCAGACCATAGAAGTTCGGACCATTCTCGGAGCAGAACGCCTCGAAGTGCTGTAGCGCGTTCATCTCTTCAAATACCGTGGCATAGGCCGACAGCGCCAGCGGCGCATTGAAGCAGCCCGCACAGCCACAGCTGGACTCTTTCAGATGCTTGGCGTGCGGCGCGGAGTCGGTGCCCAGGAAGAAGCGCTTGTTGCCGCTGGCGATAACTTCACGCAGCGCCTGCTGGTGGACGTTACGCTTGAGGATAGGCAGACAGAAACAGGTGAGGGCGCACGCCGCCAACCAGCATGTGATTGCGGTTGAACATCAGGTGCTGAGGCGTAATGGTCGCGCCCAGATATTCGCTGCCCGCCAGCACATATTGTGCGGCTTCGCGGGTGGTGATGTGCTCGAACACCACTTTCAGCTCGGGGAACTGGCGGCGCAGCGGATCCATCACTTCATCGATAAAACGCGCTTCGCGGTCGAAAATGTCGACATCCTGATGCGTGACTTCGCCGTGGATAAGCAACGGCATGCCGATTTTCTGCATGCGCTCAAGCACCGGATAGATCCCTTTGACATCGGTCACGCCGTGGCTTGAGTTGGTAGTGGCATTCGCCGGGTACAGCTTCGCCGCGGTGAAGACGCCTTGCTCGAAACCGCGCGACAGCTCGTCCGGGTCCAGTGAATCGGTCAGGTAGCAGGTCAGCAGGGGAGTAAAGGTGTGGCCCGCAGGAATAGCGGCTTCGATACGGGTGCGATAGGCAATGGCGGCGTCAACGGTGGTCACGGGCGGCGTCAGGTTGGGCATCACAATTGCACGGCCGAAGACTTCGCTGGTGAACGGCAGCACGGTATTCAGTACGGCGTCGTCACGAAGATGGATGTGCCAGTCGTCTGGGCGGCGTATTTTCAAAACTTGCGGTGTGGCGGTCATGTTACAAAACTCCGGCATTGAGAGACAGGACGGTCGAATCAGGTGCAGTAATGGGAGCATTAACGGCGGGGTACAAGGATAAGCGCAAAATGTAAAGGATGCATTACTTTGTTAAGTTAACATTGAAATCAGTGTCTGTGGGCGCGTAAAGTCAGACCTAACTATTAGAGATACTTAATTTTTTGCCTACGATAGAAGATTGATTTATCCCATAGCTCTCAACGGCTATCAAACAGGAGACGAACCATGGAAGTCCGAATTGTTGCCCCTCTTACCGTCAAGTCCGAATTTCTCGACGACGTTACCCAGGCGCTGCTCACGATTGTGGCGGCCAGTCGCGAAGAACTGGGCTGTCTGCAATACGATTTGCATCGTGAAATCGACAGCGAAAACAGCTTTGTGTTTTACGAACGCTGGCAATCGCAGGAAGCGGTCGAGCAGCACGAGCAAAGCGCGCACTTCCAGCATTTTGTCAGCCAGCTGGACGGCAAGCTTGAAAAAATCGAGATTAAGAAGATGAAGCTGTTCGCCTAAGCCTTCCAACGGTTTCAAGGCCATAAAAAAACCCGCCAGTGGCGGGTTTTTAGTTTTCAGGGGTAACGCGCGGTTATTCTGGCTTGGTTGCCGGAGCCGTCGCGGTTGCCGCTGCGGAATGTCCGCCTGCGGAACCTTTACCACTGAAGTTGTAGGCTGGACGAACCCAATCGCTAAAGCGAGGCGGTTCGGCAACATAGGCCGGAGCCGGTGCCTTGGTCATCGGCGCGGTAGCGTGATGCTTGAAGCGTGGCGCGACCGTCTCGGTTTTCGCTGCGGCAGCCGGCTGCGTGTCGACAGCAGGCGTGGCAGGAATAGCGATAGACGGAGCTTCGGCTTCGGTCGCGTCGATACCGGCAACCTGAACTTCTACTGCCGGTTCCTGCGGCTTCACTTCCTGAACAACAGGGGCGGCAGCTTCAGGTTCGACAGCGGTTTCAACGGCCGCAGGCTTCACTTCTTCCACGTTTGGTGCAACGACAGGCTCAACCGGCTCGACCAGGGTCGGTTCGGTAGGCGCCGGTGCCGGCACGTCGGTGTCAACGGTTTCAAGCGTTGCAGGCTCAACCACGTGCGGCTCGGCGGCCACCGGGTTTTCTGCCTTGACGGCTTCCACTTCCTGCTCGATCACTTCCTGGGCTTCCTGGAAGGTCACGGTGTTGGTGGCAACGCGAGGCGCTTCAACCGGTGCAGGCTGCTGAACGGCAGGCGCTGCTTCAACCACAGGCTGAACTTCTGCCGCGGCCGGCGTATTGGCCTGCGCAATCTCGACCTGTTCGGTCAGTACAGCGGCCTGAGCAACGGCTTCTGTCTGCGGCTGCGTCTGTTCTGCCTGCGGCTGAACCGGCTCGTTTGGCTGAACCTGTTCATTTGACTGAACAACCGGATAGGAAATCCACACTTTGCCCGATGCCATTTCCGGCGAGACAAACGCGCCTGCCAACGGCATTGGCGACTGGCTCGGGTAACGCTCGTCACGATAGCGACGACGACGCTGACCGCTCACACGCAGATGACGTGGCGAACGACGTGAACGACGCGGCATGCCGTTTTCGCGGTTGCTGTCGCTCTGGGCTTCATCGGTTTCCGTGTCGTTACCGGCTTCCTGCTGCTGAGCTGGCTCGTAGGCCTGGCTGTCGACGGCTTTCGGCTCCGGCGCACGTTCGGCGGGTTTCACACCGGTGATAAGCATCTGCGCGGCATCTTCGACATCCTGATCCACTTCGGATTCGAAACGAATCTTCTGGGTCAACGGACGACGCTGGCGACGCTGCGAAGGCATGCGGTCTTCATCTTCTACCGGTGCAGTCGGCGCTGGCGCTGCTGCTACGGTTTCTGCGACAACGGCATCAGCCGGTTTCTCTTCCTGCTGTGTTTTACGACGGTCATCGTTGCGACGGCGTGAACGATCGCCACGTTCGCGGCGAGGCTGTTGCTGCTGCTCTTCGCGTGCGCCGGTGTTCTCGAGATCCTGCGCTACCGTGTCGACGGCAACAGTGTCCTGATTGCGATCGGTACGGTCGTTACGCTCGGCATTACGGGAAGAACGTTCGGTGCGGCCGTTGGCGCGGTCGTTACGGTCTGTGCGGCCATTGGTGCGCTCTGAACGCGAGTCGGTATTTTCACTGCGGGTATCGGTACGATCGGTACGTTCGTTGCGGTCGGTACGTTCGTTACGGTTGCCACGCTCACCATTACGGTCATTGCGCTCGCCGTTGCGCTCGCCACGTTCACCGTTGCGGTCACGGCGCGTGCCCTGACGACGCTGGTTGCGACGTTCATTGCTGCGACGGGTTTCCGTTTCGGCCGAGGTTTCAGGCTGAACGTCTTTAACCGCTTCAACCGGTTTGGCTTCAGGCGCAGGCTCGGAGGCAAACAGACTTTTCAGACCGCCAAGCAGCTTGCTCATGAAGCCGCCGGATTTGGCCGGTGCTGCTGCCGCAGCCGGAGCCGCGTTGACGGAAGCGGTACGCGTCTGGGCCGGTTGGGCGGCAGGCGCGGGTTGCTGTTCGTAGGCCGGAGGCGCTTCGGCAGGCAGGGCGAAGGTCGCCAGAGCAGGCTGCTCGGGACGTTTGCGCTCGGCAGGCAGCTCTTCGGAAGGCTGGAGCATCTCGGCTTCGTGAACCTGTGGCAACAGGTAGCTCAAGGTGGAGGACTCTTCACCCTTGCGCACACGTAGCACGTGATAATGCGGCGTTTGCATCTGATCGTTAGGGACGATGACGGCACGCACGCCGCCCTGACGTTTCTCGATGGCATTCACGGCTTCACGTTTTTCGTTCAGCAGGTAAGAGGCGATCGGCACTGGAACGATAGCGTGAACTTCTTTGGTGTTCTCTTTCAGCGCTTCTTCTTCAATCAGACGCAGAATGGAGAGCGACAGCGACTCGTTGTCACGCACGGTACCGGTACCGCCGCAGCGTGGGCAGACGTGGTGGGTAGATTCACCCAGTGACGGGCTGAGACGCTGACGAGACATTTCCAGCAGGCCGAAACGCGAGATACGCCCAATCTGGATGCGCGCACGGTCTTGACGAAGCGGCATCGCGCAGACGGTTTTCGACTTCACGCTGGTGACGAACCGGGGTCATGTCGATGTAGTCGATAACGATCAGGCCGCCGAGGTCGCGCAGACGCAGCTGACGGGCAATTTCGTCGGCCGCTTCGAGGTTGGTGTTGAACGCCGTTTCTTCGATATCGCCGCCGCGGGTGGCACGTGCGGAGTTGATGTCGATTGCGGTCAGGGCTTCGGTGGTATCGATAACGATGGAACCACCGGAAGGCAGACGCACTTCGCGCTGGAAGGCGGACTCAATCTGCGATTCGATTTGATAGTGGCTAAACAGCGGGATTTCGCCGACATAAGGCTTGATCTTGCTGCTGAAATCCGGACGACCCAACGCAGCAATGTGCTCTTTGGCAAGCTCGAGAACCTTCGGGTTGTCTATCAGGATTTCGCCGATGTCAGGACGCAGATAGTCGCGGAAGGCGCGAACAATCACGTTGCTTTCCTGGTGAATAAGGAAAGGAGCAGGGCGGCCTTCGGCTGCTTTCTTGATGGCGTCCCAGTGCTTCATGCGGAAGCTCAGGTCCCATTGCAGCGCATCGGCGGATTTGCCCACACCGGCGGTACGCACGATGAGGCCCATGCCGTCTGGCAGTTGCAGAGAAGAGAGGGCTTCTTTCGGTTCGGTACGGTCGTCACCTTCAATCCGGCGGGAAATACCCCCAGCGCGCGGGTTGTTTGGCATCAGAACCAGATAGCTGCCGGCCAGACTGATGAACGTCGTCAGTGCTGCGCCTTTATTGCCACGCTCTTCCTTGTCTACCTGAACAATGACTTCCTGACCTTCACGCAGAACATCTTTGATGTTTGGACGGCCATGGGAGGAATAATTGCTGGGAAAGTATTCGCGGGCGATTTCTTTGAGGGGAGAAAACCATGTCTTTCCGCACCATAATCAACAAATGCTGCTTCAAGGCTTGGTTCTATGCGGGTGATTTTACCTTTGTAAATATTGGCTTTTTTCTGCTCGTGGCCAGGACTTTCAATATCCAGATCGTAGAGCCGCTGTCCATCTACAAGAGCAACGCGCAACTCTTCTTGCTGAGTTGCGTTAATCAACATTCTTTTCATCTTTAACTTACTCGTTATTTTTGCATTATTGTCAGAACTGCGGGCAAAATAATCGCTATAGCCGGATTAAAACCGTTGGCCCCGAGTCTTCTCGCATAGTCGTCAACCTCCCGGTTGTCGCCTGCATAGGGGCGCATTATTTTCGGTAAGCCTGCTTCTGCCGCGTTAATCTTTGAAAGATATATAACTGCAGCTGTACGAAAACAGTACTTTTAGTGGGGAATAGCTTCTGATTAGGTAGCCAGATCACATTCCATTTGCCGGCCAAGCTGCAACCCGCAGCCCGCTAATTGCTTGATTTCACATTACGTCTTACGCCATTGCCGCGTTTTTGCGAGATAAGCAAATCGTTAATTCCAGCGTTTTCCCTAAGTTCAAGAGAATCAACGCGGAAGTGACTTCATTATTCCATTGCTCGTACCGATATAGCAAGGTGACTTTTAGGTGTTGGTAAAGTTTATTTAACACCTTTGAACGGCTTCACACCGCCTTATTGTCCGAATTAATTTTCGGTTTTAAGTAATCCTCGACGGTTGCTGGTAAACTTAGAGTTAAGCACATAAAAATCAGCGGCGCGATCCCCGCCTTCAATATTTAGAACCCTCTAGAATCACGGCCCATGAAAACTGAGAATCCAACTGTACAATTAATCCCCATCACCGAAGAAGAAGCCGGACAGCGAATTGATAACTTTTTGCGCACTTTCCTGAAAGGCGTGCCCAAAAGCATGATTTATCGTATTTTGCGAAAGGGCGAAGTTCGCGTAAATAAGAAGCGAATCAAACCGGAATATAAATTACTGGCGGGTGATGAGGTGCGCGTGCCTCCGGTTCGTGTTGCCGAACGTGAAGAAGCGCCGGTGTCGGCCAAGCTCGACAAGGTCGCGGCGCTCGAGCACTGTATCCTTTATGAAGACGACCACCTGCTTATCCTGAACAAACCTTCCGGCACGGCCGTTCATGGCGGCAGCGGACTCAGCTTCGGCGTCATCGAAGGGCTGCGCGCACTGCGTCCCGACGCCCGTTTCCTCGAACTGGTTCATCGCCTCGACCGCGATACCTCCGGTGTGCTGCTGGTAGCCAAAAAGCGCTCGGCGCTGCGATCGCTGCATGAGCAGTTGCGTCTCAAAACCATGCAGAAGGATTATCTGGCGCTGGTGCGCGGTGAATGGCAGTCGCATTGCAAAGTCGTGCAGGCGCCGTTGCTGAAAAATATTCTGCAAAGCGGCGAGCGCATCGTGCGCGTCAACAGTGAAGGCAAGCCTTCCGAAACGCGTTTCAAGATTGAAGAGAAATACGCCTTTGCCACGCTGGTGAAATGCAGCCCCGTAACCGGGCGCACCCACCAGATTCGTGTGCATACCCTGCATGCGGGCCATCCCATTGCGTTCGACGACCGCTACGGCGACCGCGAATTTGACGCCCAGCTCGCAGGCACCGGCATCAATCGTCTGTTCCTGCATGCCGCCGCGCTGCGATTCGAACATCCGGGCACCGGTGAAACGATACGCATCGAAGCGCCGCTCGAGCCAAAATTGCGCAATGCTCTGACCAGGCTGCGCAACGCCGCGAAATAATCGGCCGTTGCCGCGATGTACGGCAACGGTGTGAGCCAGCGAAAGAAGCGCCCCAAGTCAGCGGGCGCTTTTTTTATGGCGTCGCGGTCAGCGGATTGATGCCGTGTTCGCGCAGCAGGCCGAGCAGGGCGATAAGCGGCAGGCCAATCAGCGTATTCGGGTCGCGCCCGTCGAGTTTCTCAAACAGGCTGATGCCAAGCCCCTCGCACTTAAAGCTTCCGGCACAGTCGTAGGGCTTCTCGAGCTGGAGATAACCGCTGATTTCTGCATCCTCGAGCACTCTGAAATGCACCTCGAAAGGCTCGCATACTCGCTGCGCCTTTCCGCTGTCGCTGTCGAGCAGGCAAAGACCGGTATAAAAGACGACTTTTTTACCGCTGGCCAGACTCAGCTGACGACGGGCGTTGTCAAAGGTGTGCGGTTTGCCGAGGATCGTGTCGTCGATCACACACACCTGATCCGATCCTATAATCAGATGGCCGGGATAACGCGCGGCCAGCGCACGGGCTTTTTGCTCCGCCAAACGTTGCACCAGCGCCTCGGCAGACTCGCCGGCAAGCGCCGTCTCATCGATGTCTGGCGCGGCGCAGCTGAATTCCAGCGTCGTTTTTTCAAGAATGGCGCGGCGATAGGGCGACGTCGAAGCCAGAAGGATCCTTTTTTGATTCACTGTTTGCATAATTTTTTTCACAAAGCATGGCGTTATTGAATCACCCATTTTAAACTGTCCGCCGCTGAGGAAGCGAATATTGGTGAAAGGCGCTATAAAATGCCCTTTTTCTTTGACTCTACGTCGTTACAAAGTTAATATGCGCGCCCTATGCAAAAAGTAAAATTACCCCTGGCTGTTGATGCCCTTCGCACCGCTCAGAAGCGTTTGGACTACATTGGAGTCTACGACGCAGAACAAGTGACGCGAGTTGCCGCATCGGTAGTCAGTGTGGATTCAGATGTGCAGACCTCTTTGTCGTTTGATATCGACAATCAAAAGCTGGCCGTTATCAAAGGTCAGTCCGATGTCACTGTTACTCTGGAATGTCAGAGATGTGGCAAGACGTTTGAACACCAGGTTCACACAACATATTGTTTTAGTCCTGTGAAGAATGACGAGCAGGCTGAGGCATTACCGGAAGCTTACGAGCCTATCGAAGTCGATGATTTTGGCGAAGTCGATTTGCTGGCAATGATTGAAGACGAAATTATTCTTTCACTGCCTGTGGTTCCGGTACATGATTCTGAACACTGTGAAGTGTCCGACGCGGAAATGGTATTTGGTAAACTGCCTCCAGAGGCCGAGAAACCGAATCCGTTCTCCGTATTAGCAAGTTTAAAGAAAAGTAATTAAGGAGTAAGGTCCATGGCCGTACAACAGAATAAACCAACCCGTTCTAAACGTGGCATGCGTCGTTCACACGATGCGCTGACCACCGCCACTTTGTCTGTGGACAAAACTTCTGGCGAGACTCACCTGCGTCACCATATCACTGCCGACGGTTTCTACCGCGGTCGCAAGGTTATCGGCTGATTTCTTACTTGCTAACTATTTACTTGATAACATTAAACTTGTTAAGTAATAGCAAGGCGATACCTTGAAACGTCTAACCCTCGCGTTAGACGTTATGGGCGGGGACTTCGGTCCTTCCGTCACAGTGCCTGCTTCATTGCAGGCACTGACCTCTAATCCTGAACTCAATCTTCTTCTGGTCGGCAATCCCGACGAAATCACTCCTTATCTGGCCAACACCGATCCTTCCTTATTGGAGCGGATAAATGTTATTGCCTCTGAGTCAGTGATTGCGAACGATGCCAGAGCCTCGCAAGCCATTCGCGCCAGTCGCGGAAGCTCGATGCGCATGGCACTGGAGTTCGTCAAGAGTGGCGACGCGCAGGCGTGTGTCAGCGCCGGGAACACCGGGGCATTGATGGGATTGGCGAAGCTTGTTATCAAGCCTCTGGAAGGCATTGAGCGCCCGGCGCTGATGACGGTTCTGCCGAATCAGCAGCGCGGCAGGACAGTAGTGCTTGATCTGGGGGCGAACGTGGAGTGCGACAGCCAGATGCTGGTCCAGTTTGCCGTGATGGGATCCGTCATGGCAGAAGAAGTTGTCGGCATCAGCAATCCGCGTGTAGCCTTACTGAATATCGGCGAGGAAGAATCGAAGGGACTGGACAATATCCGAGAAGCGGCTTCGATTCTAAAAAACATACCCGTAATCAATTATATCGGCTATCTTGAAGGCAACGACCTCCTAACCGGTAAAACTGATGTCATGGTATGTGATGGTTTTGTCGGTAATGTCACACTGAAAACTATGGAAGGTGTGATCAGGATGTTTTTGTCATTGCTTAAATCCTCTGGGGAGAATGGCAGGAAATCCTGGTGGATGAAGTGGTTCGGACCGACTTTGCAGAAAATAGTACAGAAAAAATTAGCAAAGCGTTTCAGTCATCTACATCCAGACCAGTATAATGGCGCGAGTTTGTTAGGATTACGCGGCATCGTGATTAAAAGCCATGGCGGAGCAAATCAGCGGGCGTTTGCTGTAGCTATCGAGCAGGCTGTTCAGGCGGTGCAGCGGCAGGTCCCCGAGCGGATTGCCGCGCGCCTTGAGGCTGTCTTACCCAAGAGTGACTGACTGTACATGTATACAAAGATTCTCGGTACGGGGAGCTACTTGCCCGTACAAGTTCGGACTAATGCCGACTTAGAAAAAATGGTTGAAACGTCGGACGAGTGGATTGTCACCCGTACCGGTATCCGTGAGCGTCGTATTGCCGCACCGGACGAGACTGTAGCAACAATGGGCCTGACCGCCGCCGAAAAAGCGCTGGAAATGGCTGGCGTCGATGCCAAGGACGTTGGACTCATTATTGTTGCCACAACCTCGTCTTCTCATGCGTTTCCAAGTTCTGCCTGCCAGATTCAAAACCTGCTGGGCATCAAGGACTCGGCTTCGTTTGACCTGGCAGCGGCCTGTGCGGGCTTTACCTATGCACTCAGCGTTGCCGATCAGTACGTCAAGAGCGGTGCCGTGCGTTATGCGCTGGTTATCGGCTCCGACGTCCTGTCGCGCAAAATCGACGACGAAGATCGCGGCACCGTGATCCTCTTCGGCGACGGCGCGGGTGCAGTCCTGCTTGGCGCATCCGAAGAACAGGGCATCATCTCCACGCACATGCATGCCGATGGCAGCTACGGCAGCCTGCTGAGTCTGGAATACCCCAACCAGAAAACCCCTGAACAACCTCCGTACGTGAAAATGGCGGGCAACGAAGTCTTTAAAGTTGCCGTGACCGAACTCGCGCACGTGGTCGAAGAAACCCTGCAAGCCAATAACATGGATCGCGAGCAGCTGGACTGGCTGGTTCCGCATCAGGCGAACCTGCGCATCATCAGCGCGACCGCCAAGAAATTGGGCATGGGCATGGACAAGGTTGTAGTTACGCTTGACCGCCACGGCAACACCTCGGCGGCATCGGTACCTACTGCACTGGATGAAGCCGTACGTGATGGCCGCATTCAGCGTGGACAACTGGTATTGCTCGAAGCTTTCGGTGGCGGTTTCACCTGGGGCTCGGCATTGGTCCGATTCTGATTTTTCGGACTCTTTTGATTTTTTGACTCACAGAGCGCTACGGAATTAACAGGGCGTTTACGAATTACAGGACAGTTAAATGACCAAGATCGCAGTTGTTTTTCCCGGGCAGGGCTCGCAGGCGTTAGGGATGCTTTCAGACCTCGCGGCAGCGCATCCCGTGGTAGAATCGACCTTTGCGGAAGCTTCTTCCGTTCTGGGATATGATTTGTGGCAGCTGGTGCAGCAGGGTCCTGCCGAAGAGTTGAACAAAACCTGGCAGACTCAACCCGCGTTGCTGGCCGCTTCCGTCGCTATCTGGCGTGTATGGCAGCAGGAGCAGGGCGCTGAACCGGCATTGATGGCCGGTCATAGCCTGGGTGAATATTCTGCGTTGGTTTGTGCCGGTGTTCTGGATTTCAAGCAGGCGATAAGCCTGGTTGAACTGCGCGGCAAACTGATGCAGGAAGCGGTGCCTGAAGGCACCGGCGCAATGTATGCCATCATTGGCCTGGACAACGCGTCCATCGCTAAAGCCTGTGAAGAGTCTGCCCAGGGACAAGTCGTGTCGCCGGTCAACTTCAACTCGCCGGGCCAGGTGGTCATTGCCGGTAACAAGGAAGCGGTTGAACGTGCCGGTGCAGCATGTAAGGAAGCCGGTGCAAAACGTGCACTGCCGCTGCCTGTCAGCGTGCCTTCACACTGTGCATTAATGAAGCCTGCGGCGGATAAAATGGCCGTGGCTCTCGAGAAAGTCAGTTTCAGCCAGCCACAGTATCCCGTTGTCAACAACGTGGACGTGAAGGTTGAGACGTCTGCCGAAGAAATTCGCAGCGCCCTTGTTCGTCAGCTTTACAATCCGGTACGCTGGACTGAAAGCGTCGAATACATGGCTCAGCAAGGCGTAGAACAACTGGTTGAAGTGGGTCCGGGCAAAGTCCTGACCGGCCTGACCAAGCGTATTGTTGATACCCTGACGGCGGTGGCAGTGAACGATACTGCCAGCCTGTCTGCGGCGCTTGAAAAATAAGAAGAGGAAAACAATGAGCTTCGACGGAAAAATTGCTCTGGTCACCGGCGCGAGTCGCGGTATTGGCCGAGCTATTGCAGAGAAACTGGTTGCCGGTGGCGCACGCGTTATTGGCACCGCGACCAGCGAAAAAGGTGCTGAAGACATCAGCGCTTATTTAGGCGAAAACGGCAAAGGTATTGCTCTCAATGTGACTGATTCTTCGTCAATTGAACAATTATTGACGACGATTCGTGCTGAATTTGGTGAAATCGACATTTTAGTTAATAATGCTGGTATTACCCGTGATAACCTTCTTATGCGCATGAAAGACGATGAGTGGCAGGATATTCTGGACACCAATCTGACCTCTGTGTTTAAGCTGTCAAAAGCGGTAATGCGAGCTATGATGAAAAAGCGGTTTGGCCGAATCATCACCATTGGTTCTGTAGTTGGAACCATGGGTAACGCAGGACAGGCGAACTACGCGGCAGCTAAGGCCGGTCTGATCGGTTTTAGCAAGTCTTTGGCGCGTGAAGTTGCTTCACGCGGCATTACTGTCAACGTCGTCGCTCCTGGCTTTATTGAGACGGACATGACAAGGGCGTTGACAGATGATCAACGCGCAGGCATTTTGTCATCAGTTCCAGCCAACCGGTTGGGCGATGCAAAAGAAATTGCCAGCGCTGTTGCATTTTTAGCCTCTGATGAGGCCAGCTACATCACTGGTGAGACTTTACATGTCAATGGCGGCATGTACATGATCTGATGATCATTCTACTTTTGCTTTTTTGGCTTTAAAAATAGGCAAATAAAGCAAAATAGTGGTTTGACCAGCCGGGATTTAGTTGCATCTTTTCCAACATTTTATACACTACGAAAACCATCGCGAAAGCGAGTTTTGATAGGAAATTTAATAGTATGAGCACTATCGAAGAACGCGTTAAGAAAATCATCGTTGAACAGCTGGGTGTTAAACAGGAAGAAGTAGTTAACTCTGCCTCTTTCGTAGACGACCTTGGCGCAGATTCTCTCGACACCGTTGAGCTGGTTATGGCTCTGGAAGAAGAGTTTGATACCGAGATCCCTGACGAAGAAGCTGAAAAAATCACTACTGTTCAGGCAGCTATTGATTTCATCAACAACGCTCAGGCGTAATCGAAACTTTTCTTTTTATAAGTTTTGATAGTTAGGCGGTCAATTGACCGCCTAAGTTTTTTCATCCCTCTGTAATATTTTTCCCTCCCTGGAGGACACACGTGTCTAAACGTCGAGTTGTTGTGACTGGACTTGGCATGCTTTCTCCCGTCGGCAATACAGTAGAGTCTACTTGGAACGCTCTCCTGGCCGGTAAGAGTGGTATTGGCCTTATCGACCATTTTGATACTAGTGCCTATGCAACGCGCTTTGCTGGCTTAGTAAAAGATTTCAACTGTGAAGACTATATCTCGCGTAAAGATGCTCGCAAGATGGATCCCTTCATTCAGTACGGCGTTGCCGCCGGTATTCAGGCCATGAAAGACAGCGGCCTTGAAGTGACCGAAGAAAATGCCCCGCGCTTTGGTGCCGCCATTGGTTCCGGCATCGGCGGTCTGGGTCTTATCGAAGAAAATCACACGTTACTGGTTAACGGCGGCCCGCGTAAAATCAGCCCCTTCTTTGTGCCTTCTACCATCGTCAACATGATTGCCGGTCATCTGAGCATCATGTTCGGTCTGCGTGGCCCAAGTATCTCTATTGCAACAGCCTGTACCTCCGGCGTTCATAACATCGGCCACGCGGCGCGTATCATCGCCTATGATGATGCCGACGTAATGCTGGCCGGCGGTGCCGAGAAAGCCAGTACGCCTCTGGGTGTCGGCGGATTTGGCGCGGCCCGTGCACTTTCCACCCGCAACGACAATCCACAGGCGGCAAGTCGTCCGTGGGACAAAGACCGTGATGGCTTCGTGCTGGGTGACGGCGCCGGTATCATGGTGCTTGAAGAGTACGAGCACGCCAAAAAGCGGGGTGCGAAAATTTATGCCGAAATCGTCGGTTTCGGGATGAGCAGCGATGCCTACCATATGACCTCGCCGCCCGACAACGGCTCCGGTGCGGCATTGGCGATGGAAAACGCGCTTCGCGATGCGGGTATTTCCGCCGCGAAAATCGGTTACATCAATGCGCATGGCACATCAACGCCTGCGGGCGACATTGCCGAAGCGCAGGCAGTGAAATCCATCTTTGGTGCCGATGCTGGCCGCGTGCTGGTAAGCTCGACCAAATCCATGACCGGTCACCTGCTGGGTGCGGCCGGCGCGGTGGAGTCTATCTTTACCCTGCTTGCGCTGCGTGACCAGGCGGTTCCTCCGACGCTGAATCTGGATAACCCGGATGCAGGCTGCGACCTCGACTTCGTGCCACACGAAGCGCGTCAGGTCAAAGACATGGAATACACGCTGTGTAACTCCTTCGGTTTCGGCGGCACCAACGGTTCACTGGTGTTCCGCAAGCTGTAAGTGTTTATGGTATTGCTTGCAAAGGCCCGATATTCGGGCCTTTTTGCTATCTGCATCTTCATTGTTTGAAGTTTGCGAGGCAGCGCGGAAAGTCGGAAAGATCCCGTGGCATCGCCGCAGGGATTACGCCAGTCTGAAAGCCGAAAAAGGGAGAAGACGATGTATTGGATTAATGGCCAGCAGCAGGACCACATTCCGGTCGCCGATCGCGCCGTACAGTTTGGCGATGGCTGCTTTACCACGGCGTGGGTGAAAGCAGGCAACGTGCAACACGTGAACAGGCACCTTGCGCGATTGCAACATGCCGTCTCACACTTGCTGATGCCCGACTGCCACTGGGCCACTCTCGAGGCAGAGATGCGGGCCGCCGCCGCCGGGTGCGAAGAGGGCGTGCTCAAGGTGATACTGTCACGGGGTCAGGGCGGGCGCGGCTACAGCAGCCAGGGCGTTGTCGGCCCCACGCGTATTCTCTCTTTGAGCGGCTATCCGCAACATTATCATCGCTGGCGCGAGCAGGGAATCGAACTCGCCCAAAGCCCGATCACGCTGGCACGCAGTACACTTCTGGCGGGCATCAAACATCTTAATCGTCTCGAACAGGTCATGATTCGCGCGCATCTCGACCACACCTCGGCGCAGGAGGCGCTGGTGACGAGACACCTCCGGCCTGCTGGTCGAATGCTGCGCCGCCAACCTGGTTCTGGCGCAAGGGGTCGGCGGTGTTCACGCCCGATCTTTCCCATGCGGGCGTCAACGGCATTATGCGCCAGCGGATTATCGAGCTTATTGAAATGTCTGATGCGTTTTCGCTGCACATCGTCAGTGAAACGCCCGCCACCCTCGAAGATGCCGAAGAAGTCATCGTTTGTAATGCCCTGATGCCAATTCTTCCAGTCAGAAAGATAGAAAACTGGCATTATAACGGGTCAAAATTATTGTCATTTTTACAGCCTCGCTGCTGCTGAGAGACTGCATTGTCGTTAAGGGAAGCCACTTTGTTGTTAAGTGAAAATTCATGAAAATCAAAAAAATCAGAGTATTGGGTCTTATTGTCATTATCCTGCTGGCTGTGGCGGCAATCGGCTACTTCAAGGTCGAGCGCTTTGCCGATCGCAAGATTAATGTGGTAAACGAAAAAATCTTTACCTTGCCCGCAGGCACCGGTCGTGTCGTGCTGGAAGACATGCTGGTAAAGCAAAAACTGATTGCCTCGCCTTGGCTGTTCACGCTGCTATTGCACCTGGAGCCGGAACTCGCCGAGTTCAAGGCCGGTACGTATCGTTTCCCGGCGGGCATGACGGTGCGTCAGATGCTTGAACTGCTCCGTAGCGGTAAAGAGGCACAGTTTACCGTGCGTTTCGTGGAAGGGTTCCGTTTGCAGGACTGGATGCAGGTCGTGCAAAAGGCCGGTTATCTCAAGCATGAACTGACCGGCAAGAGTGACGATGACATTGCCACGGCGCTGGGTATGCAAGATGCCAAAAATGCCGAAGGCTGGCTCTACCCCGACACTTATGCCTATACCGCAGGCACGACCGATCTTTCGCTGTTCAAGCGTGCGCATCAGCGTATGGAAAAGACCGTGGCGAAGATCTGGCAGGATCGCGATACTTCATTGCCGTATAAAACGCCGACGGATATGCTGACTATGGCGTCTATTATCGAAAAAGAGACGGCCATCAAAGACGAGCGTAAAGAAGTGGCTTCGGTGTTTATCAATCGTTTACGTATTGGTATGCGCCTGCAAACGGATCCTACGGTTATCTACGGCATGGGCGACAGCTATAAAGGTACGATCGCCAGGAAGGATCTCGAGACGCCAACGCCGTATAATACCTATGTTATCGAAGGTCTGCCGCCGTCGCCGATTGCCATGCCGAGTGAAGCCTCGATTGAAGCGGCCGCGCATCCTGCGAAAACCGATTTCCTCTATTTTGTCGCCGATGGCAAGGGTGGCCACACCTTTACCACCAACCTCGACAGCCATAACAAGGCAGTGCGCGCCTATCGCGACCTGATGAAAAACAAGAATGAAAAGTAGTTTTATTGTTATCGAAGGTCTGGAAGGGGCCGGAAAAACCACAGCGCGCGACGTGGTGGTGCAGACATTGCGCGAGCAGGGTATTGAAGATATTCAGTTCACCCGCGAGCCGGGCGGTACGCCGCTTGCCGAAAAGCTGCGTGATCTCATTAAACAGGGCATCGAAGGCGAGCAGCTCACCGATAAGGCCGAAGTCCTGATGCTGTATGCGGCGCGCGTGCAACTGGTCGAAAATGTGATTAAACCTGCGCTCGCGCGTGGTGCCTGGGTGGTCGGCGATCGTCATGACCTCTCTTCACAGGCCTATCAAGGCGGTGGACGCGGCATCGACAGCCGTCTGATGACCTCGCTTCGCGATACCGTGCTCGGCGATTTTCGTCCCGATCTCACCCTGTATCTCGACCTGCCGCCTGCCGTGGGTTTGCAGCGTGCCCGGGCGCGTGGCGAGCTTGACCGCATCGAGCAGGAGTCGCTGGCCTTCTTCGAGCGCACCCGCGCGCGTTATCTGAGCCTGGCTGCCGAAGACGAGCGCATCAAAACCATCGATGCTTCGCAAACTCTCGAGCAGGTGAGCGCAGCTATTCGCCAGACGCTGATCGACTGGGTTGCGCAGCAGCGCGAGCAGGATACGCGCGGATGAAGTGGTATCCCTGGCTAAACGGCCCGTATCGGCAGCTTGTCGCGCAATATCAAGGCGGACGCGGCCACCACGCCTTGCTGATGCATGCGGCAAAAGGCATGGGTGACGAGGCGCTGGTTTACGGCCTGAGCCGCTGGTTGCTGTGTCAGCATCCCGAAGGCGAGAAAAGCTGCGGCAAATGTCACAGCTGTCATCTGATGATTGCCGGTAATCATCCCGACTGGCACGTGCTGACGCCGGAGAAGGGCAAAAACAGTCTGGGTGTGGAACCTATTCGCCAGCTGATTGAAACGCTATACAACTATTCACAACAGGGCGGTGCCAAGGTGGTGTGGTTGCCACATGCCGAGCTGCTGACCGAGGCGGCCGCCAATGCGTTGTTAAAGACGCTTGAAGAACCGCCCGAACGCACCTACTTTTTACTAGGTTGTCACGAACCGTCGCGCCTGTTGCCTACGCTGCGCAGCCGCTGTTTTTACTGGCATCTCACCACGCCCGATGCGGCGCTGGCGGGGCAGTGGATTGCACGCCAACTCCCGGCAGACCCTCTGTCGATACAAACGGCGCTGAGGATCGGCGATGGCACGCCACTGGCGGCGTTGGCGTTATTGCAACCCGAGCGCTGGAAGCAGCGCGAACAATTGTGCCAGCAACTCGGCGTCAGCTGGCAACAGCGCGACCTGCTGTCGCTCTTGCCGCAGTTGAATCACGATGACGCGGCCGACCGACTGTTCTGGCTCTGGTTCGCTGCTGCTGGACGTTCTGAAAACCCAGCAGGGCGCGGGCCATTATGTGATAAACCTCGACCAGCAGCCTTTGATCACCTTGCTGGCCAACGGCATGGGCAATACCGCATTGCAAAAAAATCTTCAGGGCTGGATGCATTGCCGCCAACAGTTGCTGAGCGTGGTGGGTGTTAACCGCGAGCTTCTGTTAACGGAACAGCTTCTGGAATGGGAAACCGCTCTTTAAGTCTTCCCATCCCCCTTTTTGAAAGCCATTTAATAAAAGATAAAGAGTTAACTATGTTTTTAGTCGATTCACACTGTCATCTGGACAGCCTTGATTACGCCACACTGCACGGCAATCTCGATAACGTGCTGGTCAAAGCCCGCGAGCGCGACGTGAAATTCATGTTGGCCGTAGCGACTACGTTGCCGGGCTATCGTGCGATGGCCGAGATGATAGGCGATCGCCCCGAAGTCGCCTTCTCCTGCGGCGTGCATCCCCTGAATATCGACGACGGCTATGATTTTGACGAGCTGCGTACACTGGCGGCCGACCCACGCGTGGTCGCGATGGGTGAAACAGGCCTCGACTATTTTTATCAGAAAGAACCGGCGCAGCTGAAACTGCAGCAGGACTCTTTCCGTCACCATATTCGCGTGGGTCGCGAGCTGAACAAGCCGGTTATCGTGCATACCCGAGATGCGCGCCAAGATACGCTCGATATTCTGCACGAAGAAAAGGCCGGCGAATGCGGCGGTGTGTTGCACTGCTTTACCGAAGACCGTGCTACGGCGGAAGTGCTGCTGGATCTGGGCTTTTACATCTCGTTTTCCGGAATTGTGACGTTCCGCAATGCCGAACAACTGCGTGAAGCTGCACGCTATGTGCCGCTGGATCGCCTGTTGATTGAAACCGATTCGCCTTATCTGGCACCGGTGCCGCATCGTGGTAAAGAGAATCAGCCAGCCTACGTGCGTGATGTGGCCGAATACCTCGCCGTACTCAAAGGCGTGAGCCTTGAAACATTGGCGGAAACGACCACCGCGAATTTCTCGAAGCTTTTCCACGTTGACTCTGCACGACTGCTTTAGAAAGCGACAAACCTGCTTAAAGAAACGAAACGCGTGAATTCCCGCGTTTCGGAATTATTTTATTTCTCGTAATTAATGGCCCGATAGCGCATGTTTATCTGCTCTCGAGGGCCATCAATTCTGCGTCCTGCCAAAATTCCCTCTCTGAACGCCGCTTTTTGGAAAGTATTCGACCTGTCAAAGATGATTTTTTAGCAAAACGTGATTGCCATCAACTATTGTCGGGGGGATTTATTTTACCCTTCGTAAAAATTAAAAGGGGCAAAAATATGCCCCGCCCGCAGCAGGCAAAAACGCCCGCTGCAACAGGGTTGAGGCCGTCGCTGAAGACCCTGGGAAGTCGGTATCTTGCGTCAGTTTATTTAACGGCGAAGATACAAAACCATTACTCAGGAGCACTCTCAATATGTTCAAAAACGCGTTTGCAAACCTTCAAAAGGTCGGTAAATCGCTAATGCTGCCCGTTTCCGTCTTGCCTATTGCAGGGATTCTGCTGGGTGTCGGTTCCGCAAACTTTAGCTGGCTTCCCGTGGTCGTTTCGCATGTCATGGCCGAAGCGGGAGGATCAGTTTTCGCCAACATGCCGTTGATCTTCGCCATCGGCGTAGCACTCGGTTTCACCAATAATGACGGCGTTTCGGCGCTGGCCGCCGTGGTCGCCTACGGCATCATGGTCAAAACCATGGCCGTGGTCGCGCCGATGGTACTGCACCTGCCGGCCGAAGAGATTGCCGCCAAACATCTGGCGGATACCGGCGTGCTGGGCGGTATTATTTCTGGCGTCATTGCCGCCTATATGTTCAACCGCTTTTATCGTATCAAGTTGCCGGAGTACCTTGGCTTCTTTGCCGGTAAACGTTTCGTGCCAATTATCTCGGGGCTGGCGGCTATTTTCCTGGGCGTTGTGCTGTCCTTTATCTGGCCGCCTATCGGCAGTGCCATTCAAACCTTCTCGCAATGGGCGGCCTATCAGAACCCGGTCGTCGCGTTTGGTATTTACGGGCTGGTCGAGCGCGCGCTGGTGCCTTTCGGTCTGCACCATATCTGGAACGTGCCTTTCCAGATGCAGGTCGGCGAATACGTGAATTCGGCGGGGCAGGTGTTCCATGGCGATATTCCACGCTATATGGCGGGCGACCCGACGGCAGGTAAACTGTCCGGCGGCTTCCTGTTCAAAATGTACGGCCTACCGGCTGCGGCGATTGCGATCTGGCATTCTGCCAAACCCGAAAACCGTGCCAAGGTCGGCGGTATCATGATTTCGGCGGCGCTCACCGCGTTCCTGACGGGTATTACCGAGCCTATCGAATTCGCCTTCATGTTTGTGGCGCCTATTCTGTATGTTATCCACATGATTCTGGCCGGTCTGGCATTCCCAATCTGTATTCTGCTTGGCATGCGCGACGGAACCAGCTTCTCGCACGGACTGATAGATTTTGTGGTGCTGAGCGGTAACAGCAGCCGCATCTGGCTGTTCCCTATCGTTGGCATTATCTACGGCCTGATTTACTACACCGTTTTCCGGGTATTGATTGTGAAACTGAATCTGAAAACGCCTGGCCGCGAAGCCACGACCACTGCGCAAACCGCGCAGGGCGGCAGCGAAATGTCTGCTTCACTGGTGAAAGCATTCGGCGGTAAGGACAACATTACCAATCTTGATGCCTGCATCACCCGTTTACGTGTCAGCGTGGCGGATGTTGCCAAAGTCGATCAGGCAGGGTTGAAACAGTTGGGCGCGGCGGGTGTCGTCGTTGCGGGTTCGGGCGTGCAGGCTATTTTCGGCACTAAATCCGACAACCTGAAAACCGACATGGACGACTATATCCGTAACAACTGATCACTCACAGCATAAAGCTTCAGCAATAAATCAAGTACCATCAAAAACTTGTTATCACTCTTGCCGGTCGGTTCATCCTGACCGGCTTTTTTCGCCTCAAACCTACTCGCCTGATGTCACCGCCTCTTTTATACAGGGTAGGGAGCAAAACATAAGATATTTGCTTCAAATCTGGAATACGTCGCTCAAATGCTGCTGATTTATACAGCATTCGGCCAGGAAGGCGGTGATTAGACTTGAAAATAACGGAATAGCTCACTCATACTGCGAGCACAGTATTTGAAAATGGAGAGGTATCATGGCCGAAGAAACGATTTTCAGTAAAATTATCCGCCGCGAAATCCCGGCTGACGTGGTGTATCAAGACGAACTGGTAACCGCTTTTCGTGACATCGCCCCGCAGGCGCCCAGCCATATTCTCATCATTCCCAATATTCTCATTCCGACCATGAATGACGTGACCGCCGAGCATGAAGCCGCGCTGGGTCGCATGATGACGGTTGCAGCCAAACTTGCCGAGCAGGAAGGTATTGCCGAAGACGGTTACCGATTAATTGTTAACTGCAACAAACACGCCGGTCAGGTGGTGTATCATATACATATGCATTTGGTAGGTGGTCGCAATCTGGGTCCTCTGCTGGCATAACAGTAGGTTGCAGGGCATCGAGGTGCCCGCTCTGGCAGGTTTTCTGCCTCTTCAAGAGGGAAAGGTATGCGATTTCTAATGGCCAGCGCTGTCTTGCTTTGTTTGGCGGGGTGCAGCAGCGCGCCGGGTATTGCGCTGAACGATCAGCAAACGGTAATCATGGAGTCGCCGGTACTGACGGCCGGGATAATCCCCGGATCCCCGTCGTTATCGTCCGATCAGGGGCGGAAAAAGGCCACCTTGTCACTCAGTAACAATCAGCCTAAACCTATTCAAATTCATTATGTATTCTATTGGTATGACAAGCAGGGTCTAGATCTGCTGCCGTTTGCTGCGCCACGGACCATCACCGTTCCGGCAAATTCGGATGTCGATATCTATTCACTTAACGGTAATCTTGATGCGTACAGCGTGCGTGTTCACCTTTATCTTTAATTTCCCGTACGGAGAGGGTTGATGAAAAAGTATTTAATGGTGGCCTTGGCTACCCTGGCGCTAAGCGGGTGTATTACTTCGCAGCAAGAGCAGCAAGAACAGCAGCAGACGCAAACCCCACCGACGACTGCGCCAATCACGCCGGTTACGCCAGTGCCGGGGTCCGGAACACCTGAATCAGCGGGTCAGCCGCCTGTGCAGACCATTCCACAGCCGCCGAAATTGCAGTCAATCGACTGGAGTGCCACGGTACAGCCGCTGGTAGCCAAAATGTTGCAGGCAGAAGGTGTGCAGGCAGGTAGCGTCCTGCTGCTCGACAACGTGAAGAACAGCACCAATGGTTCCCTGCAGACCGGCAAAATCACCTCCGCGATGCACACGGCGCTGGCCTCCAACAATACCTTTACCGTGGTACCGGCTTCCCAGCTCGCGACGGCCAAGCAGGCAATGGGCCTGTCACCCGACGACAACCTGGTGTCACGCAGCAAGGCTATCGCTCTGGCGCGTCAGGTTAATGCCCAGTACGTGCTGTACAGCGATGCCAGCGGCAATGTAAAAGCGCCAACGCTGGATATGCAGTTGATGACCGTGCCAAGCGGTGAAATCGTCTGGTCAGGTAGCGGTGCCGTTCAACATTGATGCCAGCCTGAGACATCTGGTCGACAACTCTCTTCCGGCGGATTATTCCGCCGGTTGTGTTTTTACGCCGGTAGAGGGGCTTAGCAGCGAAAGCTGGAAAATCACGGCGGGTGAAAAAACGCTGCTGGCCCGCCTTGCCTCGCGTGAAAAACAGCGTTTGGGCATAGATAGGCGGCGTGAACACGCGCTGTTGCGCCATGTGTCATCAACGGATATTGCGCCCATCGCGCAGTGTTGGGCCGAGCCGTGGCTGGTGGTCAACTGGATAGACGGCGAAACGCTGACGCCGCCCGCCTTCTTTACCCCGGCTTCGCAGCAACGGCTCGCCGCCATGCTGGTACGGCTGCACGGCCTGCGGCCTCTGGGGCAGACGCTCGATATCAAACAGCGATTCGAAAGCTATTGGCAGTCTATTGACCGGCGACGCATCACGCCCGCCTGGCTGCGCCATCATAAAAAATGATGCGCGCAACGCCGCCGAAAACGTTAAAAATTTCTGTCACGCACATGGATATTCACCCGCAGAACTGGGTTAATAGTCCACAAGGTGCGCGGCTTATCGATTGGGAATACGCCATTGCCACCGACATTGCGCTGGAGTTTGCCGCGCTGTTTGCCGGTAACGGTTTTAGCGCCAGTCAGCAGCAGGATTTACTGCAATGTTATGCCCGGCAAGGCGGTTATCACGATATCTCGAGGCTTGCCCGACAGATTCGTCGTTGGCAGCCGTGGCTCGATTATCTGATGCTGATGTGGTTTGAAGTGCGCTGGCAGCAAACGGCCGACGCGCGTTATCTCGACTGGGCGCAGCCCCTGCGTCGGCAACTATTTAAAGAATGAGTACAGAACAGGAGTGTAAGGTCGTGGGTCCAGTAATGTTAGACGTTGCCAGCTATGAGCTGGACGCAGAAGAGCGTGAAATCTTGCAGCATCCGCTGGTCGGCGGACTCATTTTGTTTACCCGCAACTATCACGACGTGGAGCAGCTGCAAGAGCTGATTCGGCAAATCCGCGCCGCCTCTCGCGAGCGACTGGTGCTGGCCGTCGATCAGGAAGGGGGCAGGGTACAGCGTTTTCGTGAAGGGTTTACCCGCATTCCTGCGGCGCAATCTTTCGCCGCCTTGAACGACGAGCGCGAAGCCGGACGTCTGGCCGAAGAAGCCGGCTGGCTGATGGCGGCCGAGATGATAGCCATGGATATCGATATCAGCTTCGCGCCGGTACTGGATATCGGCCATATCAGTGCCGCCATCGGCGGACGGTCGTTCCACGCCGACCCGCAGATGGCCTTGAACATCGCCGAGCGCTATATTCGCGGCATGCATGCCGCAGGAATGAAAGTGACGGGCAAGCATTTTCCGGGGCACGGCGCGGTCACTGCCGACTCCCATAAAGAGACGCCGCGTGACGATCGCCCGCTCGACGTGATTCGTCGGCACGACATGGCGATTTTCCGCCAGTTGAACGAGCGCAAACTGCTCGATGCAGTCATGCCTGCGCACGTTATCTATACGCAGGCCGATCCGCGTCCTGCCAGCGGTTCGCCGTATTGGTTAAAGCAGATTCTGCGTCAGGAACTCGGGTTTAACGGCGTAATCTTCTCCGACGATTTGTCTATGGAAGGGGCGGCGGTCATGGGCAGCTATGCCGAACGCGGACAGGCTTCGCTCGATGCGGGTTGCGACATGATTCTGGTGTGCAACAACCGTGAAGGCGCGGTGAGCGTACTCGACAACCTGTCGCCGGTGAAGGCCGACAACGTCGCGTCCTTGTATCATGGCGGCGGCTGGCACGGCAAATCGAGCCGTCAGGATCTGCGTGACACGGCGCGCTGGCAGCAGTCAAATCGCGAGTTGTCCGCGCTGGATGCTCGCTGGCAGGCGCACAAGCAGGCCCAAGGCTAAATCTTTTCTCACGCTAAACTCTCTATAAGGCGCTAACTGATTGAATCGCAAGACGCAAAAAATCCGTTAGCGCCACGCCGCACGAAAAACAATTGATGTAGATCAATTTTGGTATAATCATCTGACTCCCCCATGCTATCCTCATCGTTCAAGATGATTTAACTTGAGCAACCCTATGTTATCTAAGGATAATAGCGTTACCCTTAGATAACATTTGGTTTACATTTGAGGGAGTCATAGTGACTGAAGCAAAGAAAAAAATTGTGATTATCGGCGGGGGCGCGGGCGGTCTTGAGCTTGCAACCAGTCTGGGTCACAAACTTGGTCGCAGTAAAAAAGCCGAGATTATTCTGGTTGACCGCAACCACAGCCACCTGTGGAAGCCGTTGCTGCATGAAGTCGCCACCGGAAGTCTGGATGATGGCGTTGACGCACTGAGCTATCTTGCTCACGCGCGCAACCACGGCTTTACCTTTCAAATCGGTTCTCTGACCGATATCAATCGCGAAAACAAAACCATCAAGCTTGCCGAAATCCGTGATACCAACGGTGAACTGCTGGTGGCCGAACGCGACCTTGGTTATGACCAGCTGGTCATGGCGCTGGGCAGCACCTCGAACGACTTCGGTACGCCGGGCGTGAAAGAGAACTGCATCTTCCTCGACAACCCGCATCAGGCGCACCGTTTCCACAATGAAATGCTGAATCTGTTCCTGAAATATTCCGCCAATCCCGACAAGACCGGTACAGTCAATATCGCCATTGTGGGCGGCGGCGCAACGGGTGTCGAGCTGTCTGCCGAGCTGCATAATGCGGTGAAAGAACTGCACAGCTATGGTTTTGAAGGCCTGCAAAGCAGCGCGTTGAACGTGACGCTGGTAGAAGCCGGCGAGCGCATCCTGCCTGCCTTGCCTCCGCGCATCTCTGCCGCTGCGCATCAGGAATTAACCAAAATCGGCGTCAAGGTCTTGACCAAGACGATGGTGACCAGCGCGGACAAGAAAGGCCTGAACACCAAGGACGGCGGTGTTATCGAAGCCGACCTTATGGTTTGGGCTGCCGGTATCAAGGCGCCTGATTTCATGAAAGATATCGGCGGTCTCGAAACCAACCGCATCAATCAGCTGGTGGTCGAGCCAACGCTGCAAACCACGCGCGATGCCGATATCTATGCCATCGGCGACTGTGCTTCCTGTGCGCTGCCGTCCGGCGGTTTTGTGCCGCCTCGTGCACAATCTGCGCACCAGATGGCGTCGCGCTGCTTTGACAACATTATGGCGCAACGTCATGGCCGCAGCCTGAAGCCTTATGTCTACAAGGATCACGGTTCGCTGGTGTCGCTGTCGCGCTTTAGCACTGTAGGCAGCCTGATGGGTAACCTGACCAAAGGGTCGATGATGGTCGAAGGCCGTCTGGCGCGTATGGTCTATGTCTCGCTGTACCGTATGCATCAGATTGCGCTGCACGGTTACATCAAGACCGGTTTGATGATGTTTGTCGGCAGTATCAACCGGGTCCTTCGCCCGCGCCTTAAACTTCACTAAACCTCTGTACCGCCATCGTTTTTTTAAGCGTTGGCTGAATCGATTCGAGGAGCGACTGCGGTTTTTCCTCGAATCCTTACTCCCCTAAGAATCCTCTCAAACCCGCTGCGTTAACTCCTCCAGACGTTTTTTTGTCCGTTAGTCTTATTGTTCACGGCCCGCACTTTACGCAAACTGACCTTATCAATTTTGGGAGGATGTCCTGTGAACAAGTCAATGTTAGCTGGCGTCGGTATCGGCGTCGCTGCGGCTTTAGGTGTCGCAGCCGTAGCGGGTATGAACGTTTTCACTTCAGGTCCGCAATATGCGCAGGTTGTCAGCGCGTCTCCTATCAAGGAAACCATCAAAACGCCGCGAAAAGAGTGCCGTAACATTACGGTCACCCATCGCCGTCCGGTTCAGGACGAGAATCAGGTGGTGGGTTCTGTCCTCGGCGCGGTTGCGGGCGGGGTGATTGGTCATCAGTTCGGCGGCGGGCGAGGTCGCGATGTCGCTACCGTTGCAGGCGCTTTGGGCGGCGGTTATGCAGGTAATCGCGTGCAGAGTAATCTGCAGGACAACGATACCTACACCACACAGAAGCAGCGTTGCACCACGGTCTATGACAAGTCAGAGAAGATGCTGGGCTATGACGTGACCTACAAAATCGGCGACCAGCAGGGCAAGGTCAGAATGGACCACGATCCGGGCACGCAAATTCCCGTCGATAAAAGCGGCCAGCTGCAGCTCAACCCGACACGTTCCTGATTCGCCGAATTACGGAACGGCCTCAACGCACCCAGTATCAACATCCGCATATGAAAAAGCCCGAGTGACAAGCTCGGGCTTTTTGTTTTTGCAACGCGTTCGGCAGCTTACGCATCAAGCCGGTAGCTGATTCTCCGCAAAGTCTTCCAGCAGGCCGTCGATATATTTCAGACGCTCGGGCCTATCGGTGAGTTCAAGCATAAACTTCAGCTTGCTCGGGCCATCCAGGCGATACACCTGCGGCTGCTTTTGCAGCAGACCAATCAGATAGCTTGGGTTGACGCGATTCTTCTCGCCGAACTCGATAAAGCCGCCGCGATCGTTGCCTTCAATGCGCTTGATACCGAGTCCCTTGGCTTTCAGGCGCAGCACGGCGATGCTCAGCAGATTGCGCGCGCCGTCGGGCAGCGTTCCGAAACGGTCAATCAGCTCGACGCGCAGTTCATCGACTTCCTGCGTGGTGCGGGCGCTGGCGATACGCTTGTACAGCGACAGACGGGTGTTGACGTCGGGAATAAACTCCTCCGGCAACAGCGCAGGCATGCGCATTTCGACTTCGGTCTGACTGGTGGTGAGGTCTTCAAGTGACGGCTCGCGGCCTTCTTTCAGCGCTTCCACCGCATTTTCAAGCAGTTCCATATACAGCGAGAAGCCAACGGTGGTCATCTGGCCGCTCTGGCCTTCGCCCAGCAACTCGCCCGCGCCGCGAATTTCAAGGTCATGGGTCGCGAGCGCAAAACCTGCGCCGAGGTCTTCGAGCGAGGCGATGGCTTCCAGTCGCTTGTGCGCATCGGCAGACATTGCCTTCGGATTCGGGGTCAGCAGATAGGCATAGGCCTGATGGTGCGAACGACCCACACGTCCACGCAACTGATGCAATTGCGCCAGCCCGAAGTGATCCGCCCGCTCGATGATAATGGTATTGGCGCTCGGAATATCGATACCGGTTTCGATAATGGTGGTACAGACCAGCACGTTGAAACGCTGATGGTGGAAATCGTTCATTACCCGCTCGAGGTCACGTTCGCGCATCTGGCCGTGGCCGATGGCAATGCGCGCCTCGGGCACCAGTTCGGCGAGGCGCTGGGCGGCCTTGTCGATATTGGCGACGTCATTGTACAGGTAGTAAACCTGTCCGCCGCGCAGCACTTCACGCAGAATGGCTTCGCGTACCACCAGACTGTCGTACTCGCGCACAAAGGTTTTAACAGCCAGACGGCGCGCCGGTGGCGTGGCGATAATCGACAGGTCGCGCATGCCGCTCATCGCCATATTCAGAGTACGCGGGATAGGCGTCGCGGTCAGGGTCAGGATGTCGACGTCGGCGCGCATCGCCTTGATCCGCTCCTTGTGACGCACGCCAAACCGGTGCTCTTCGTCGACGATCAACAGGCCGAGATCCTTCCAGCGCAGGTCGCTTTGCAGCAGTTTGTGCGTGCCGATAATAATATCGACCTTGCCTTCGATGGCTTCTTCCAGCACACCCTGCTGCTCTTTGGCGCTGCGAAAGCGCGACATCATCTCGATACGAATCGGCCAGTTGGCGAAGCGATCGCGGAAGTTGTCGAAGTGCTGCTGCGCGAGGAGGGTCGTCGGCACCAGCACCGCCACCTGCTTGTTGTTGGAGACGGCAAGGAATGCGGCGCGCATGGCGACTTCGGTTTTGCCAAAGCCCACGTCGCCGCACACCAGGCGGTCCATCGCCAGCGGCTGCGTCATGTCGGTCAGCACCGCATTGATAGCCTGCGACTGGTCCGGCGTAGTTTCAAACGGGAAGGTCTGGCAGAACAGCTGATACTGCTCTTTGTCGTGCTTGAAGGCGTAACCGGCCTTGGCTTCGCGCTGGGCGTAGATATCCAGCAGTTCGGCGGCGACATCGCGGACTTTTTCGGCTGCTTTCTGCCGGGCTCTGGACCAGGCTTCGCCGCCCAGTTTATGCAGCGGCGCGGTTTCATCGGCACCCCCGGCATAGCGGCTTATCAGATGCAGCGACGACACCGGCACATACAGTTTGTCTTCGCCCGCATAGGTCAGAATCAGGTATTCGGCCTTGATGCCGCCCGCCTCGAGCGTGGTGAGGCCCAGATAGCGCCCCACGCCGTGCTCGAGGTGCACCACCGGTTGACCGGGGCGAAGCTCTGCCAGATTGCGGATAAGCGTATCGGTGTTGATGGCCCGCCGCGTATCCTGCCGACGGCGCGCCACGCGCTCGCCCAGCATGTCGCTTTCACAAATCAGCGCCAGCTGTCTCTGGTTGTCGAGAAAGCCTTTCTCGCAGGCCCCAATCATGATGTAGCGGCCCGGCGCCTCGGCGTCTTCGATACGGGTGATGAGGGTAGGGTTGAGCTTAATGCGACCCAGCAAATCCTGTAGCGTTTCGCGGCGACCTTCGCTTTCGACCGAGAATACGATACTGCCTGTGAAGGATTCGTTGAAACGGCGCACGTTGTCCATCGGCGTCTTGTTTTGCGGCACGACGGAGAGGTCGGGCAGCGGCTGATAATCGAGATTGGTGTTGGCGCTTTTATCGGGCAGCACGTCGGTTTTCAGCTGAATGCGCGGCCATTGCTTGAGTTCGGCGAAAAGGCTGTCGACTTTCAGCCACAGCAGGTCCGGCTCCACCAGCGGGCGCATCGGGTCGACGCGGCGGTTTTCGTAACGCTGCACCACATCCTGCCAGAAACGCTCGGCAGACTGCTCGAGAGATCCGGTATTCAGCACCAGCGTATTTTTTGGCAGATAGCTAAACAGGCTGCTCAGCGGCTGGCTGAAAAACAGCGGCTGCCAGTATTCAATACCGGCAGGAAAGGTGCCTTTGCTTACCTGCTGATAGAGATGTTCGGCATCGCGGCGCACCTCGAACTTCTCGCGGAACTGGCTGCGAAACAGCTCGATGGCGTTTTTATCGGTCGGGAATTCGTGCGCGGGCAGCAGGTTGATGGACTCGACTTCGCTCAGCGTGCGCTGGGTATCGACATCAAACAGGCGCAGGCTGTCTATCTCGTCATCAAAGAAGTCGATGCGGAACGGCTCGTCGCTGCCCATCGGATACAGGTCGAGCAGGGCGCCACGGGTAGCAAATTCGCCGTGTTCCATCACTTGATCGACACTGCGATACCCCGCCTGCTCCAGCTGCGATCGCAGTTTGTCGCGAGACAGGCGCTGGCCTTTTTTCATCACCAGCGCATGGCCGTGCAGAAACTCGTGCGGGCAGACGCGCTGCATCAATGTATTCACCGGCAAAATAATAATGCCGCGTTCCATCGTTGGCAGTTGATAAAGGCTCGACAGACGGGTTGAAATTATTTCCTGATGCGGAGAAAAACTGTCGTAGGGCAGCGTTTCCCAATCCGAGAGGCTGATGACTTTGTGTTCGGTAAACTGCTGGATTTCATCGCGCAGCCGCAGGGCGTTTTGCATATCCGGCGCGACAAGCATCACCGGACCCGCGTGACGTTCACTGATTTGTGCGCATTCCAGTGCGCAGGCCGATCCGGTGAGTTGTCCGAGCTGACGTGTGTCGCCCGCACGTTCTGGCAGTGAGTAACGCAGGTCTTTAGGTATTTTTTGAAGCATAAGCAGTTTCACTATCTCTCTTGTCGGCGGGTAAGGGCCGGATTTATAAACCGTATCTTGCGACGGGGTTTACTATCAGGTCAATCCGATTTGTACACGACTCTACATAAATAAAAGCCGTCGAGTTACACCGTTAATGGTTCCATAAAGCGGAGGTAGCCTTTATTATCGTTGATCACTTTGCATTGAGCTACTGCACATAACGGATTTCATGTATCAACCTGTCGCGCTATTTATCGGCCTGCGTTATATGCGCGGGCGAGCTTCGGACCGCTTTGGGCGGTTTGTTTCCTGGCTATCCACCATTGGCATTACCCTTGGGGTAATGGCGCTGGTCACCGTGCTGTCGGTGATGAACGGTTTTGAGAAAGATCTCGAAGGCAATATTTTGGGATTGATGCCTCAAGCTTACCTCACCACAGCGCAGGGATCGCTTAATCCTCAACAAGTTACCCATGACGACGCCATGAAGTTGCAGGGCGTACGCCGTGCCGTGCCGTTCACCACCGGTGACGTGGTACTGCAAAGCCCGGCGAGCGTGGCGGTGGGCGTGATGCTCGGGGTTGATCCCGGGCAGCTCGATCAACTCTCCAGCACGCTGGTGGGCGTCAGTCAGCAGGTGCTGCAACCGAATAAATATCAGGTGATTCTGGGCGACCAGCTCGCCCAGCAGCTGAAGGTCAAGCGTGGCGACACCCTGCGTCTGATGGTGACAAGCGTCAGTCAGTTTACGCCGATGGGCCGCATTCCGAGCCAGCGCCTCTTCACCGTGGCGGGCACCTTTGCGGCCAACAGTGAAGTCGACGGCTACGAAATGCTGGTCAATGTGCAGGACGCCTCGCGCATGATGCTCTATCCACAGGGCAACGTCACCGGCTGGCGGCTGTATCTGAACAATCCGCTGGACGTCGATACCCTCGCGACGCAGGCGCTGCCGAAAGGCACGCAGTGGAAAGACTGGCGCGAGCGTCGCGGCGAACTGTTCCAGGCCGTGCGCATGGAGAAAAACATGATGGGGCTGCTGCTGAGCCTGATCGTTGCCGTCGCTGCGTTCAACATCATCACCTCGCTGGGTCTGCTGGTCATGGAGAAACAGGGCGAGGTCGCGATTCTCAAAACCCAGGGCCTGACGCGCCGCCAGATCATGGCTATTTTCATGGTGCAGGGCGCGAGTGCGGGCGTGATTGGCGCACTGCTGGGCGCGCTGCTGGGCGTGTTGCTTGCCACCCAGTTGAATACCATTATGCCGGCGATTGGCGTGATGCTCGACGGCGCGTCGCTGCCTGTCGACATCGAGCCGCTGCAAGTCGTGGTTATCGCGCTGGTCGCGATGGCCATCGCGTTACTGTCTACGTTCTACCCTTCATGGCGCGCCGCCGCCGCCCAACCCGCAGAGGCTTTACGTTATGAATGATTCCTTGTTGTTGCAGTGCGAAAACCTCTGCAAGACCTATCAGGAAGGCAAACTGAATACCGACGTGCTGCGTGACGTCTCCTTTGCCATCCAGCCGGGCGAGATGATGGCCATCGTCGGCAGTTCCGGCTCCGGTAAAAGTACCTTGCTGCACCTGTTGGGCGGGCTGGATTCCCCGACGTCGGGCGAAGTGATTTTCAAAGGCCAATCGCTGAATGCCATGTCATCGTCGGCCAAGGCCGAGTTGCGTAATCGTCAGTTGGGCTTTATCTATCAGTTTCACCACCTGCTGCCGGACTTCACCGCGCTTGAAAACGTGGCAATGCCGCTATTGATAGGCAGAAACAAGGCATCCGAAGTGCAGGACCGCGCGCGCGAAATGCTGGCTGCCGTAGGGCTTGAGCATCGCAGCAAACATCGACCTTCCGAGCTGTCGGGCGGCGAACGTCAGCGTGTGGCGATTGCCCGCGCGCTGGTAAACAACCCGGCGCTGGTGCTGGCCGATGAACCGACCGGCAACCTCGACCAGAAAAACGCCGACAGCATTTTCGAGCTGCTCGGCGAGTTGAACGTGCGTCAGGGCACGGCGTTTCTGGTGGTGACTCACGATTTGCATCTGGCCAATCGCCTGAGCCGCCAGCTTGAAATGCGCGACGGCAAGTTGCAGACCGACTCTACCCTGCTGGGGGCGCGTTGATGTCAGCCATGCCATTCTCTCTTCTTATCGGCCTGCGCTTTAGCCGTGGCCGACGCGGCGGCGGCATGGTGTCGCTGATTTCCGTGATTTCGACGCTGGGTATTGCGCTCGGCGTTGCGGTACTGATTGTCGGCCTGAGCGCGATGAACGGCTTTGAGCGCGAGCTGAAAGACCGCGTGCTGGCCGTAGTGCCTCATGGTCAGATTAGCCCTGTCAATCAACCGTTCAACGGCTGGCAGGGGGTTATCGATCGCGTCGAGAAGGTGCCGGGCATCGTTGCCGCTGCGCCGTATATCCAGTTTAGTGGTCTGGTTGAAAATGGTGCCAAGCTGCGCGCCCTGCAGGTCAAGGGCGTCTCTCCCGATCAGGAAGGGCGTATCAGCGCGGTGCCGCGGTTTGTGCAGGGTGATGCCTGGCAGAACTTCAAGGCCGGTGAACAGCAGATAATTCTGGGCAAGGGCGTCGCCGATGCGCTGAAACGTCAGGCAGGGCGGCTATGTCACCGTGATGATCCCGAACAGTGACCCTGAAATGAAACTGTTGCAGCCCAAAAGGATCCGCCTGCATGTCACCGGCATTCTGCAACTGAGCGGACAACTTGACCACAGCATGGCGCTGATTCCGCTGGCCGATGCGCAGCAGTATCAGGACATGGGCACCAGCATTACCGGAATCGACATCAAGGTTAACGATGTTTTTGCTGCCAACAAGCTGGTGCGTGATGCGGGAGAGGTCACAAAAGCCTACGTTTACATTAGCAGTTGGATAGGCACTTACGGTTATATGTATCGAGATATCCAGATGATCCGCGCCATTATGTATCTGGCGATGGTGCTGGTGATTGGCGTTGCCTGTTTTAATATCGTCTCGACCCTTGTCATGGCGGTAAAGGATAAAAGCAGCGATATCGCGGTGTTACGCACGCTGGGTGCCAAAGACGGTTTGATCCGCGCGGTATTTATCTGGTACGGGCTTATGGCCGGACTGGTCGGCAGCGTGTGCGGAGTGGTGATAGGCGTCATTGCGTCGTTACAATTGACGAATATCATTAATGCATTGCAGAAGCTGACGGGGCATAAATTCCTCTCCGGCGATATTTATTTCATCGATTTTTTACCTTCGGAACTGCATTGGATAGATGTGGCAAGCGTATTGGCGACGGCGTTGGTGTTGAGCCTTATCGCAAGCTGGTATCCGGCGCGTCGCGCCAGCCGTATCGACCCGGCCCGCGTATTGAGCGGGGGCAGTAATCGATTCCTATGACTACAGTCAGAGTAAGAATCACGACAAGGAGCGGTGAAAATGCGCACACACCATCGTCTGCGACGATTTCGCAAAAACAAGCGCATACGCCATCAGCGTTTTCGGTCGAATATCTTTCATCGCGACAGCATGGCGGCGGCTGAATTGAAACGACCTTACGTGGTGGTGCTCACCGGTGCCGGTATTTCGGCCGAGTCCGGGATCCGCACTTTCCGTGCGGCGGATGGACTCTGGGAGGAACATAAGGTCGAAGATGTCGCTACACCCGAAGGTTATCGCCGCGATCCCGAGCTGGTTCAGGCGTTTTACAATGCGCGTCGCCAGCAGTTGCAGGAAGACTCCATCAAGCCCAATGCCGCGCACCATGCGCTCGCCGTGCTTGAAGATGCCCTGGGCGACAATTTCCTGCTGGTGACGCAAAATATCGACAACCTTCACGAGCGTGCCGGCAGCTCTCGCGTGCTGCACATGCACGGCGAGCTGATGAAAGTGCGCTGTACCGTGTCGGGGCAGGTGTTTGACTGGACCACGGATCTGACGGTAAACGATCGTTGCCACTGCTGCCAGTTTCCGGCGCCACTGCGCCCGCACGTCGTGTGGTTCGGCGAAATGCCGGTTCGCATGGACGAAATCTACAGCGCCCTGGCCAAGGCGGATTTCTTTATCGCCATCGGCACGTCGGGACATGTCTATCCGGCCGCAGGATTTGTGCATGAAGCCCATATTCAGGGCGCGCATACCTTCGAGCTTAACCTGGAGCCGAGCCAGGTTGAAAGCCAGTTCGACGAGCGCATCTACGGCCTTGCCAGTACCGTGGTTCCCGAATTCGTTCACGCCTTTTTAAGTCGAAAGAGCGACGACTGGCGATAAGTCAGCGCGTCAGGGATTGCGCCTATGCATGACCTGACGCAACATCAATTAAATTCAAGCTGCGCATACTACCTTTCTGTTTCCTGAGGATGCCCGATTATGGACAAGTTGCTAGAACGCTTCCTTCATTATGTTTCCATCGATACCCAATCCAAACCCAACGCGAAAACCATTCCGAGCACGGAAGGGCAGCGTCGTTTTGCCGAGATTCTCCGCGACGAGCTGACCACGCTAGGGTTGAGTGACGTCACCATTACGCCAAAAGGCTGCGTGGTAGCGACGTTGCCCGCCAATGTAAGCTGGCCGGTGCCGACTGTCGGTTTTATCTCTCACCTCGACACGGCACCCGATTTTACGGGGCGCAATGTCAATCCGCAGATAGTCGAGAACTATCGCGGGGGCGATATTGCCCTCGGCGATGGCGAAGATTGCCTTTCTCCCGAGATGTTCCCCGTGCTGCACAGCATGCACGGTAAAACGTTGATCACCACGGATGGCAAAACGCTGCTGGGTGCCGATGACAAAGCCGGGATCGCGGAAATCGTCACCGCGATGGTGCGACTGAAAAACAGCGATGTTCCGCACGGCAAGGTGCGCATTGCCTTTTCTCCGGATGAAGAAATCGGCACAGGCGCGCAGTCGTTCGATGTCGAGCATTTTGCCGCCGACTGGGCGTATACGGTGGACGGCAGCGCCGTGGGTGAACTGGAGTTCGAAAACTTCAACGCGGCGTCGGCAACGGTCAATATTGTCGGGAATAATGTGCATCCGGGCAGTGCCAAAGGCGTGATGGTGAATGCGATGTCGCTGGCCACGCGTTTTCACGCCGCCTTACCCGCCGAGGAAACACCTGAAAATACAGAAGGTTATGAAGGTTTCTATCACCTGACCGGGATCAAGGGCAACGTTGAACGCACCGAGATGCACTACATTATTCGTGATTTCGACACGGCGGCATTCGAGGCGCGTAAACAAAAGATGCGCGACATTGCGCAGCAGTTGAGTCAGGGGTTGCATCGTGACTGGTTTCGGTCGAGGTGACGCTGAGCGATTCCTATTTCAACATGCGCGACAAGGTGGCCGAGCATCCGCATATCATTGCCATTGCCGAGCAGGCGATGAAAGATTGCGATATTACCCCGATAATCAAGCCGATTCGCGGCGGCACAGACGGTTCACAGCTGTCATTTCGTGGTTTGCCCTGCCCGAATATCTTTGCCGGTGGCTACAACTTCCACGGTAAACACGAGTTCATTACGCTTGAAGGAATGGAGAGCGCCGTGGCGGTAATCATGAAGATTGCGGAGCTGACCGCAGAGCGCGCAAAACGCTGAAAGAAGAGGCCTCCTTGTTCAGGGAGGCCTCGGACAACACGGGCTTAATCGTTAAAGTACCAGTAACCGTTGTTGATAAACGCACACAGCATGGCAAGGAAAGAGGGATCTTCCAGCGCGTCGCCGAGCATGTCGTGGGTGACAATCAGACTGCGGCTCAGCGCATCGGCGGCCTTGATATGCTCGGTTACCATAGGTTCACCGTTGACATAGCAGCGGTTGCCAACGTGGAGCACGCGCAGCCCGCCAAGACGTTGCAGCGTTTCACCCGACTCCAGCAGTTCATAGATTTCGCCCGGCTGATAAGGCGGCTCTGGTGGCGCGACATCAAGCTCGTGGCGCGACTGAGTGATGAATTCGCCGAACCAGCTGTTGAAGTGTTCCGGATTGCCGACCAGATCCAGCATCATGTTGCGCAGGCCGTCCAGCTCCTGCGGCTGTATTTCGGCAGGGTTTTCACGGGTTACCAACTCGGGGTCGGTGTAGCGCTTGCCACCAAGTTCACGCGAAAGCACATAGTCGGCAAAGCCGCTGACCATTTCACGAGAGCTGGGCGCGCGGAAGCCGACAGAATAATTCAGCGCATTTTCAAGCGAATAGCCTTCATGCGGGAAGCCGGGCGGAATATAGATAATGTCGCCGGGTTCCATCTCTTCGTCGATGATAGCGTCAAACGGCTCGACCTGAAGCAAATCAGGGTGCGGCGTGTGCTGTTTCATCGGGATTTTCTCGCCAACGCGCCAGCGGCGACGACCGGTACCCTGAATGATAAACACATCATACTGGTCGAGATGCGGACCCACGCCGCCGCCCGGTACCGAGAAGGAGATCATGAGATCATCCATACGCCAGTCGGGGATCTGGCGGAAAGGGCGCATCAGATGTGAAGACGGCTCATGCCAGTGATCCACGGCCTGAACCAGAATCGACCAGTTGTTCTCGCCGAGATGGTCATAGCTTTCGAAAGGCCCGTGGCTGACCTGCCAGCGACCCTTGTCATGACTTACAAGGCGGCTGTCTACCTCGTTTTCCATTGCGAGGCCCGCGAGTTCATCAGGGGAGATGGGATCGATGAAGTTTTTAAAGCCGCGTTTAAGCAGGACAGGACGCTTCTGCCAGTAACGCGCAAGGAAATCGTCCCAGTCTAAATCAAGTTGATAATCCATATTTTATTCCACGGATTGCTAATGTCTGACAGAGATTATAACGGAACATCAAGCCGCTGGCGCAGGCAATCTCCGCTCAATTCGTCGATAAGGCTCGCAGATTGGCGTAAAACTCAGGAGGGATCGCTGTCATATTGCTGACCAAAGCAGATACGCATGCTCGCGCCACCCAACTCGCTTTCGCCTATCAGGATTTTGCCGTCATATTGCTCGATGATTTCACTGGCGAGCGACAGCCCGAGGCCCTGACCCGGACGCAGCGTATCGGCGCGCTGACCCCGTTTGAAGATCATTTCACGCTGGTTTTCGGCAATGCCCGGTCCGTCGTCTTCGACCAGAATCACCAGCTCGTTTTCCGTATGCACCGCGCTGATTTCGACAAACTCCAGACAGTATTTGCAGGCATTGTCGATGACGTTGCCCATAATCTCCATAAAGTCGTTTTTTCGCCGATAAAGGTGATTTCGGGAGAGATATCCACGGTCAGCTCGACGCCCTTGCGCTGATAAACCTTGTTCAGGGCCGAGCAGAGGCCGTCGAGCAGCGCTGGAACAGAATGGATTTCGCGCACCAGAATCAGGTGCTCGGAGCGCAAGGTGGCGCGATGCAGATAGTAGCCAATCTGCTGTGAGATGCGGCTTATCTGTTCCAGCATTATGGGTTCGGCTTTCTCGATGGTCATCTGCTGGCTGTTGCGCATGGAGCGCAGTGTCGTCTGCAGCACCGCCAGCGGCGTTTTCAGGCTGTGCGTCAGGTCGGCAAGCGTGGTGCGATAACGGTCATAGCGGCCGCGGTTCGCTGCTTAACAGGATGTTGAGATTGCGCACCAGCCCGCGAAGTTCGAGCGGCGTGTGTTCGTCGAGCAACTCCCGCTCCCGGGTTTCAAGCTCGGCGACCTGTCCAATCAGTGCCTTGATAGGGCGCAGACTCCAGTAGGCCACCAGCCAGAGCAGGGGAACCACCAGCAGCAGGTTGGCCAGCAACACATAGCTGAACCATTCCCACACCAGATCAGAGTGTTGCAACTCCTGCGGAATACTGTCGATCACCACGATATTCAGCGCCGGAAGCCGCGAAGTGGCGGCGTAGGTATTCACCGCCACCGAGTGCGTCATGGCGGAAGCATTGTTGCCATCGTAATTCTTCAGTTGATCCTGCGCGCGGGGATTATTGCCGACCACCTCGCTCGACGTCAGCGTATCGGTGTCGAGGTCATAAAATCCGGCCTTGTTGAGCCATGACTTGCTGATTTGCGCCTCGAGATCGGGCACGCGCCGCTGCGCCCACAGCAGTTTGCCGTGGGTGTCATAGATAAACACCAGCGTCGGGAAATTCAGGTCCAGATCGGGCGGGACATTGATGGAGAGTTTGTTGTCGTGCCACTGTGCAAGGCTGAAAAACAGATTGCTTTCTCCGCGCAGCAGGCGATAGGCCGTTTTATCGAAGCTGACCATATACCCGACTACCGCCACCAGCCCGTAGGCCAGAGACAGCGCCAGCACAACGGCGGCGGTCGCCATCATGTAGCGCGATCGCAGTGAAAAAGGATTTTTACCCTTGCTGCGCATCGATTTCACGGCCGAATATCAAAGCGATAACCTTGACCGCGCACTGTAGTAATCACCTCTTGCGGATGTTCGACCTGCAACTTCTTGCGCAACCGGCCCATCAGCACATCAACGGTGTGACTTTCTCGCAGTTCGGCGTCGGGATAAAGTTGCAGCATCAGGCTGTCTTTGCTTACCACTTTTCCGGCGTTGCGGATAAGGGTTTCAATAATGGTGTATTCGAAGGCGGTAAGTTTGACCGGCTGGTTCGTTGACGGTAAGTTCACGCCGCGACAGGTCGATAACGAACGGCGGCAGGGCGATGACCTGCGAGGCCAGACCGCTGTTGCGGCGCATCAAGGCCTGCATCCGCGCGATCACTTCTTCGAGATGAAAGGGCTTGGTAACGTAATCGTCGGCACCGGCTTCAAGCACCGCGACCTTGTCTTGCCAGCTTTCGCGCGCGGTCAGTACCAGAATCGGCAGTTTGACCTGATGATTACGCCAGCGCTGGATCATGCTCAATCCGTCTTCACCCGGCAGGCCGAGGTCTACAATGGCGATATCAGGCGCATGCTCCTGCAAAAAATAGTCGGCCTCTTTGGCATCTTCGGCAGAATCTACCTGGTTTCCCATCTCGCGCAACTGCACGGACAGATGATGGCGCAACAGCGCATTATCTTCAACGACTAAAATTCGCATAATGTTCTCCGGTTTCGGCTGGGCTCATTATCATCGTTAAAAGATAAACCTGCTATCAACCAGCGGTGGGAAATTATAAACGAAATATAAACGAGAAAAGAAAGTCACGTGAGGTTATTTTTTTAGTGCGAGATGAGTGCGCCAATGTGTCGAGATTCTTGATAACGGGCAAGGTATAAAAGAAAAAGGGAGAAAACAGATGTTTTCTCTCCTCATGATTCAACAGAAAGCGGTCACTTACTTCAGTTCGTCAACCATAGTGGCGGCGCGACCGATGTAGTTCGCAGGTGTCATGGCTTTCAGGCGCACTTTCTCTTCTTCCGGCAGTTCGAGGCTGTCGATAAAGACTTTCATGCCTTCGGCGTCAACACGCTTGCCGCGGGTCAGCTCTTTCAGCTTCTCGTAAGGCTTCTCGATGCCGTAACGACGCATGACGGTCTGAATCGGCTCTGCCAGCACTTCCCAGTTGCGGTCCAGCTCGCCCACCAGATTGGCTTCGTTGACTTCCAGCTTGCTGATGCCTTTCATGGTTGCCTGATAGGCAATCAGCGCATAGCCCAGGCCCACGCCCAGATTACGCAGCACGGTGGAGTCGGTCAGGTCACGCTGCCAGCGGGAAACAGGCAGTTTGCTGGAGAGATGGTTCAGTACGGCGTTCGCCAGACCCAGATTGCCTTCGGAGTTTTCGAAGTCGATCGGGTTAACCTTGTGCGGCATGGTTGAAGAACCAATTTCACCAGCAATGGTTTTCTGCTTGAAGTGGTTCAGCGCGATGTAGCCCCAGATATCACGATCGAAGTCGATCAGGATAGTGTTGAAGCGCGCAACGCAGTCAAACAGCTCGGCAATGTAGTCGTGCGGCTCGATTTGGGTGGTGTACGGGTTCCAGGTAATTCCGAGCGAAGTCACAAACTCTTCGCTGAACTGGTGCCAGTCAACTTCAGGATAGGCCACGATGTGCGCATTGTAGTTGCCCACAGCGCCGTTGATTTTACCCAGAATTTCAACTTGTTGCAGCTGCCTGACCTGGCGGTCCATACGGTAGGCGACGTTGGCCAGCTCTTTACCGATGGTGGAAGGCGTGGCAGGTTGGCCGTGAGTACGGGACAACAGCGGGATATCGCGGTACTGGGCAGCCAGCGCCTTGATGGAATCCACGATGTTCAGCCAGTAGGGCAGCACCACATCCTGACGCGCAGTTTGCAGCATCAGCGCGTGCGACAGGTTGTTGATGTCTTCGGAGGTACAGGCGAAGTGGATGAACTCTGAAACGGCGTGCAGAGCCGGGATAGCGGCTACTTTTTCTTTCAGGAAATATTCCACGGCTTTCACGTCGTGGTTGGTGGTCTTCTCGATGTCTTTAATACGCTGAGCGTCTTTTTCATCGAAATTGGCCACTAACTGGTCAAGGAAAGCGTTTGCGTCGGCGTCAAAAGCAGGGACTTCTTTGATTTCTGCACAGGTGGCCAATTTTTGCAGCCAACGTACTTCAACCTGCACGCGGAATTTCAGCAAACCAAATTCGCTGAAAATAGTGCGCAGCGCGCTGACTTTGTCACCGTAGCGTCCGTCAACGGGGGAAACGGCTGTCAGTGAGGATAATTCCATCGGTAGCAACTCCAGGATCTTATTAACAGTAAAATTTCATACCTGTCTGGCGACGGGTATCACAAATCTGATTTTCAGCAACGGGCGAGAATGCTTTTCGCCTGTTCGAACAATCGGTTACGGGAAAACATCAGCTGTAGGCGGCCACCGCCTACCTGCTGCCACAACACTGCTGCGCGAATGCCTGCAAGCAGCAAGGCCCGAACTTTGGCCTGAATCTGTGGGTTCTGCAAAATGGCTGGCGAACCAACCACCTGAATTCTTGGGCCTGCCGGACTCACGATGTCGACATAAATCGAGGCCAGCGAACTTATCATCTGCTCGGACTCAAGCTCGAAGTGCGCCAACTGGCGGTCGAGCTGGTCGATGCGCTGCCCGAGCTGGTCCATCGACGACTTTTTGGCGTGGAGTTTGCGCTCCAGCACCATCAGACTCAGCGTATAACGCGTGAGCTCGGCCCCGAGTCCCTGACGATTGGCATTCAATACGCCCATCAGCGTTTCAAGGCCCATCTTCAGATTGGCTTCGTTATTGCCAAATACCGCAAGCGTAGACGCCGGATTCATCTCGAGCAGGCTGCGCAGTGAAACGGTCATCCCTTCGCGATCGCACGTCCCTTCGTGGGCCAATTGCTGAACTAGACGCGCAGTCTGGCACATACCCGCCAGCGCTAGCGTAATGTCATAATAATTTTTGGCCACGGTTACTCCTGTAAGCGTTGTTTGACGGCAACGTTCTGCGACTCTTTTTGCGGGGTGCCACTAATGGCGACAGATCATGCCACAAAACGGCGGCTAAACACAGCGCCGAAAAGCAGGGAATGTGGCGGCGATGCCGATAAAATGGAACAGATAGCCTAAACTTGGCCCTAATCGAGTTATTTACCGCTGGACTCTCGTGAAAACGGGCGCATAAATGGCCTTCGAGGGTTGGCAAAAAGAGAGGTGAGATGAAGACGTTAGCAAAGTTCGCCGCCGGATCCGCCGCCGTGTTGTTGTCACTCGGCGCACAGGCTGCTACGCCCGGCAAAGCCATCGATCAAAAAATCGAGCAGTGTTCGCAGAAGGCCATGTCCACACTTGATTCCGAAAGCTGTTTACAGCAAGGCTATGCCGAATGGGACAAAGAGTTGAATGTACAGTATCAGGCATTGCTGAAAGGGCAGGCGGCTGGGGTTAAAAAAGCATTGTGCAGTCGCAGCGGGACTGGCTGACCTACCAGAAATCGTATTTTACCGCACTGGACAACTTTTATCGTCAGCAGCAGGGAACCGTTTGGGGGCTGGTGGATGCGCAGGCCAAACTGGATTTCATCCGTAACAAGGCCATCGAGCTGAATATACTCCGGGGCAGTCTGGATGTGAGCGGCGGAAACGGCTGATTCGCGTTCGAGAAGAGCGCGCAGAAAGCAAAACCCCGTCCTGAAGACGGGGTTGGCAAGGTGCCGCGTTATTGCGTCAGCGGAATGCGCTGTTCAATCACACCGCCGCCCAGGCAGACTTCACCCAGATAAAACACCGCAGACTGACCCGGCGTCACGGCCGCTACCGGCGAGTCGAAACGCACTTCGATACGGTTATCATCCAGTGGCGTAATCACGCACGGAATATCTTCCTGACGATAGCGCGTCTTCACGACGCAGTGCAGCGGAGCGGTGATCGGCTGACGATCGACCCAGTCCAGCTGCTGGGCAATCAAGCCCACCGACATCAGACGCGGGTGCTCGTGGCCCTGTGCAACATAAAGTATGTTGTTGGCGACGTCTTTGTCGACCACGTACCACGGATCTTCGCCGCCGTCTTTCTGACCGCCGATGCCCAGACCTTTACGCTGACCCAGCGTGTGATACATCAGGCCCTGATGCTTGCCCATGTCCTGACCGTCGACGCTTTTGATAGGGCCGGGTTGCGCGGGCAGATAACGTCCGAGGAAGTCGCGGAATTTGCGCTCGCCGATAAAGCAGATCCCGGTGGAATCTTTCTTTTTGGCGGTAACCAGTTCCTGCTCTTCGGCAATGCGGCGTACTTCGGGCTTTTCGAGCTCACCGACCGGGAACAGACTTTTGGCAATCTGCTGGCTGCCCAGCGTGTAAAGGAAGTAGCTTTGATCCTTGTTGCCGTCGAGTCCGCGCAGCAGCAGGCTCTGGCCGTTTATATCCTGACGACGGACATAGTGCCCGGTCGCGATGTAGTCTGCGCCGAGATCTTCGGCGGCAAATTCCAGGAACGCCTTGAACTTTATCTCTTTGTTGCACAGGATGTCGGGGTTTGGCGTGCGGCCGGCCTTGTACTCCTGCAAGAAATGTTCGAACACGTTGTCCCAGTATTCGGCTGCAAAATTAATGGTGTGCAGCTTGATGCCCAGCTTGTCGCTGACCGCTTGCGCATCGGCAAGGTCAGTGGCGGCGGAGCAGTATTCTTCGTCGTCGTCCTCTTCCCAATTCTTCATAAAGAGGCCCTCGACCTGATAACCTTGCTGAAGCAGCAGGTAGGCAGATACCGAGGAATCGACACCGCCGGACATCCCGACGATCACTTTTTTCTGGCTGTTGTCTGACATAGCAGTTCCAAAACATAGAGTCATAACCCGAAAACGCCATCCACACGAGGATGAAGGCCGCGTGCCAACGACGTTTTTTGCGGGGGCATAAAAAGAGCAGGCAGAATTTTATCACGTTGCCTGCCTGGCTGCACTACACCTTGGGAGCGGGCTTTCAGGACGGCAGATTAAAATTGCCGAGCAGCGACAGCGGGTAGCGCAGGTTCTGCTGATAGAGACGAATGCTTTCGGCCACGAGTGGCGAACGCAGATGACTGGAGCGGAATATCTCGTCGGCGCTCAACCAGCGGCAACCGGAGATATCGCTGTCCTGTGGATGTGTCGGCACGATTTCATGCAAGTCGATAACGAAGGAAAAGCGCAAAAATGCCGTGTTGTCGGGTGCCTGCCATTGATGCAGCCCGATAAAAGCCTGCGGCGCGGCGTGGATGCCGGTCTCTTCGAACAGTTCCCGCCGGACGGCGGCTACCAGCGTTTCATTGGCTTCAAGATGACCGGCAGGCTGGTTCAGCGTCAGTCGATCGTTAATGATTTCATCAACCAGCAGGAATCTGCCTTCCGCCTGAACCACGCAGGCGACGGTGACGTTCGGTTTAAACTGGGGTTCAGCCTGGGGTGTTGCCATAATCAATCTCCTTCCATTGTCCCGGCGCCAAATCGCCAAGGGTCAGCTCGCCCATGCTGTAGCGAACAAGCCGTAATGTAGGATAGCCAATATGCGCGGTCATGCGGCGCACCTGACGATTTTTCCCCTCATACAGCGTGATTTTAAGCCAGCAGGTGGGAATGTTCTTGCGCTCGCGAATAGGCGGAATGCGCGCCCATAGCCAGTGGGGTTCGTCGACTTTTTCCACACCCGCCGGAAGGGTTTGCCCGTCTTTAAGCGGTAATCCACGACGAAAAGCCTGCAAGGCGGCCTCATCCGGTTCACCTTCAACCTGTGCGTAATAGATTTTAGCCGTGCGCTTGCCGGGCTGGGTCAGTTGCGCCTGAAGCTGACCATCGTTGGTCAGCACTAGCAATCCTTCGCTGTCTCTGTCGAGACGTCCCGCCGCGTAGACATCCGCCACGGCAATATAGTCTTTCAACGTCGCACGTCCGGCCTCGTCGGTGAACTGTGGCAGCACATCAAAGGGTTTATTGAATAACAGGACCTTGCGCGGCTTGACTGCCGTTGTGCCTGCGCGTGCGGGCTTTGGGCTGAATCGTTTAACCTTGTGATTTTTAACAGGTAATTTAGTCATAATTTTTAAAGTAGCGAATAATCAGCGCATTATACTGCAATTTGGTTTCGGATTGGCGGCAGTAAAATATTCGAGTAGTATCTACATGCATCTTACAAATCATTAACAAATAATGCGCTCAAGGAGAGATTGATGGAAAGCAAAGTAGTTGTCCCTACTGAAGGAACCAAGATTACCGTTGACGCCAAAGGTAAGCTGGTTGTGCCCAATAATCCGATTATCCCTTACATTGAGGGTGACGGCATCGGTGTAGACGTGACGCCGGCCATGTTGAAAGTGGTCGATGCCGCCGTGCAGAAAGCGTATAACGGCGAGCGCAAGATTTCCTGGATGGAAATCTATACCGGTGAAAAATCTGTCGAACTGTATGGCGACGATGTCTGGCTGCCGCAGGAAACGCTGGACCTTATCCGCGAGTATCGCGTGGCTATAAAAGGCCCTCTGACCACGCCGGTGGGCGGCGGGATTCGCTCTTTGAATGTGGCGCTGCGCCAGCAACTCGACCTTTACATCTGCCTGCGTCCGGTGCGTTATTACACCGGCACGCCAAGCCCGGTAAAACGCCCTGAAGATATCGACATGGTTATCTTCCGCGAGAACTCCGAAGATATCTATGCCGGTATCGAATGGAAAGCCGGTTCCGCCGAAGCGGATAAAGTCATCAAGTTCCTTCAGGACGAGATGGGCGTAAACAAGATTCGCTTCCCGCAGGACTGCGGTATCGGCGTGAAGCCGTGTTCCGAAGAGGGTACCAAACGTCTGGTTCGCGCGGCAATCGAATACACCATCACCAACGATCGTGACTCGCTGACGCTGGTGCATAAAGGCAACATCATGAAGTTCACCGAAGGTGCCTTCAAGGATTGGGGCTATCAGCTGGCGCGTGAAGAGTTCGGCGGCGAACTCATCGACGGCGGCCCGTGGGTGAAAATCAAGAATCCAAACAACGGCAAAGATATCATCATCAAAGACGTGATTGCCGATGCCTTCCTGCAACAGATTCTGCTGCGTCCTGCCGAATATGACGTCATTGCCTGTATGAACCTCAACGGCGACTACATTTCCGATGCGCTGGCGGCACAGGTTGGCGGTATCGGTATTGCACCGGGCGCCAACATCGGTTCCGAGTGCGCGCTGTTCGAAGCAACGCACGGTACAGCCCCGAAATATGCCGGTCAGGACAAAGTGAATCCAGGTTCAGTCATTCTTTCGGCCGAGATGATGTTACGTCATCTGGAATGGTTCGAAGCGGCGGACCTTATCGTCAAGGGAATGGAAGCGGCGATAGCCAAGAAAACCGTGACCTACGATTTCGAACGTCTGATGGATGGCGCTAAACTCTTGAAATGCTCAGAGTTCGGCGACGCGATGATTGAGAATATGTAATCTCGCGAAATACGCAACACCAATACGGGAGCCGCAAGGGTTCCCGTTTTTTTATCGAGAAAGGGCGTGATGCCACATTAGAAATAAACTGTGTTTAATCCAAAATCAATTATATTAAAGCAACATTAAGGCCATGAAGTGGCAGGGCTTAACAGTTGATTCCAGTTACTTTGCATGGAGTAATCTTGGAAGTGTTTCAATAATTAATTGATATTGACCCGCGTATATTTATCTTTTTGCAGGCTGTTTTTTGGGTGATTTTTGGATTGGTTATCAAATACATGGATTATCCCCGCAAGCGGGTAAAGCGAAAGGGTCAAAGAAAGGTCAGTCAGGAAAATAGAAGATTGGAAAGCCAAAACCAGCCCGACTTGTCGAGGTTCAACATCAGGCTGAGGGTTTTAGTGGCTTGAGCACAATGCTCATCACGACAAAACTAATTCATATTTAAGCATCAACACCTACACCACCCATCAACGCATTGGCAGCGGCTGGTCCAACGCTCTGGAAACGAATACGTTTTTAATATGCTGTTCGATGAACTCTTCTTTCCTGTCGGTCTTCATTAATTCTGCATGCATATAGCAGGGCACGGCAACATATTGATAAGCTTCACCTTCTGAAAAAATGACATTCAAGGTATGAAGCCCCGGGTTATAGCAGATGGAGCGAAGTTTTGAGGTAATATGTTGATTGCACACCATGTTTCACCTTAGAGATAAAATCTGTAGCAACGGAAATGATGACGGGTCTTTCAGTGACAACCTTTAAAATATAGCTCTGTTTTCAGTTTTGCTCCAATTTGACGAACAAAAAGTGCTTCTCGACACAGGAGTAAGTCATTAAGTACAACTTGCTGAAAATAATAATAAAAAAGGGCATCACGATGGATGCCCCTGGAGGATTTCAATCGCTGCCCGCTTTTTGTTTATTTCATCAGCTTGAGCAGGATTGATATTTATTTTTGTGGCTGCTGTTTCTGCGCCTGAGCCTGCTGCTCTTTCTCTTTTTGGCTTTGGAAGCCATATGATGACCTACAGCACAGCCGCCAACGGCGCCCAGCACGGCGTGGTGATGTGCCACGTGGCCCGCCACGCCGCCCACGGCAGCGCCTTTCAGGCAACCGGCAGCGTTGGCCATGGAGGTAGCAGACATCAATACGGCGAATACGGCGGCGTAGCAAGAAACCTTAATCATAATTCATTCCCCAAAGTGAAAATAAAGATACGGATAAAAGATGGCACAACTCCCGGATGGCGTCATGGCGGCTTCTGTAAGCAAGTAATGCGCCTGTTACGTCAAATAACGGGCGCAGGGACGCAGGGCGGGGCCTGCGTCTTTAGCGGTATAATCAGCTGCTTACAATTAAAGGCACAAGGTGGCAAGGTTTTGTACAATCTGGGGATTGGTTAATCGTAACTTTTGATTTAAAGTGAAATGAACTGATTAAAATACACGCATTAAACAACGTATTTTTCAGTTTCCACTGCCAAAAACAGAAGGATGCCGCTATGTCCAATGAACAGCAGTTACAGGCACTGATGGCGCGTATCGATGCGCTGGAAAAGCGCGAACAGCAACTCACCTATGCTTCAAACGCCTATCAGGCGATCCTCACCACTCTGCTTGGTAACCTTGATAAAACCACCCGCGACAAAGTGATAAGCATGGTCGATCAGGCTCATGATATTGCCTACAAAAAAGCCAACGTGGAACAGAAAAACCGCATCCTCGGCGCAGATGACATTACGCAGCGTATATTTCTGTTTGCTCAGGGACGTGCTTCCCAGTCCCGTTAGGGCGACAAGCACAAGGGAGAATACGGGCGAAATCCCGGCGATGTCAATGCGTCGCCATTTGCTCGCCTTCCTCTTGCGGATTCAAAAACCGGGAGGGACTTTTTTACGAGCGCCTGTCGGTTTTCAGCAAATTAATGGCCGCACCAATAAGGATCCGCTGCTGTACGCCTGCGGTTTTCAGATTGCTTTCCAGATAACTGACCAATGATTCTGACGTCAACGGTTCACCGCGATGGCGCAGTTGAATGACTGCCTCACCGATAATGCGGGCAACTTCGTCCCAAAGGGGTTGTATCTCGCTTGCCGAGAAATGCATAGGGCCTCCCATCTGTACGGATACTGTTCAATTTATCATCTGGGGCAGAGGAGGCAAGCGCATTAGGAAAGCATTTTTGAATCGTGGCGGAGTGAGAGCCTGAGAGGCGGCATTGACCCGTTCATTAGCAAATCAACAGGGTCAATGCGCATCTTTAATCTGATCGACATCTGAATTTCAGGCTACAAGCATGAATATCTCTGAGTTAAACCTGAGTGAAACCTGAAATCAGTGTTTAATCACATACAGATCCTTGGCACGAACACGGCCTTGTGGATCATGATCGTCGTAGCCTCCGATGTAGGGTTTGACCAGTTTGGCGCTGACATAATGATAGAGAGGTACCACCGGTGCTTCTGAACTCAAAATATCTTCGGCGCGTTGATAATCCTTCTGCACCTGATCTTTGCTGGTGGCCGCCAGAGCGTCGTCCAAAACCTTGTCGTAATCGGCATTTTTGAAATGCGGGGTATTTTCGCTGTTATCGCTGCGGAACGTGTTCAGGAAGGTGGAAGGCTCGTTGTAATCGGCAATCCAGGCATATCGCACGACCTCATAATTGCCCTGATGCATGGTATCGAGCATGGTTTTCCACTCCTGATTCTGCAATACCGCCGTCACGCCGAGATTTTTTCCACATCGATGAGGCGGCAATGGCAATGCGCTGGTGTGATTCGTTGGTGTTATAAAGCAGATTGAATTTGAGCGGATGCTGTGGCCCAAAGCCTGCCTCGCTCAACAGTTTGCGGGCTTCGGCATTGCGTTGCGCCTGCGTCCATTTTGCCGATGCCGCGGGCGTAAAGGTGTAACCGCCTGTATTGGCGGGCGTTACGGTGTAGGCGGCGGTTTGCCCCTGACCCAGCACTTTTTCGGCAATGATATTGCGGTCGAGGGATAGACTCAGCGCCTGTCGCACCCTCGGATCGTTGAACGGCGGTTTCTGATTGTTGAACGCATAGTAATACACGCCAAGACTCGGCCCGACATGCACCTGAGTGCCCAGCTCCTTTTTCAGCGACGCAAACTGGATCTCGGGAATAGTGCGGGTAATATCGATTTCACCGGCTTTGTAGCGGTTGACGTCGGCGGTACTGGACGTCACAGGCAGATAGGTAATCTGCGACAACACGGTGTGGGCACTATTCCAGTAATTCGGGTTACGCACCGCGACAATCCGCTCGTTGACTGACCAGGTTTGCAGTTTGAAAGGACCGCTGCTGACCAGATTGCCCGGTTGAGTCCACTTGTCGCCAAATTTTTTCACTTCGGCTTCATTGACCGGGAATAAAGACGAGTGCGCCACCATTTGCAGGAAATAAGACATCGGACGGGTCAATTCGACCTCAACGGTGTGTGCATCCAGAGCCTTGATGCCAAGCTGACTGGCCGGCATTTTTCCGGCGATGATGCCGTCGGCGTTAAGCACATTTACCGTGCCGAGATAACTTTCGTAAGGAGAGGCGGTTTTAGGGTCTATCAATCGCTGCCAGCTAAACACTACGTCCTGCGCGGTTATCGGCGTGCCGTCGGACCAGCGCGCGTCGGGTCGTAAGTGGAAGATCCAGGTCTTGTTGTCTTTCGATTCCCAGCTTGCGGCCAGTTCGGGCTGTGGATTGCCGCTGTCATCAATGCTGACCAGACCTACAAATAAATCGCTTAGAATATTGGTTTCGACATCGCTTTCGGCTTTGTGCAGATCCAGCGTCGCTGGCTCGTCGCCATTATTGCGCACGACTTCCTGTTTTTGCGCCAACACCACGCCCGCAGGGACCGTGGCCGCATTGACCATCTGGGAAGTGAATCCGCATCCTGAAACGAGAAGTGCAAGAGGAAGAAATCTGCCCAGTGTGTTGCTTCTTTGCATCGCGATTTTCCTATTCAAATTAATATGAAATATCAATGAGTAACAGGATAGTGATAGCGCCAAAGAGGGCGTATTGCAATACCTGAAAGCGTTACAGGGAGGGGCGGAATTGAGGATTTAGTAGTCAACACGAGTGTGGGCGGGGATCCAGTAGCCGTCAATAAATTCTTCTATAGGGTAACATCCTGCCTGACGCAGGCCCTGGTTCCTGCATGTTGACGCGGCACTCCTGAGCGGTATTGAAAGCATCTACCACTAAATCGTCACAGCCTCCGCCGAGATAACATACGGTTAAAACCAGTGCAAACATCTCTGCCTCCCATGCATTTTGCTCATTTAAGCATAGAAGCTTTGACGAAATTCAACAGCGGCGTGTTATCCTTTGCGCCGACTTTTTTTGCACAATAATTTTGAACGACACTACGTACCGAGGAGTCACCGGGATGTCACAGAGCTTATCCAAAGATCAGGAACTTGAGTCAGATTTGGTTGCGTGCCAGCTGGTCATTAAACAAATTCTGGATGTTATCGACATCATTGCGCCGACCGAAGTGCGCGACAAAATGTCTCATCAGCTGAAAAACATCGATTTCAGCACCCATCCGGCCGGGGCAGATCCTGTTACCCGCCGCGCTATCGAGAAAGCGGTGTCACTGATTGAGCTGAAATTTACGCGTCAAGACAGCTAGGCATGACGCAACCCGCAGGACCTGCCTGCGGGTTGTGGGCTTTTTTCAATCAGGACTTGTCGACGACGTTATCTATCTGTTTCAGAATCGGGCATTTCGCCACGCCAACGATACCGCTATCAGTATGAATATACTGGGAATCGACGATACCGCGCGCCGTGAGATAATGGCATTTCAGCCCGAGTCCTGCCGCATTTTCGCTGCTGCCGACGGTGATGCCGTAGCCGGAAAACAGCAGGGCAGCATAGATTACCGCGAGTACAATAATGGTTTTGATCACGCTCATTCCTTAGGTGCAATGAAAGTCAGGCAATCGAAGTATACCCTGAGCCAGCCTGATGAGTGTCGTGTAATTCTCTGAAAAAAATCATGAAAACGGCAAGCATTTCAACGCCGTTTATCACTGATTGTCATGATAGGTCTGCTCTGTTTTAAATTTGTTTAACTTATACAGAGTAGGATAGGCTGATATTTTCCAACGTGTCGGACGCAGATTTGGGCATCAACAAGCGCGTGTTAAATCCTGAGAGATCTGCCATCAAATTGAAAAAACCCCTCTTATCCGTGAGAAAAATTGTCGCCATCGCCGTTTTTCTTCTGGCGTGTGTGGGACTCTATCTGCTTGCCTTGAACAGCTATTGCGATCAAGGGGGCAACTTCGATCTCGGCATTTGCTCCGTCACCTCGTTTATCCCCTGGTAACGCCCCGTAATTTCGCACATTTTTGGCCTTTTTCGGAAGCTTCTCTATTTTCGCCAACACCTTCCCTGTGTGTCTGACAATGATAAGATAGGCCTTCCGTTCATCACGTTGTAGGGTGGTCAATGCTTGAACAATTATTGGGCCAAACAGGTTTGGCCTCGCTGCTGCTGTTTGTGCTGCTGGCGCTTCTCTTTCTGATCATCTGGTTTTTCGTCAACCGGGCGAGCGTAAAGGCTACGCGTCAGATTCAGCTCTTGCACGACATCGCCGAGCAGCAGCGCCGTCAGACCGAACTGCTCGAAATTCTGGTCCGCTCGCAGGGAAAATCGCCTGCCGATGCCTTCGATGACGATCACGTCTCCAGCCTGCGAGGCTTCATTCCTGAAAGATAAGTAACCCGATTGCCAAAAAAACCGCCTTAATGGCGGTTTTTGCGTTCATAAAACTGTCTTGTTTCTGCGGTAGGTTGTTGCATAACATTACAGCAGGATATTGTCCGATGATTAAATGGTCCGAAGAACCCGATAACGAATTGAATCATAATGTCGCTCTGTTGACCGGCGAAGACCCCGACAAGTGGTATCCCTACGGCGGAATGAAAGGCAAAGACTACTGCAACAATCCCTCCGACGCCTGGCCGATTATCTGTGCCAACAAAATAAACTTGAATTTCAAAGAGATGACTCATAGCAAGGAGTGGCTGGCGCACATCTCGAGTCAGGAAGGGGAGTGGCAGGCCTCCAGCGCCAGGCCTTTGCGTGCGGCAATGATTTGTTTCTTGCTAAGTAAAACTTGCGCCTGACAAAAAGCGCAGAGATACTCATCTTGTTACAAGCTATATACAAAGCAGTGATTCGAATAAGCGTCGCATAAAGCGAGGCGTATCAAGTGATTAATGTTTCCTCATTTTGACAGCAGTGTCTTAGACGGAGTCCATTATGAAGCGCATCATTAAAGGTGATAAAACTCTCTCTCATCTGGTCGTGGCTCATGCAGCCATCGACAGTCACGAAAAAGCCTATGGCAAACGTCGCCAGGGGTGGCCTTCGACTTACCTGATCAAATACAAAGACACGCGTGTTGCCGTGGAAGTGGTCACGCGCAGGCAGTCTTACGTTGCGACTTTAATGATTGGAGCCAGAAACCTTACCAAGCTTTGTGGGATGGCAGCCTGAGGTCGGCTGACAGTGTAAACATGTAAGTAACCTGTTTTTGTAACTGCTGTTTCTGAGTGAACCTGCATTTTTGCGTCATAAGCAGTGTGTAAACCAAGCCCCGCCGGTTTCAACAACTCGGCGGGGCTTTTTTATCTGCAGGCGGCATTGAATAAACTGACCTTGGCTGACGATGCTGTACAAATACCCCCTTGCACTTTTTGTAGTGAAAAGCAGCAATCCTTTGTGTTACTTAATAGTTAATTCGATCGATACAGCCTTCAACACAACAGCAATTCACTTATAAGGGAAATCATGGCCGAAAAAAATCCCTATTACGATCCTGCCAAACCGCATCACACGCCGAACGGGTTTACCAATCTCGAAAGTGATACGCGTAAAGAGGGCGATCTCAAGCGCTGGCGCAAGGAGCGTAAAGAGCAGGGCTTCCCGCGTCCGCCGGGTAAAGGTTATGACGCGTTCATTCGCGAATGGTGCCAGACGCCCGATTTTGGCGGCAGCGAAGACCGATTGTGGTTTCTGGGCCACGCCTGTCTGCTGCTGCGTGTCGACGGCCGTTATATTCTGACCGATCCGGTGCTGTCCGAGCGCGCCTCACCGCTAAGTTTCTATGGTCCAAAACGCAGAACGCCGGCGGCGGTGACGGTGGCGTCTCTGCCGAAGATAGATTATGTGATGATCTCGCATAATCATTACGATCATCTGGACAAAGCCACGATCCGCAAACTCGTGGATCGTTTCCCGCAGGTTATCTTTATGGTGCCGCTGGGCATGAAGCCGTGGATGGAACGGCAGGGCGCGCACTATATCGAAGAGATGGACTGGTGGGATGCGCTGGTGATGGACGGTGTGAGCTTTCACGCCGTACCGGCGCGGCACTGGAGCATGCGCACGCCGTGGGATAGAAATCGTTCATTATGGTGTGGCTGGGTGGTCAAGCACCGCAATCTCAACTTCTATTTTTCCGGCGACAGTGCCTACAGTGAACAGTTTGCGCAAATCGGCGAGCGGCTGGGGCCTTTTGACATTGCGGCCTTGCCAATCGGTGCCTATGCACCAAGATGGTTCATGCATTCTCATCACATGGACCCGCAGCAGGCTGTGCAAGTGTTTGGCGAAACCCGCTGTCAGCGCGCCATTCCTATTCACTGGGGCGTCTTTGAACTGGCCGACGAGTCGCTGGATGAGCCGCCAAGAGAATTGCGCGACGCGATTGAAGCGGGTGGCCTGAACGCCGATAAATTTTCGCCCCTGAAAATCGGCCAGCATATTTCATTATAATTAACAGGCGCGATATTTCTTTTTAGGTCATTTCGCGCCTGAATTTTTCAACATCGGAAGATTTATCGATTAGAAATGTAAACAGATTGTTTCTTTAATTCGAGATAATCACCGGCTTCTTCTAACGTGACAAATCGTGTCATTCAAATTATCTCTGCTCTTTGGCAAGATATTCAGGACAAAAATCTGTTGTTGAACACTCTCGTTGAGCTAATCAACTTAACTCCCTTGAGTGCTCGCCCATGCCTCCTCGCGAAAGGTCTGACAGACATCGACAGCGGTCACGCCCCTGCAAGCGGCGTCGACACTGGCTTGCATAAAAATGCGTGCCACTGGCAGAGTCCGGCGTCGTGCAAATATTGTTCAGTTAAACTAATTGATTCCATGCGAATATTAGCGCGTAGCGGAAAAAGGCCATTTCCTTATTAATATATTCGGCAATCCTATGCCGGTATTTGAATATATCGTCTGAAATCTGTTCACACCCTTTAATATAAGATTCATTGATTTGTAAACTTTATGCATTATTGACTCTCGATCAAAATTACGTTTATTTGATCTAGGTCAAAAAATCGATAAACGCCTTCACGATTTGTCGCCTGCAAAGAAATTTATCAATTAAAATCACGCACGCTTAAGGTGCAGATTAATAGCATTACCACTTGTCTTGCACCAGATTAGTACCAGGTTGCCTGAGTTGGTGATTGCATAATCAATCTAATTGCTTCTCAGGGTTGCGCAACAAATGGCCGAGACGCGCCTTTGAAAAAGTCGGTCACAGGCGGTGGAATTCCCCCTTGCAAACTTGTGAAGGCCTGCTATAACTGATGCAGATGAACGGGAAGGGGGTTTCTTCTCTGCTGACAGTAGTGCTGAAAAGGTTGCGCAAAAGTCTTTTGTGTTATATCAAATGCGATAATAATTCATTTAAAGCTGACTTTTACTCTTACGCTTCAGTCTTTATTGAGCAATAATCAGCTGTGAGCCGTTATAGATTTGCCGAGCCGCTTCTGCAATGTTTCAAGCAGAAAATAGCAGACGCATCAACCTATTTTGGTCTCACTTGGCAGTAAGTGCCTTTAACCGGCTCAAATATGTGCGACAAGTCCATCGCTGATTAAAAATGGCTTGCCATTAAATTCAGAGTATGTGATAACGCATCTGGGTAAAACGAGGTACAGTTCTGTATATGTGTGGCATTTTCAGTAAAGAAGTTTTGAGTAAAGACGTTATCGTTGAATACCGCTTCCTTGCCGATTTTAATCTTGGTGCCTCAAGCAGTAACGACTCAAGTTTGTCTGTGTAACGCCAAATGGCGGTTTAAACAATCCAAAGGAAATACTCAAAATGGCAAAGATCAAAGGTCAAGTTAAGTGGTTCAACGAGTCTAAAGGTTTCGGTTTCATCACTCCAGCTGACGGCAGCAAAGACGTGTTCGTACACTTCTCTGCAATCCAGGGTAACGGTTTCAAAACCCTGGCTGAAGGCCAGAACGTTGAGTTCGAAATTCAGGATGGCCAGAAAGGCCCATCTGCAGTTAACGTAAACGCTATCTAAGCGACGTTAGTTGTTAAAAAAACCCGCCATGTTGCGGGTTTTTTTGTTTTTGTCCTTTATGCCGCGCGCGTTGCGCTAACTCGGCAAAATGATGATCCCCGACTGCTGATTGCGTCCCTTGATGCCCGGAATGCTCGGGTCAATGGCGCGTCTTAGGCTATTGCGTCGAAAGCTGGTGTATTTATGGCGCGTCGCACCGTGCGGTTCGTCAGCCTGCTTTGTATCAAGACTGCAAATAGTGCAGCTGCCGGCAAAATCAACGGCGGCGAATCCGGCCTGCATCAGCTTGGCATGCGCAATGGCGGGCAAATCAAGATGGCGAAAGGAGGGCGAAATCAACGTCGGCGGCAAATCCAGCCCGTGTTGAAACTCGTCGACCAGTTCCTGACTGACTTCATAGCAGCACGGTCCCGCCGCAGGGCCGATGGAAGCCACCCAGTCCTGCGTTGACCCACTGCGATTAATCCGCGCCGCCATCTGTTCCAGAATGCCGTGACGCAGCCCGCGCCAGCCCGCATGCACCGCCGCCACGGCTTTACCGTCGCGATGTGAAAAAATCACCGGCAGACAGTCGGCCGTCAATACCGCCAGTAATATTCCCGGCTGCTCGGTATAAAACCCGTCGGCCTCGCCGCACGCCTGCCGAGGTTCCACCACATCGACAATTCTCAGGCCGTGAACCTGTTTTTTCTCGGACAAACTTTCGCTATAAGGTTGCAGCGAAAGGGGTAACAGGGCTTCTTTGCTGCCGAAGCCATATTTGATGGCCGGAATATTGGCCAGCAGGGCAGAAATATCGCTCATGACATCACTTATCGTTAGGGGGAACAGAACAAGAATACGGCGCAGGGCAAAAGTTGCAACTGTCAGCGGCCTTCTTTAGACTTGGCGGCCTCAAGACGCGGAAGAATTTTCCTGCCGCGGCCGCTTTCTGGAAACCCGCATGACCTATCAATGTCCTCTTTGCCATCAACCTCTTCAACGCCTCGATAAACAGTGGCGCTGTGAAAATAATCATCAGTTTGATAATGCCAAAGAGGGATACGTCAACCTGCTGCCGGTGCAGCACAAGCGCTCCAGACAGCCGGGCGACAGCGCCGAGATGATGCTCTCACGCCGGACTTTCCTCGAAGGTGCGCACTATCAACCGCTGCGTGACCGCGTTGTTACGTTGCTGGACGCGCATCTCGATGAAAAAGCCGACGCGCTGCTGGATATCGGCTGCGGCGAAGGTTATTACACCTCTGCCATCGAACAGGGGCTTAATGCCCGCCGCAAGATGCAGGTTTACGGACTCGACGTCGCGAAAGTCGCCATTCGCCATGCCGCCAAACGCTATCACAACGTGGAGTTCTGCGTGGCCTCCAGTCATCGTCTGCCGTTCGCCGACCAGTCTCTCGACGCCATTGTGCGTATCTATGCGCCGTGCAAAGCCCCGGAACTGCATCGGGTCGTTAAATCCGCCGGACTGGTATTGACCGTCGCACCGGGGCCGAGACATCTCTATCAACTGAAAGGGCTGATTTATTCCGAGGTTCAGTTGCACAGCGATGCAGAAGAAAGTCTGGAAGGTTTCGAGCGCGTGAGCACAGAATCCCTGCGCTACGAGATGGCGCTGAATGGCAGTCAGGCGTTCGATTTGCTGCAGATGACGCCGTTTGCATGGCGTGCGACAGAAGCGGTGATGCAGGATTTATCGCAGCGCGAGGCGTTTGCCTGCGAAACGGATTTCGTGATTAGCCTGTTCCGCCGAATCGACGGCTAAGCGCAAGGCATCAGGCCGCCCGGCCTGATGTCAGGTTTTCATCCCCTCGTCTCACTGGGCATTGACCATAAATTTATAGATATGCTCAAGATCGTCCATCTGCCGTACCCGCACCAGAAGGGGTTTCTGCTCAAGCTGAATCACCAGCACGCCATCTTCGGAAAGATTCATCGCCTTGATGCGATCGTAGGTGATGAAAATGGTGGCGTAGTAAAACCCGCGTGTCTTGAAGCGCATCTTGGGCCAGCGGATAAACGAGAAATAAAACGCCACCAGCGCAAGCCCGATAAGCAGATAGGCCGTCAGGCTGCTGCCGTGGGCCGTGAGGTTGTTGTAGAGTAAAATCGCCAGCAAACCGATAAAGATAATCGCATCGAGCTTGTTTCTGCGTTGCAGCTGAACTTTGAGCAGCGTATTGCCTTCGCGGCCGTCCAGCAGAAATTCGTCGTAAATACAGTATGCCAACATCAAAACGATAAAAATCACCAGCGCAATATCTGTGACCGACATCCCGAGTCTCCCTGCCCATAAAAAAGCCGGGGGCGAAAGGCCCCCGGCTGACGTCAGGATTATAGGCCCAGCAGGCCAATCCAGTAACCGAATATACCGAGCACAAAGAAGCCGATGATTATCCACAGCGCATTGACCTTTCTGCGTAGCAGCCACATGCAGCCGAAGGTCAGCAACAGCGGCACCAGACCTGGCATTAACTGGTCGAGAATGCCCTGCACAGTGGTGACGGTCGTTTTACCGGTACTGTCGGTAATCTGGGACACCACCAGCGGTATGTTGACGTGGGTCCACTTGTTGACCAGCGCCCCCATGACAAAGAGGCCAAGAATCGACGCCCCCTCGGTCAGTTTTTGCAGGAAGCCGCCGCCCATATCGTTGACGATATCCACGCCTTTCCGGTAGCCGTAGGCCACCCCGTAATAACGGTTCAGCAGGCGCACAAGGTTAAACAGCACGAAGAACAGCAGCGGACCCAGCAGGCTGCCGCTCATGGCGATCCCGGCGCCCAGTGCAGCGAATACCGGACGCACGGTTCCCCAGAAGATAGGGTCGCCGACACCGGCCAGCGGCCCCATCAAGCCTACTTTCAGGCCGTTGATGGCCGCATCGTCGATAGGCGCACCGTTTGCACGCTGCTCTTCCATCGCAAGGGTAACGCCCAGAACCGGCGCAGCGACGTAGGGATGCGTGTTGAAGAACTCCAGATGGCGTTTTATCGCCGCCTTGCGGTCGTCGTTATTTTCGGGATACAGACGACGAATGGCGGGCACCATGCAGTAACAGAAGCCCAGTGCCTGCATACGTTCGAAGTTCCATGACCCCTGAAACAGGTTGGAGCGCAGGAACACACCGCGAATATCGCCGGGTGTGAGTTTTTTTACTTGAGTTTGTTCAGTCATTTCTCTCACCCTAGTCCAGTTCGTTGTCGAGATCGTTAACACCCGGTGCCGCGCGGGCCGCCTGTGCAGACTTGTTGTACTTCGGACTGAGCTGGATATACAGCACGGCCATCACCACACCAATTACCCCCAGCGCAACCAGGTTGAAGTTGGTGAAGGCGGCAGTCACAAAGCCCAGATAGAAGAACGGCATCAGGTAGCCGGCGCGCATCATGTTGATAACCATCGCGTAACCGACCACAACGATCATGCCGCCTGCGATGTTCAGACCGCTGGTGACGACTTCTGGAATCGCGCTCAGCATGCTCTGCACTACGCTTGTACCGACAGACACCGCCACGATTGCCGCAGGCACCGCGATACGCATTGCCTGAAGGATCAAGGCGGAGACGTGGATCCAGGAAATCGCCGTCAGGTTACCTTTTTCGGCCGCCTTGTCAGCGGCGTGCTGGAAGGCCACGGTGATGGTACGCACGATAATGGTTAATACCTGACCTGCGGCCGCCAGCGGAATGGCAAGGGCAATCCCTGCGCCAATCGACTGACCGCCTGCGATGACCAGAATGGTGGAGATTATCGAGGCGAGGGCGGCATCGGGTGCCACGGCGGCCCCGATGTTCATCCAGCCAAGGGCAATCATCTCCAGCGTACCGCCGATAATGATGCCGGTTTTCATGTCGCCAAGTACGATACCTATCAACGTACAGGCGACCAGCGGACGGTGAAACTGAAACTCATCCAGAATGGATTCCATTCCGGCAATACATGCGACAATAAATATCAGCACAATTTGTAGTGTGGTGATCTCCATTGACCTTCTCCTATACCAAAGGAAGCTGAGGTAAATAATGCCAACCTGAATAGCCCGCGGCTCACCGCCGGTTCGGACTCTCTGCGCGGGCCTTATTAGTTCATCTTGTTAATCAGATCCATCATCTTCACACGGTTGTCTGAAGAGACTTTGCGCACTTCAAGTTCGATACCCTGGCTGTTTAATTGCTTAAACGCGTCGATATCTTTCTGGTCAACGGAAACCGCATTGGTTACCTGGGTCTTGCCTTGCCGGAACGCCATCCCGCCGATATTCACCGTGGTAATCTTGACGCCGCCTTCGACTACCCGAACCACATCGGTCGGATTGGTAAACAGCAGCATGACGCGATCGCCGGCATATTTCGGGTTGTCGTAGACGCGGATAGCCTTGGCGACATCGACCACGTGCGCCGTAACGCCGGGTGGTGCCACCTGCGTGAGCAGGGTTTTGCGCACGGTATCGGCAGCGACTTCATCACTGACCACGATGATGCGGTTGACGTTGGTTTCCTTGGTCCAGCGGGTGGCGACCTGACCGTGAATCAGACGGTCATCGATTCGGGCAAGCCCGATTTTCATGTGGTCGTTTGGACCCAGAGCCTTGGCAGGTGCAGCCGACGGGGCAACTTTCGCGGCAGCGGGTGGGGCAGTAACGGGCTTATCACTCTCCGGTTCGGCGAGCTTCAGGGCTCGAACGCCGACTCGGCCGGTTTCCAGCGCGATGCTGGTCAATTCGGCGAGAGAAGGGTTGTCGTCGCGGCCCATAAAGGTTTCGACCATCATGGGAATGTTAACTCCGGTGACGACCTCATAGTCCGGTTTGTCGAGAACGATGCGGCTGGCGGCATTGAACGGGCTGCCGCCCCAGGTATCGACCAGAAACAGCACGCCGCTGCTCTTGTCGAGGTTTTCAAGCTTTGCGTTGTATTTTTCAACCAGCGTATCGGCATTTTCCCCTGGAACGAAATCGATAAAGGCGACGTTATCCTGATCGCCTATTAACATTTCCGTCGTTTTCAGCAGCTGTTCGGCCGCTGAACCATGAGTGCCGATGATAATAGCAATAGTCACTCGCTACCTCCTCTTGTCACCCGACTTGCGGGTTCTGCACTTGGTGATGAAGCTTTTTGATTCGTCGGCAGACTGCATCGACGAACATGGTGTCCCTACACAGTTTTGGAATTTAAAAACTCTGTTTTCCTTTAGTTTCTGAAAAATCAATAACCAAACAGCGGAAATACCGGTCGAGCAATTCGACTGGATTTATTTTAGTGTGTGAAAAAATAATTTTTGTGACGACCGTCTGCTATTGAGAGAGACAAAAGGGGCGATTCAGGCTGTTTTTGCTATTTATCGGATTAACTGCAAGATTCGGCTTTGAGCATAGGCGTTGAAGTAATGGAACGCTTTAAAAGGGGCTTTGCTAAAAGAATCAGAGCTGTTACATTATATTTCCAATTATTACACAGGAGTACCGGGCCTCAGCCCACCCTATGGACTGTCACCGAAGACGCTTAACAACGCTCGACACCCCGACATTTACGATTTCCCGGAAAGCACGACACCTCAGGCACGGCCACATCGCGCCATTATCTGCCTTGAGAACGCCCTTGTTTCCACCTCTCTGTTTATTACTTTCCAATGGCTTATCGCCACAGGCGGCCTCTGGTTCGTCCGCTAAATCAATCCAGAACGCGCGTTTGCTCCCCTCTCGACGCCGCTGGCTTTTTTCCGATGACACATTGCGGAGTTTGAAATGGAATTTTTAATGGATCCTTCGATTTGGGTCGGCCTGCTGACGCTTATCGTGCTCGAAATTGTTCTGGGTATCGACAACCTGGTCTTTATCGCTATTCTGGCCGACAAACTGCCGCCAAAACAGCGCGACAAAGCGCGAATCATCGGCTTGTCACTGGCGCTGATCATGCGACTGGGCCTGCTGTCGCTGATTTCGTGGATGGTGAAACTCACCACGCCGCTGTTTAGCATCGCGCAGTTCAGCTTCTCCGGACGCGACCTTATTCTGCTGTTCGGCGGCCTGTTCCTGCTGTTCAAGGCGACGAGCGAACTGCATGAGCGGCTGGAAGGGCACAATGGACTGGGCAGCAATAACCGTGGCTATTCCGGTTTCTGGGCCGTGGTGGCGCAGATTGTGGTACTCGACGCCGTGTTCTCGCTCGATGCCGTCATCACCGCCGTGGGTATGGTGAACAATCTGGCCGTCATGATGACCGCCGTGGTCATCGCGATGGGCGTGATGCTGCTGGCTTCGAAGGCGCTCACCCGTTTCGTGAACGCGCACCCGACCGTGGTCGTGCTGTGTCTGAGCTTCCTGCTGATGATAGGTTTGAGTCTGATTGCAGAAGGTTTCGGTTTCCACATTCCGAAAGGTTACCTGTATGCGGCCATCGGCTTCTCGGTACTCATTGAGCTGTTTAACCAGATTGCGCGCCGGAACTTCATCAGGCATCAGGCGCATCGCCCGATGCGCGAACGTACTGCCGAGGCGATTCATCGTCTGATGGGCGGCAAACGTGACAGTGACCGCCATGAAGAAGAAGAGCATGACGCGGATACGCCGAAGGACGAAACCTTTGCGGAAGAAGAGCGCTTCATGATTAGCGGCGTGCTGACGCTGGCATCGCGTTCCCTGCGCAGCATCATGACGCCGCGCAACGATATCTCCTGGGTCGACTGTGAACGTCCCGCCGAAGAGATTCGCATGCAACTGCTGGACACTCCGCACAGCCTGTTCCCGATTTGTCGACAGTCTCTGGACGACGTCATTGGTGTGGTGCGGGCCAAAGATCTGCTGGTGGCGCTGGAAGACGGCAAGGACATTGTCGCCTTCGCCGCCAGGACACCGCCTATCGTGGTGCCGGAAACCATGGATGTCATCAAGCTGCTGGCGGTTCTGCGCCGCGCGAAGGGCCGTTTGGTGGTGGTGAGCAACGAATTTGGAGTGATTCAGGGGCTGGTCACACCGCTCGACGTGCTTGAAGCCATCGCGGGTGAATTCCCGGACGAAGATGAAACGCCGGATGTGGTGGTCGACGGTGACGGCTGGATGGCGAAGGGCGGCACGGATCTGCATTCGCTGGAACAGTTGCTGAACAATTTCGAGCTGTTTAGCCCGAATGCCGATTATGCCACGCTGGCCGGTCTGCTGCTTTCCGAATCCGGGCAGATGCCGGTAGTCGGTGAAATTATCGAGATGGCCGGATTACGCTTTGAAATCATTGAAGTTTCTGAATACCGTATCGATCGTGTGCGCATCACCAAGGTGGCGTATCAGGATCCCCGCGAAGAAGCCGAATAACGTTTCGCGCTGGGGTGTCAAGACCGCGCTTCACGAATAGAAAGGGGCAGGTATCTCGCGATGCCTGCCCCTTTTCATGAGCGGCCCCTCTTATTGACGGGCCGTTTTCATTGATACGTGTGAATCAGTGATACACGGCCAAGCCGTTAATCACACTGCACTTTGATTGCCAACCCGCCGCGCGAAGTTTCGCGGTATTTGGAATTCATGTCTTTACCGGTTTCGTACATGGTTTCGATGACTTTATCCAGCGACACGCGTGGCGCGCTGGTGCGGCGCAGGGCCATGCGCGCAGAGTTGATCGCCTTGACCGAGGCAATGGCGTTACGCTCGATGCACGGCACCTGAACCTGACCGGCAACGGGGTCACAGGTCAGGCCCAGATTGTGTTCCATGCCGATTTCGGCAGCGACACAGACTTGCTCGGGACTGCCGCCCATCAATTCGGTTAATCCGGCCGCCGCCATTGAGCAGGCCACGCCGACTTCACCCTGACAACCGACTTCCGCGCCGGAAATCGAGGCGTTCATCTTGTAAAGGATGCCGATAGCGCCCGAGGTCAGGAAATAGCGCTGGTAAATATCGGCGCTGACGGGTTCGATAAACTTGTCGTAATAGGCGAGTACCGCAGGCACGATGCCGCAGGCGCCGTTGGTCGGCGCTGTGACCACGCGTCCACCGGCAGCGTTTTCTTCATTGACCGCCAGCGCGAACATATTGACCCAGTCAATGACGTGCATCGGGTCATTGGAAAGCTTGTCATTGGAAACCAGCATCCGGCGCAGCGCGGAGGCACGACGCGGCACGCGCAACGGACCGGGCAGCACGCCTTCGGTATTCAACCCTCTGTCGATACAGGCCTGCATGGTGTGCCAAATCGCCTCGAAATACTGGTCGATCTCGGCTTTGCTGTGCTGCGCCAATTCGTTTTTCATCATCAGGCCGGACAGCGAAAGGCCGGTTTCATGGCATTTTTGCAGCATTTCGGTGGCGGAATTAAAGGCATAGGGCACATCGACCTGATCCAGCACCGGCTGCCCGAAATGTTCGTCATCGACGATAAAACCCCCGCCGACGGAATAATAGGTTTTGCTGTAAATAAGCTGTTCGCCTACGTAGGCGTGGATCTGCATGCCGTTTTCATGGCGCGGCAGATTTTCGCCCCGGAATACCATTCCGGTATCACGCGGAAAATCGACCTCGTGATGGGTATCGCCAATCGGCAGGCGCTGGCGCTGCTCGACATCCTTGATAAAGTGCGGAATGGCGTCGATGTCGACGGTATCGGGTTTATTCCCTGCCAGGCCGAGAATAATGGCGACATCGGTGTGGTGACCTTTGCCGGTCAGAGACAATGAGCCATAGACATCGACCGAAATGCGGGTCACGTCGGGCAGCAGGTTTTTTCCAGCAGGTCATCGGCAAATTGTTTGCCCGCTTTCATGGGGCCGAGCGTATGGGAACTGGAAGGGCCAATCCCTACTTTGAACATGTCGAATACACTGATCACTTAACACTCCTGGTAAGGCAACGCGGCGGGGAAAAAGATTGGATGGCCGCTTTCGCCCAAATTTTGCTTATTTATTGTTCGGTTGTTAGAGGTATAGTGTAAAAGGGTGTGACAAAGAACGCAGCGCTTTTCGCATGAAAAAAAGTAATTTATCGCATTAGTGTGAGATGGGGTGGGAAACGGCAATAAACCAAAGACTACTCGCCTATCTGTCTGGCAAGCTGGAGAATTATTCCGGCGGTCATTCCCCAGACAAACTGCTCTTCGTACCAGGAAAGATAAACACGACGGCGCAAACCCGCCCGGTGAATATCCAGCGGATGATAACGCGAGAAGTTCAGCGCGTCGTGCAGCGGGATTTCAAACAGTTCCGCGACCTCATCTTCATTGGGATGCAGCGGCACATCGACCGGAATAAGCCCGACGATGGGCGTGACCTGAAAACCGGTGCTGCTGTCGACGGGGTTCAGTTGGCCCAGCACTCTGACCGACGAGGGCGGAATGGCGACTTCTTCATAGGCTTCGCGCAGCGCGGTAAAGACCAGCGACGGGTCGGAATCATCCGCCTTTCCGCCCGGAAAGGCCACCTGACCCGGATGTTTACGCAACTGGTCGGAACGGCGGGTCAGCAGCAGGGTGGGTTCTTCGCGGCAGATAATCGGCACCAACACCGCCGCCCGACGTTTTCCGGTGGCCTTGCGAGGTGGCGTGGTCGGCAGGTGCAGCTGAAAACGGCGCACAAAGTCTTCGACGGCGCTTGGCAGGGCCAAGGCAAGAGGCTGGCTCATGGCATTGCTTCCTCACCCAGCGGCGGCAGAATACGCGCCACCTTGTCGAAGGTTTCCTGATATTCGGCCTGCTCGCGGCTGTCGGCGACAATCCCGCCACCGGCCCAGCAGAAGATTCTTCCCTGCTCGGTCAGTAAGGTACGAATGGTGATGTTGCTGTCCATTGTGCCGCAGCAACTGATATAGGCAATACTGCCGCAATAGCCGTTGCGACGCTGCGGTTCCAGCTCTTCAATAATCTGCATCGCGCGAATTTTTGGCGCACCGGTAATCGAGCCGCCCGGAAAGCAGGCGCGCAGGAGTTCGGCCGGATGACAGCTTTGCGGCAATCGCGCCGTAATGGTGCTGACCAGATGATGCACGGCAGGAAAAGGCTCGACCACAAAGAGTTCCGGCACCTTGACGCTGCCCGGAATCGCCACGCGGCCGATGTCGTTGCGCAGCAGGTCAACGATCATCAGGTTTTCCGAGCGGTCCTTCTCCGATTCCGCCAGCTGTCTTGCCCGTTGTTGATCCGTGTCGGGATCGGCACTGCGGGGCAGAGTGCCCTTTATCGGGCGCGTCTGGATGCGGTCCTCTTCAAGCCAGATAAAACGTTCGGGCGAGAGGCTCAGCACGGCGTTTTCCGGCAGGCGGAGAAAGGCCGAGAAGGGCGCGCGGTTGGCATGATTCAGGCGCAGAAACGCCTGCCATTCATCACCCTGATAATCGGCGTCGAAACGCTGCGCCAGATTGATTTGATAACAGTCGCCGCTGTGCAGATACGCCTGCACCTTGCGAAATTTTTGCCCGTAGGCTTCGCGGGTCATATTGGCGCGCCAGCCGGATTGCAGGGTGAATGGCGTGCTAGGCGCAACCTGTTGATGCTGCGCCAGCCAGTCGAGCCGCGCCTGAATATCGCCATGCGCCACAAGCGTAAGCCGCTCGAGATGATGGTCGGCGACAAGCGCCCAGTCATAGATGCCCATCGCCATGTCCGGCAGCGCAATATCATGCTCCGCCCACGCGGGAAGCTTTTCTATCGAACGACCAAGATCATAACCCAGCAGGCCCAGAGCGCCGCCCTGGAACGGCAGCGCCGGATTCACCTCTGCATGCAGCCCGCTGTTTTCCAGCTCGCGCTGCAATAAAAGGAAAGGGTCATCGCTCAGGACATCCGTTTGGCCATTCTGCCGCGTGATTTCTGTCAGGTGACCCCGTGTTGTCAGGGTTATGCGCGGATCGGCCACCAGAATATCGAAGCGATTATGCGCATGCTGCGCCGATCCCGAATGCAGCAGCATCGCCCACGGCAGGGAAGCCAACGGCGCAAAGCGGGTCAGCAAGGCATCGGGCTGATAAGGTAATTCTTTTATTTCAAGGGATTTTGCGGCTGACATAATTCGACTGGCTTCCTGACACCTGAGTGGCTGACACGACGTTACGGCTGTTCCTGACCGCGCGATCCTAGCATATATTTGCCGGGGTAGGTCATTGGCAGATTAAGGCGTATAATAGCCTGCTTGATTCGCACCACTCACGTTAAATGATGACAGGAATTTTCTCATGCTCACCGGTATGCCTTCACTTTCACACACAGAGCAGCAAGATGCCGCAGAACGAATCCATCAGTTAATGCAGGAGGGGATGAGCAGCGGTCAGGCGATCGCCGTGGTGGCTGCCGAAATTCGCGAGACGCATAAAGGCGATCGCGTGACCGTTATCTTTGATGACGAAGACGACGAATAAATCCCTTCGCGTTGAAACCGCCGTTGCACGCACATTTTACCCCGCGCAACGGCCAGTTTTAATGAGCTTGGAGCCTTAACTAATCAGCCTTTCACCACAACGGCCGCCGCCGCCCTGATAGCCGTTTCAACGGCCTGTTCAATCGTTTCGCCAATCGACAGCGCAACACCCAGACGACGCTTGCCGCTGATTTCCGGTTTGCCGAACAGACGCACCTGATTGGAACCCACCAGTGCATGCTCCAGACCGCTAAAGCTGACGTTGTTGCTGGTCAGTTCCGGCAGGATAACGGCAGAAGCTGAAGGGCCGAACTGGCGAATGGTGCCGATGGGCAGACCCAGGAAAGCACGCACGTGCAGCGCAAATTCCGACAGATCCTGAGAAATCAGCGTCACCATGCCGGTATCGTGCGGGCGAGGGGAAACTTCGCTGAACACCACGTCGTCACCGCAGACAAACAGTTCAACACCAAACAGACCGTGACCGCCGAGCGCCTTGACTACTTTGCTGGCAATGTCTTTGGCCCGCTCAAGCGCCAGCTCACTCATCTGCTGCGGCTGCCAGGATTCGCGGTAATCGCCGTCTTCCTGACGGTGCCCGATAGGCGCGCAGAAATGGATGCCGTCAACGGCGCTGATGGTCAGCAGCGTAATCTCGAAATCAAATTTCACCAACCCTTCGACAATGACGCGACCGCCACCGGCACGTCCGCCGAGCTGCGCATAATCCCACGCGGCCTGCAACGTTTCTTCGCTGCGGATAAGGCTCTGACCCTTGCCGGACGAGCTCATCACCGGCTTGATGATGCACGGATAACCGATTTCCAGCACCGCCTGCCTGAAACTGGCTTCATCATCGGCGAAACGGTAGGTAGACGTCGGTAATTGCAACGTTTCGGCGGCCAGACGGCGAATGCCTTCGCGGTTCATTGTGAGGCGAGTGGCTTCGGCGCAAGGCACCACGTTGTGGCCCTGTTTTTCCAGTTCGACCAGCATGCTGGTGGCGATCGCTTCGATTTCCGGCACGATAAAATCAGGGCGTTCACTTTCGATAAGCTGCTTCAGCGCATCACCGTCGAGCATATTGATGACGTGACTGCGGTGGGCAACCTGCATTGCGGGCGCGTCGGCATAGCGATCGACGGCGATCACTTCCAGACCCAGACGTTGGCATTCGATAGCCACTTCTTTGCCCAGTTCGCCGGAGCCTAATAACATGACGCGGGTCGCGTCGGTTCGCAGTGCAGTTCCAAGAGTTAACATAGCGGGATACCTAATTCTTTGTCGGCAATACCGACGTGGATAATGAATTGTGTTGGCGGTTTTAACCTTGTCGAAAGTCGTTCTGAAGGCGTGCCGAAATTAATTGGCGGTATTATATAGGAAAATTGCCAGCTACGAAAACGATTGCGCAGGCCAGTCTGCATTTGCGTGCGGCCGCCGAATATGCGTTAATAGTCGGGCATTCGCGATCGAGGCGGGTGCTTTTTTAATAGTAAAGGATAGTATAATGAGCAAGTTAACTGGTCAGGTAAAATGGTTCAACGAAAGCAAGGGCTTCGGTTTCATCACCCCTGCTGATGGTTCCAAAGACGTTTTCGTACATTTTTCCGCAATCAACAGCGATGGCTTCAAAACTCTGGCTGAAGGTCAGAACGTTGAGTTCACCATCCAGGACAGCCCACGCGGCCCGTCTGCTGCCAACGTCATCGCGCTGTAATCAGTTTTCTGGCTTATTAAGTCAGACACTAATGAGTAGATAACGTTTTTCTAAAACCCGCCTGCGTTGCGGGTTTTTTTGTGTCTGCCGTTTCTCCTTTCCCGGTTTTTTAGCGCGTAGCGTAGAGCGCTAAGGCGCGGTTTGCCCTTCTCTGTTATTATTCACCTTATTACAGGGCGCCGACCGTCTTGCGCCGTTTCGTTTTATTCGTCTTACATAAGAGTTATCGCCTTGAGCACGCATTCTTTTTCTACCCTGACTTTGCCATCTGAACAACTTGCCAACCTCGAAGAGCTGGGTTACACCCAGATGACGCCGATTCAGGAAGCCGCGCTGCCTGCCATTCTGCTTGGGCAGGACGTACGCGCCAAAGCCAAGACCGGCAGCGGCAAGACCGCCGCCTTCGGCATTGGTCTGCTGGATAAAATCACCGTCAGCGAGTTCGTGTGTCAGACGCTGGTGCTGTGCCCGACCCGCGAACTGGCGGATCAGGTCAGTAAAGAGCTGCGTCGTCTGGCGCGCTTCACCCAAAACATCAAGATCCTGACCCTCTGCGGCGGCCAGCCTATTTCCCCACAGCTTGATTCGCTGGTGCGTCAGCCGCATATCGTGGTCGGAACGCCGGGCCGTATCCAGGAGCACCTGCGCAAGGGCACGCTGAAACTCGACAGCCTGAAAGTGCTGGTGCTCGACGAAGCCGACCGCATGCTAGACATGGGCTTTAGCGAAGACATCGAAGACGTCGTGAGCTATACGCCGCCAACGCGCCAGACCCTGCTGTTCTCCGCGACCTACCCGGAAGGCATCGAGCGCATCAGCGGCAAGTTCCAGCGTCAGCCGCTCAATGTGGAAATCGAAGGCGGGGAAGACGTCGCCGACATCGAACAGATTTTCATCGAAGCCGATCGCCACAGCCGTCTGTCGCTGCTGGCTGCGGTGCTGTATCAGCATCAGCCGACCTCCTGTGTCGTGTTCTGCAATACCAAACGCGACTGTCAGGAAATTGCCGACACGCTGTCGAAAAAGGGCATCTCCGTGCTGGCGCTGAATGGCGATCTCGAACAGCGCGACCGCGACCGCGTACTGGTCCGGTTCTCGAACGGCAGTTGCCGCGTACTGGTCGCGACCGATGTTGCCGCCCGCGGTCTGGACATCAAACAGCTGGGCCTGGTTATCAACTACGAGCTGTCCTTTGACCCTGAAGTCCACGTGCACCGCGTGGGCCGTACCGGTCGTGCGGGCACGAGCGGAGTGGCGGTAAGCCTGGTTGCGCCGCAGGAAATGACCCGCGTTCACGCGCTCGAAGACTACACCAACAAGAAATTCAAATGGCAGCCTGCCTCGCAGAGCCTCTCGGCCCCGGCGGTGACGCTCGAGCCGGAAATGCTGACACTGTGCATCGACGGTGGCCGTAAAGCCAAAATCCGTCCGGGCGATATTCTGGGCGCACTGACCGGCGAAGCAGGGCTCACCGCCGCCGAAGTCGGTAAAATCGATATGTTCCCTATCCATGCCTACGTTGCCATTCGTAAAAATAGCGCCAAGAAGGCGTTGCAACGTTTGCAGGAGGGCAAAATCAAGGGCAAAAACTGCAAAGCGATGTTGATGCGCTGATTGCTGGCGTCCCGACCTTTGCTTCTACACCTCGAGAGGAGAGAGACCGAATAATGATGACACCTCCAAAGGCAGAAAAACGTCCTTACCCGATCACCACGCACGGCGATACGCGCGTGGACGACTACTATTGGCTGCGCGATGACGAGCGCAGCGATGAAGATGTGCTGAACTATCTGCAGGCCGAAAACCGCTGGACCGAGCAGGCCATGAAGCCGCATCAGGCGCTGCGTGAAGCGCTGTATCAGGAGATGGTCGGCCGTATTCCGCAGCAGGATCACTCCGTGCCTTATGTCAGGCACGGCTATCGTTATCAGACGCGCTACGAACCGGGCAACGAATACGCGATTTATCTGCGCCAGCCTGCCGAAGCCACCGAGGAATGGCAGACACTGATTGACGGCAACGAACGCGCCGCCGACCGCGAGTTCTACACGCTGGGCGGGCTGGATGTCAGCCCCGATAACCAGCGCCTGCTGGTGGCGGAAGATTTCCTGTCGCGTCGTCAGTATGATATTCGTGTGAAAAACCTGGTTGACGGGAGTTGGTCTGAAGAAGTTCTGAGTAATACCTCAGGAAGCGCCGAGTGGGCCAACGACTCGAAAACGATTTTTTATGTACGAAAACATAAGACGACGTTGCTGCCTTATCAGGTTTATCGCCATGAAGTCGGCACCGATCCGGCCAATGACGTTCTGATTTACGAAGAGAAGGACGACACTTTTTACGTCGGCCTCGACAAAACCACGTCGGAACGTTTTATCCTTATTCATCTCGACAGCACCACGACTTCGGAGTGCCTGCTGCTGGATGCTGACAACCCGCTGGCCGAACCGAAAATGTTCCTGTCGCGCAGAAAAGACCATGAATACGCGCTCGACCATTATCAGGGGCATTTCTATATTCGCTCGAACAAAGACGGCAAGAACTTTGGCCTCTATAAAAGCGAAAGCGCCGAAGAGGCAAGCTGGCAGACGCTGATTGCCGCGCGCGACGACGTCATGCTCGAAGGCTTTAGCCTGTTCCGCGACTGGCTGGTTATCGAAGAGCGTCAGGACGGATTGACCCATCTGCGCCAGATCCACTGGCAGACGGGCGAAGAAAAATCGCTGAAATTTGACGATCCAACCTATGTCACCTGGCTGTCGTTCAATCCCGACCCGGATACTTCGCTGCTGCGCTATGGCTATTCCTCCATGACCACCGCCAGCTCGCTGTTTGAGCTGGATCTCGACACCGGCGAACGTAAGCTTCTGAAACAGCAGGAAGTTAAAGATTTCGACGCTAAAAACTATCGTAGCGAGCGCGTATGGGTGACCGCGCGCGACGGCGTAAAAGTGCCGGTTTCACTGGTCTATCGTCACGATATGTTCAAGGCCGGGCACAATCCGCTGATGATCTATGCTTACGGATCCTATGGCAGCAGCATGGATCCGGGCTTTAGCGGCAGCCGTCTCAGCCTGCTGGATCGCGGTTTCGTGTTTGCGCTGGCGCATATTCGCGGCGGGGCCGATTTGGGTCAGCAGTGGTATGACGACGGCAAGCTGTTCAACAAGATGAACACCTTCCACGATTTCGTGGATGTCACCCATGAACTGGTTGCGCAGCAGTATGGCGACAAAGATAAAGTGTTCGCCATGGGCGGCAGTGCGGGCGGCTTGCTGATGGGGGCTGTCATCAATCAGGCCCCGGATTTGTATCACGCCGTAGTGGCGCAGGTCCCGTTTGTCGATGTGGTTACCACCATGCTCGACGAGTCTATCCCGCTGACTACCGGCGAATATGACGAGTGGGGCAATCCCAACGACAAGGCCTATTACGACTATATTCTGCAATACAGCCCGTATGATCAGGTCAAGGCGCAGAATTATCCGCATATGCTGGTCACGACCGGCCTGCATGATTCTCAGGTGCAATACTGGGAACCGGCAAAGTGGGTGGCAAAACTGCGAGAACCGAAAACCGACGATCGCCAGTTGCTGATGTATACCGACATGGATTCGGGGCATGGCGGTAAATCGGGGCGCTTCAAGGCCTATGAAGATATCGCGATGGAATACGCCTTCGTCATTGCCCTGAGTCAGTAAACTCAGGTTTTACTCAGTATTCTCATCAAAAAATCAGAGAAATATCAGAGTAAATCGGCAATAATAAGAGGCGGTCAAGGCCGCCTCTTTCTTCACACGAAAAACCCTTCGGCTGAAACGTCAGTTTTGCAGGAAATACTGCAAACTGTACTTCATATCGGCACTCAGGCTGGTGACTGAACGCAGCATCCAGCGAAGATACCCGGGATCCTGCAACGCCACTTCGGCAATCTTTTGTCCGCGATACTTGCCAAACTTTAACGTACGCAGCAGCGTAGGGCGTTCGGCAATCGCCACCATCTCTTCCGGTGTCCAGTCGGACTCTTGCAGAATACGCTGCAACAAGGCGGCCGTGACATAACAGTCATACAAGGCGCGGTGCGCGTGTAAATCCTGCGGCGGATGGGTGTCGAGATTCAGGCTCTTGCGCAGGTTTTGCAGGCTGTAGCTCGGCTGATTCGGAAACAGTTCGCGCGACAGCTTGACGGTGCAAATCCATTGGCCGTTCATTTCGGGCAGCATCTTGCGGTCAAAGGCGGCGTTGTGCGCCACATAAAACGGATGATTTTGATACCGCCTGACCGCCACGGCGATGCGGGGCTTATCTTCCACCATCTCTTCGGTAATACGATGAATGGCCATGGCCTGCGGGCTAATCGGCCTATCCGGACACACCAGATCGCTCATCGGCTGAGTGATGATGCCGTCGACCACATCGACCGAGGCTATCTCTACCACGCCGCCGTCGAAGCCACAGGTTTCTGTATCAATCACCCTGAAAGTCATGTTGCTTTGCTCCTGATAGTCTAGGTTCCCTGATAGCTTAACAGCTCGACGTGTCCCTGCCAGCCGTTGTGAGTTTGTCTGGCGATAACAATCGCGTCTTTGTCTTCCGGCCCGACGGCAATCACATGGCCGAGTTCGGACCAGATAACGCTTTTGCCTGCCGGTGACCAGCCGCCGGTTGGGGCGCAGTGGTTGGCCATCACGACCGTCATGCCATGCATCTCGGCATATCCGCGCATCATGCTGCTGTCTTTGTCATAACCGGGTTTGGAGATTAACACCCCGGCGGCATAGATATCTGCGCCGTGGTCGGCGGCATATTGCGGATGCGAAGGCTCTGCGATGTCGGCGCAAATTGCTATTCCGAGCGTTTTATCCGCCACGCTGAGTTGAGGACCGCCCTGACCGGGTGTGAAGAACGCGTCTTCATCGGCGTGCAGATATTGCTTGGTATAGGAATACAACGTGCCGTCGGGGGAGAACACCACCGCGCCGATATACAGCGCATCGCCATCGGTACACCCTAACGGCGCGCCTACCACGATAGTCATATTGTGGATCTTGGCCTGACTGCGCAGAATTTCAAGTCTGGGGTCCTGTAAAGTCAGTCCGAGTTTTCGGGCAAGTTCCAGTTCGTAACCTGTCAGGGAAAGCTCGGGGAATATTAGCAGATCGACGTCGCTTTTCGCAGCCTGCGCCACGGCTTGCGCGTGACGTTCGATGTTTACTTCGATATTGCCGGCCAGGCAGGAGATCTGCGCCGCAGCAAGAGTAAAGTCACGCATTCAATGTTCTCGGGTGGTTTCAACAAAGGCCAATTAACAAAAAAACCCGCAATGGCGGGTTTATCTTGATACGAAGTCAGGGATTACGCAGAAGCCTTTTTCGCGCGTTTTTCAGCCTTTTTTCGGCTGGCGTTTTCAGCGGCTTTTTCTTCGCATTTTTTTTGCTATCCATTCCTTTACTCATATCGGCCTCTCTAAAGCGGGTTGGATGGGTTGCTCTGCTATTTACTGCCTATTTGCGGCAAGTTGCAAGAGGGGACTGCGAATATTTAGGCAATCCCCGATACCGGCCCTTCACGGGTTACACGCATGAAAAGCCGAACTGCTGATTATCTGCGCAGTGTCGCCGATTTACTGTGCTGTCAGTCGAAAAACACCGTCTTTTTTACGCCTGAAAGAAGCAAGGTGATTGACCCCTCACGCCGGATACGCTGTTATTAAGACCAGCAAGCAAATCAATACACTGGAATGAAAACATAACAGGAAATGTCATGCCTAGATTGAAAGGGTTGTATTTACCTCGGGAAGCATACGCCAGTGGATTGCTGGATACCGGCGACGGTCATCAGATTTACTGGGAACGCAGCGGAAATCCCAAAGGAAAACCGGCGGTCTTTCTGCATGGCGGTCCGGGCGGCGGATGCTCTTCCGTGCATCGGCAGTTGTTCGACCCCAATGACTATGACGTCATGCTTTTCGACCAGCGCGGTTGCGGGCGCTCACTGCCGCACGCCAGTCTCGAAAATAACACCACCTGGGATTTGGTGGCCGATATCGAACGTCTGCGCGAAATGGCCGGTGTCGAAAAATGGCTGGTGTTTGGAGGTTCATGGGGATCGACACTTGCGCTGGCCTATGCCCAGAAACATCCGGATCGCGTGAGCGAAATGGTGTTGCGCGGCATCTTTACCATCAGAAAGCAGGAACTGCTGTGGTATTACCAGGAAGGCGCCTCACGTTTCTTCCCCGAGAAATGGCAACGCGTGTTGTCGATTCTTTCGAAAGAAGAGCGCAAAGACGTGATTGCCTCCTATCGCGCGCGGTTGACCAGCGAAGACAGAGAAGTACAGCTCGAAGCCGCCAAAGTCTGGAGTCTGTGGGAAGGCGAGACTGTTACGCTGCTGCCCACAGAGGATTCCGCCTCGTTCGGCGAAGAGGATTTCGCGCTGGCGTTTGCCCGTATCGAAAACCACTACTTCACCCATTTGGGCTTTATGGAAACCGACGATCAACTGCTGCGCGACGTCGAGAAAATCCGTCATATTCCGGCCGTCATTGTGCATGGTCGTTACGACATGGCCTGTCAGGTGCAGAAACGCCTGGGATCTGGCCAATGCCTGGCCCGAAGCCGAGTTGCATATCATTGAAGGGGCAGGGCACTCATTTAACGAACCCGGCATTCTTGACCAGTTGATCCGCGCCAACCAGAAATTCGCGCGTCGCTGATTGTCCGTTTAATCCTGTCTGCTTTCTGTTTGAAGAGGCGAATTATCGCTGCTTCGGTTCATAAGGCAGGCGGGAGTATTTATGTGATTCCACCCGATAAAACGCCACGCGCTCGCGAAAATAGTCGCGCAGATGCGCAGGCTGCTCACGTTCCACGATTTCAGACACCACCGGCATGTTGTAGCGCTCTTTGAACGCCACGGCGGAGGCGGCCAGATCCACGTTAATCTTGTCCATCTCTTCTTTGCTGATTTCAGCCAGATTTCGATTCATCTTTATCTTCCTGCAAGGTAATGGCGCACATTGTACGCGAGCGCAGCGCCGAGGTGAATGCTTTGCGCGAGCGTAGGGGCAAGTGGCTCAATCTAAATGAGATGAATAATCATTTATATTTCCGTTGTGGATTATTTATTAATTGGCTTCATTTTATGTGCAATTAAATATAATCGTAATAAGAATGATTCTTTTTATTCACCGCAAAAGGCTTGAATAATTCTCAATAACAATATGATTCTTATTTCTTATGATTTTTTTAATTCATTTAAATCAATAACTTAAATTATTTAATTGATTTTCATGATATTAATCAAAACAAGGCTTTTTATTTGAAGGTGAGTTGGGCATAATGCTCGGAAATAACGATTCGCACTAATAAAGAAATTTATTTATTTAAATTCTGGAGACTCATCATGCTTAAAGAAGATATGGTAAAACAGCTTAACGCCCAGCTGAATCTTGAATTCTATTCCGCCAACTTGTATTTGCAGATGAGTGCCTGGTGTAGCGATAAAGGGTTTGAAGGTGCGGCTGCGTTCCTGATGGAACACTCTCGTGAAGAGATGGACCACATGCATCGCCTGTTCAAATACGTAAGCGACACGGGCGCATTGCCGCTGCTGGGCACCATTGAAGCGCCGCGCGCCGACTTTGTTTCGCTTTCTGACGTTTTCAATCTGGCTTACAAGCATGAGCAACTGATCACTGAAGAAATCAACAAGCTTGCCGATTTGGCGATGACCACCAAAGATTACTCAACCTTCAACTTCCTGCAATGGTACGTTGCCGAGCAGCATGAAGAAGAGACGCTGTTTAAACTGGTTCTCGACAAACTGGGTCTGGTCAGCAATACCGGTAATGGTCTGTTCTTCGTCGATAAAGATCTTAAAGGCATGGTTGGGCAATCCACTCCTGTCTAAGCGTTAAAGAAAAACATACACGCAGGGTTGTTCACACGACTCTGCGTTTTTTTTAAGCTTATTATTCATGTCATTACTCCTCTCTCCTCTCTGAACTTTTTGTGCGGGATCCGTGCAATTGCATCTTACGATTATCTTAAGCCAATAATTTTCACAGATCCGGACGGCAGATTGCGCTAAAGTTGCGCGTGCATTTTTCATGTTCAGCTAGCCAAGGATAAATTGTGTCGATTAAAAAACTGATGCGTTCACGGAGTTTCAGTATTGCCTGTGTTTTAGCCGCAGGTTTGATTTCACAACAGGCGCTTGCCCACGCACACCTCAAGACCGAAACACCGTCTGCCGACAGTCAGGTTGCCACCGCGCCGACCGAATTGACGCTCGGCTTCAGCGAAGGCGTTGAACCCAGCTTCAGCAAGGTGGAGTTGACCGGGCCGAACAATAAACCGGTTAAAACCGGTGATTTCAAGCTCGCGACCAATGACAATACGCAGGTGCTGATAACCTTGCCGACGCCTCTGGTTTCCGGAAATTATGTCGTTTCCTGGCACGTAGTTTCCGTTGACGGCCACAAGACGCAGGGTAAATACAGCTTTAGCGTGAAGTAGCCCATGAGTCTGGCGTCACTGTTTGTCTTATGCCGCTTTGTGCATTTCGTGTCGGTGATGCAACTGTTTGGTGCCTGCGTTTTTACCCGCCTGCTGTCGCCGGACGGTTTTTCGGCGATTCTGGCGCGTAAAAATCAGACCTTAATCCTCGTATCGGCCAGCATCTCGGCATTCACTGCCGTACTGATGCTGGCGGTGCAGGCCGGCGTGATGGGTAATGGCTGGGCCGATATCTCCAACCTCAACGTCTGGTTGCTGGTGCTCACTACTGCCTTCGGCGAGGTTTGGCGCTGGCATATGCTGATGGCCGTGTTTGCCTTGCTGCTGTTGCTGATTGACGGCTTACCCGGCCGCTATCTGCTGGTGATAGCGCTGAGCGGCGGACTGCTCGTCGGTCAGGCGTGGATTGGTCATGCTGCCATGCACGACGGGCTGCGCGGGTCCCTGCAACGCATCAATCATGCAGTGCACCTAATCAGCGCTGCCTACTGGTTTGGCAGCCTTGTCCCGCTGTTGACCTGTATGGCCTTCACTCATCAGCCCGGCACGCGACCTGCGGCGATTGTCACCCTGTTGCGATTCTCCACGCTCGGCCATTTTGCCGTGGCGCTGGTGGTACTCACTGGTGTTATCAATAGTGCCATGATTTTGGGCCGTTGGCCGACCAATACACATTCACCTTATGAATTGCTGCTGGTCGTCAAGGCGGGATTGGTGCTGCTGATGGTCGCCGTCGCCGTGTATAATCGCTATCGGCTGGTGCCGCAGCTGGCGCGTGATCCGCACAATGCGCAGCGGCGCATGATTGCCGTTTGCTGGTTCGAATTTGCTTTAGCACTGCTGGTGATTGCGCTGGTCAGCCTTTTTGCTACCCTGTCGCCCAATTAATGATGTCGGCAATTTGCGTCAAGATTGATTTTGGAAAGTTAAACGAGGAAGAGTCATGAAAAAAACACTGCTTGGGTGCCTGTTACTCACTCTGTCTGCCAGCAGTTTTGCGGCGCCACAAGTTATTACTGTCAGCCGTTTGCAGTTTGGCAAGGCGTGGGCGTTTACCCGCGAAGAAGTGATGCTGCAATGCCGTCCGGGCAATGCTCTGTTTGTAATCAACGACAGCACCCTGGCGCAGTATCCCCTTAATGACGTCGCGACTCAGATGGTCAAAGAGGGCAAGTTCAGCGCCTTGCCGTTGAGCACGATTCAGCTCGATGACCCTCAAAACCCCGGTCACAAGATGAGTCTCGCTCCCTTTATCGAACGCGCCAAAACGCTGTGCTAATCTGATTTCCCGAGGCTGACGCCGTTGGCCTCTATTAATGATTTATCATTCAAATGACTGATGAGTTTCGCAGTGTAATCATGTCAGGATGATAAGACCTGTTGGCTTGTTCCCGACTTTTCGTCTCTTATTCGGCCTTTATTCATTAATAATCCACCACGTTTTGCGAATCCGCTCACAAATCTAAACTCATTTCCCCAAGTTATTATCACTTGATGACAAACCCGCTGGTAAACCCATAAGCCTCGTCTACGCTTTAAGGTGTAAGGCTTAAACGCCTGCATCAATGCCAACTTTTAGCGCACGGCTCTCTCCCAAGAGCCATTTCCCTAGACCGAGTATAGGAATCGTACTCGGTCTTTTTTTTAGGTTTTTTAAAACAGCCACTTACATGAAAATCAGTCACTTATGGAGTGTCCTGTTCTACCCTGTACCCCTGTGTATACCCCTCGTAGTCAATTTGTAGTCAGTGAATTCAGCCTTTGCAGAGGGTTGAAATTAATTGCGTCCTCTAAATGGTCTGGTGCGAAATGCGCATAACGCATCGTTACGCGAATATCGGAATGACCAATAATATGCTGTAGTACAATTATGTTTCCCCCGACATCATAAAATGACTGGCGAAAGTATGCTGCAAGACGTGGCTCATCTGGCCTTCAGGTAATTCTATTTTTGCAATCTTGAGCACGCGATAAAACTGACGGTAGCATTCGTCAAAGAGCTTGCCCTTGCGGGCTATTAACTCATCGTAAAGCGTCTGGCTAATAGGTATTGTGCGGTTTTTCTTACCTTTAGTTTTAATAAAGGTGATCTTCCCTGGTGAAAGCTGCGAGGCTTTAAGCTTGGCGGCTTCGTTCCAGCGCGAGCCGGTGCTCAGACATATCTTAACGATTAAAGTGAGGTCAGGGTTTGCGTGTCCGCGACAGGCGCGCATCAGGCGGGTTAACTGTTCATCGGTCAGCCAGGCCATCTCTTTTTCTGGCACAACGAACTCACGGACGCTTTTCAGCGGGTTAGGGTAGCTGATCTCACCTAGTCGGACTAACTCATTAAACACCGCACGTATAAACGCATGTTCACAGTTTACGGTCGCAATCGAGACTTTGAGGGACTTTGTGCTGGTCTTATAGCCGTTTTCAATCTCGCCACGCAGCCGGCAATCGCGATAGTGCGCTCAATCTTTTGCCGTCAGAGTATTAGCAACCTGATCGCCCAGACCGCGACAAATTATATGCAGTTTGCCGAGGCGGCCTTTCTTGTCGTTGAGTGAACAGCCGTGCAGTTTGTACCAGAGGTCGATTAGCTCACTGAGGTGACGTTGGTCGTCTTTTTCGCCCAGCCACGGTTTAGACTCAATTTCAGCCATCATAAATTTTTCGTAATTGATGGCTTCCCCACGGGTTATAAAGGTTTTACGAACCCGCTTAGAACCACGGCCATTGAGGTAGAAATCACACTGCCATTTTCCGTCCGCAAGCTTTTTAAGGCCCATAGTCATTCTGCGCTTTTGAAATCAAAAGACGCAAAAAACTGTATATAAAAACAGTGTTCAATGTTTGTTTTAGTTGTTTTAAACCAATGCTTGGGTATTGGGGAACATTCGAGCCCTAGTTTGCTCTCTCGTTGAATCCTATTACTAAACTAGCAATGTATTCCAGGAAAAATACCTTCTCCCATGCTTAATAATCATACTAATGCTACTAGGTAACATCATATACCAAGCTTTAAAACTGTCAGTAACACAATAGTTCCAGTCAAACTTGATGTAACAAGATAAAGGGTCATTACACCAAGTTATTTCTGTATATAATATTTTCGTAATGTTAGTAATTATTGAATGTTCATAGACTGCACTAATATGAGTTAGTCAATAGTCTCTGACGCAAATATAGCTGTTGGTGTATTGGCCTGGGCACGTATTATTGGCCAATAGAAAGGAGTATCTCTCCATTCATTTTTTGCTTTTCCCTCCTGACGTAGTAAAAACAGAATTGGGTGATCTATTGCATATGCTTTTGCAAGCTTACCTTCAGTTTTCTCTGAATCTGGAGTTTCAATGAATTTTGCATGTGATGTCATGCTTGCTAAACGTGCTGAATTACGTCCGTTAGCCGCCCAAAGCCAAATCTTGCCACGCTGGTCCTTTTGTGTATTTTGGGCACTTAAGTGAGCAAGTGCAGCTCGTGCGCCCTCCCAGTTAAACGGATGCGCGTCTTCTTCGTCTTCGAAAATTAGAGTTGTCTCTATCTGACTTAATAAATCTTGGCCTTCTTGTAGTGAGATAAGTACTGGCTCATCTGCATTAAATCCTATGAGTTTCTCTACCTCAGAATCGATCTTTTCAATTACTTTCTCAATACCATTAGCACCAGTACGATAACCAGTTTGGAAGCCTATCGGAAGAATGCGTTTAAAGGGGCGTAAAGTTTGAGTTGTGGATACCAATATTTTGTTTGGGCTGCATGGCACGATAGTACCGTCCTTAGCTTTGCGAATAAACTGTACAGTTTTATCGCCGCCAGTTTCAATAGCTTCACGTAACGTTGAATCAAATTCTTCCATCTGTTTCATTGTGGCATGGATTGACTGGGACGTGTAAAAACGTGTTACTGCCAGTTCTGCACGTCTATAACCGTACATTCGTGAGTGTTGTAGCACAGTATCTTGCTGAAACTTTTGGGGACGGCGACCATAATAAAAACCAATTAGGTTTGCTAAGGTTATTCCGCGATCAAGGACTTGTCCTCCTAAAAATACATTAAGCGGGCTGCGGAGTTTAAGTTGGCCTGTGTCATCAAGCATGTTGATGACGTTTTCTTCCGAATTTACTTTGGTGATTGTTATATGATCATCGTTTAGAGCCTTAAGAACTGCGGTGCAAACCTCGTCAAGTGTCGGTACTGGCTTATGGTCCAAAATTAACGACTGATATAAGTCGTCATACGAGGTTTTTATCAGCTTGTGAAATATATCACTGCCGTCTTCAGCGGATTTTTTAAGTTGGCTTACTAGCTCAACTGTCAATTTCTCTTGCCAATCGTGGGAATCCCTACCTGCCTCTGAATGCAGGAGAAAAGAATAACGTAGTTTCTTAGCATTAATTTTTGCTATTACACCTTTTATCGACAGAATACACCCACCGACTATAAAAGTGATTAGAGCTGTGCGATACCCCTTAATTTTCGGGCTCTCTAGAGCATTTTCTAGCTTGAAAGCACGGCCATCTTGCTTTTTTAGCCGATCAAATTCACGATGATCTACACGATGGTAGATTAAGCTTTCCAACGTTTCATCATTACGACTTGAAAGCTCACCGAAATAAGTGTCCCCCCTACATACTCAGCTGGTACGGGTACTAATTTAGTGAAAGCTGGTCGCGTGGGCTTAAATTCAAGGACATTACTAACTTCAACCTCAGTTGGTTGAAGATAAAGTGAATAAGGTGTTGCGGTAACTTGGAGAAAAGAAACTTTGGATATAAGTGAGCGAAGTTCGCTAATCTTCGATGCAATCTTGTTTGCTTTTATGACATCTCCTTCTTTTGAGTATCCTATAGATGCACTATCCGCCTCATCATCTATAATAAGTACGCGTTTTTCAGCCATTTGGGGGTGATTTTGGAATAAATCAATCAAGTTTCGTAGGTTGTCATCTTGCTTTTTGGCAATAAATATCATCTTAGAATCAAGCTCAAACTTACCAAATGACTTTGGAGCGCTCATTATGTCATAGATTTCTAGTTCATGGTCATCAACAAACATCTCAAAATCTTTACGGAGTCGCTTATAAGTCTGTTGGGTCAGTGCCTTGGAATTTTTGGTGAGAACAATAGCGAAATCGAAACTATTGTCGAAGGCTAATGCTAGTATGCTTATAAAGGTGCGTGTCTTACCACTTTGAACTTTACCAAGTAGCATGCCAGGATGTTCTGATGTTGTCGAAGTGTTCAATAGTGATGAAATTGTTTCTTCAGCACAAGTAAAGGTATCTTGGCTAAAAGTAACGTTAGATTTTCTGAATTCCGTATAGAAAAAACCTTCTCTGTCAATGGTTTTCATTATTTTTCCTTATGTATTTTTATTTTCACAATAATAGTGAAATTAAAATTAATACATATTTCGGAAAAATGCTAAAAAATTGCGATTACCTGGTACGACTCATAACCTATCCACATTCTGCGAGAAAAATTGTGTCCTTTATCAGATGAGCTCATAGTACTTAACTTTTAATCTATTGACCTTCTAAAAAACAAACCCCGCATCAGCGGGGTAGGGGACTTGTAGTGGCATAGTGAATTTGGCCACCTGAATAGAGGTGATATCATCACCTCATAGTCAAAACAGGTGACATTATGACCGGACGTAACAGACGCAATTTTAGCCCCGAGTTTCGCCTCGAAGCTGCCCAGCTTGTACTCGATCAGCACTACACCGTTGCCGCCGCTGCCACTGCGATGAATGTCGGCAAATCCACGATGGACAAATGGGTTCGACAAATGAAAGAAGAGCGAGCGGGAAAATCACCCGTAGCGTCACCCATGACACCCGAGCAGATTGAGATACGTGAGTTGAAGAAAAGACTTCAACGCGTTGAAATGTAAAGGGATATATTAAAAAAGGCTACCGCGCTCTTGATGTCAGACTCTCTGAACAGTTCTCATTAGTTGAGAAACTCAGGGCGCGGTTTCCTGTTGCCGTTGTGTGCAACGTGTTTGGGGTTCATCGCAGCAGTTATAAATACTGGCGGCAGCCTAGGAATCCTGACGCCACGAGAGTGGCTTTACTGAGCCTTATGCGTGAAGTTTATCGCGAAAGTAACGGTTCAGCAGGAGCGCGAAGCATTGCCGCAATGGTCACCACCAAAGGTATAAAACTGAGCCGCTGGCGGGCAACAAAGCTGATGAAAGCGCTCAATATTATCAGTTGTCAGCAACCTGGCCATCGTTATAAGAAGGCGTCTAAAGAACATATTGAGATCCCTAATTATCTGGATCGCCAGTTTGCTGTTACCGAGCCTAATCAGGCTTGGTGCGGTGATGTGACTTATATCTGGACGGGAAAACGCTGGGCTTATCTGGCTGTTGTACTCGATTTGTTTTCCCGTAAACCGGTTGGCTGGGCTATGTCATTTTTCCCTGATTCAGCACTGACAGGTAAAGCCCTGTCGATGGCCTGGGAAGCACGGGGGAAACCGGCTAATTTACTGTATCACTCGGATCAAGGCAGTCACTATACCAGCAGGAATTTCAGACAGTTACTGTGGAGATATCAGATAAAGCAAAGCCTGAGTCGCCGGGGAAATTGCTGGGATAACAGCCCAATGGAACGGTTTTTCAGAAGCCTGAAAACAGAGTGGGTGCCGGATAATGGTTACGTAAATTTTAGCGAAGCCAGCACAGCGATAACAAATTACATCACGGGATATTATAGCCAGCTCAGACCTCATCAATATAATGGAGGTCTGACGCCGAATGAATCAGAACGATTGTTCTGGAAAAACTCTAAAGACGTGGCCAGTTTTAGTTGACCACTACGTGGGTCTTAACATTAAGTGTCATGATTCTATATATTTAACTACCTTGCTATGACTCAAACTTGAATAGCCAACCAATTTCTCCACTCAGCATTAGGCGTGTTTATATCTGTTGACATGGAGAGGCCAGCCAGTGGGTTTTTGCTGTAAACCTGATTGATTAGACTTGATTGATCATGCTTTGTGATGGGGTTACCTCCATTCCAGGACAGTGTTTCCTCCTGTCAGCACATTTTCCCTAAATCCCCTTCATCCTCCTAAAAGTAGGTTCGTCGAACCTGTACAACCTCGGCCCCATCGTAGCTGTTAATGAGTCTCTGGCGGGTAGGCTTGTACAACTTTCTAAGCTGATTCCTAAGTCAAATTTTATGATTTAAGAATCCTTCTAATTTTATAAAAACGTAATAAAATCAATAGTCACTTAATTAATTAACAATCCATTGACCTCCGACCACACAAAAAACTCTGCATAAAGTTGTACAAGGTGCAGTTTCTTGTATAACTTTATGGCGTGACAGTTAGTCACACGTAACGAAGGTGCTTTGCGCCGCCTCTGAAGGAATTACGGAACTAAACTTTCAGAGGTCTTTTTTTCCAAATTTGATTATTTGATTGATGATTTTGCTTGTTTAGCAATGTTTTTCATCGCATCCAAACTCTGACAATTTCTGGGCTAGGGAGTTAAAATGTTGCGTACCGCGAGTACTGAAACCAAAATAACTGAATATCTCAAAGGCTCTGAGACTCATTCAAATAATGAGATTGAGGCAATCTCCTCAATCTATAATTCGCTCTACGGTAATAAAAAGTTTGTGACCAACAAAGACATTATTCTCGGGCTTATCGAAAAGCTGGAAACCGAATCAGATCCCATGAAGCTCGATGTTTATCGTCAGGCGCTGGAGATTGTGGTCGATCATACGCCGGATGACATAGAGTCCTGATTTATTAGGTGTTAGTGTCTCAAAACAAGGAAGTTAGCTGTCTGCAAGCTATTTTGCCTCTGAATCATTCGGAGGCTTTTTTATGGGGTTATCCCTTCGCATAAAAAATCCGCTCGACTATTCCTTTCACTCAACCATTACTTTCACACAATAAAAGAGTAAAAGTTGCCCATCTGCTTAAACGCAAATCGACGAATCACACGACGATGTGCCTGCCTTGTTATTAAGAATTTATGCGCCGTTAATGCACAGCGTGGGAAATAACCTACATTGCGTATTAATTGAACAATAAAGAGAGGGGAAAGGGGACGTAAGGTATTACCGATGCGAAGAGAAACCAAAGGGAGATTTTTTTAGAGGAAAAGTTCACCACAAGGCCCGGATATGGCTGCCTTGTGATGGGAACCGATTAGACTAAATCGTCAGGGGTGCGAAACACGACGGCTTCGAGAGCGTTACGGTAGATATCCAGTTTAACCACGTCAGACTCAGTCTCCAGCATCGAGATCAGTTTAATCATAATGGCTTTGTTTGTTACCAGGCGACCCTTTGTTGCTAACTCTATTTTAATGTCCTGGATAACGTCTAATTCACTTTGAAAGGAGTGTGCAGTAAAGCGGGTCTTTTCAAATTCTACAAAATTCATTTGCGACATTTTATAACCCTAAAAGGTAGTCAAAAAAATACCACTGAGGATGGAAATCAACGTGGCATCCTCAGTGGCAATGCAAAGCATCTTCGTTACAAGCTCCAGTAGAGCTGCAATAAACTTATACAAAAACCCGAGGTTGTACAACTTTTAAATGAACTATTTGTGCGTTCGTGGGATTTTTTTGCATTTTAGTTATAAGCAAGCATGGGGATTCGCTTTTTAGTTGTATGCAAAATAAACATTTTACGGGTGATGATTGATGTAACTGGCTGTTTAACAGCACTTTATGCCCGATTTGATTCGTTTTTAATCCAAATTTGTGTTACTCGGACATTCTCGCTGTACAGATTATTTACAGGTAACTTTTTCACCCTTGTACAACGTCTCGAACACGTTAAATGTCTATTGCGACGGGTATTCTAGTCAGCTAAAAACGCCACGGCAAAAATGGCCGGTTAAATAATCGCCGTAAAATCAATGATTCGGATTTTTCTTAGCTGTGATTCTTGAGTGCGTTTTTAAAACCCAGGATATTTACGTTCACCAATGCTTTTACACTTCTGCCTCATTTTTTCTGCACACTCAAACTACCCCTTTATCATTCTGTATGCTTAACGTGCAGCGAATGTTTCAGCGCATTATGATGCGTAACTTTTTCAGAATATCGGGACTCGCCGCAAATAATTGTCTTTTGATGTTCTAAGCTGAAAGGGTGATTGTTAACAAACTGCATAAGACAGTTATGTTTAAGCAACCTTCTCATCAAAAAGGAACTAAAAATGAGCGATGCAATTTTTGAACAGGCACCGATGAAATTGATTACGCGATTCACGCTGGGTGACGGCGTGGCGCTGGTGACTTTTCCTGTGGGAAATCCGCCTGTGAGTTATCACCTCGAGGCGAAGATCGTTGAAGTCCGGGATAACGACTATGTGGGGAAATCACCAAGGTTGATCCGGTTGGGCGCGACTCTTTCGAGCAGCATCACTTTCACATTGGTGGGCACGTCGAATTCCTGTCGGAAAATATTATGGCCAACGCACCATAAGAGAATTTTAAAATATCAACTTCCGTTATATTAAGGGCCTTCAAGATTCCCTGCACGCGTGTCGATAGATGCCCGTGCAGGTCGAAATCAGATATCGCCGATTCAAGCTTTTCAACGACTCTGCCACGTTAGCCGTGAGAACTTTGTATCGCTATGTTGGCGATAGAACCTTCTCGTGTTCTTCGCGGAGACCCAAACGTGAAAAAATCATCCTGATTTGTGCCGCGCTGGTTATGGCCGGATGTTCTGCCGGCCCTTACGAGCCAACTCAGCAGGTTTTACAGGCTTACAGCACCAGCAAACCTGATACCACCAAAGTGCGCGTTCATCGTAAACCTCAAATCTCGGGGTCGATTCTTGATGAAAGCTGTCCGCTCATCGTTTATGTCGATGAAAAGGAAGCTGCCGGTTTGCAGAAAAATCAGTACGCCGACCTGTATATCCCGAATGGGATTCACACGCTGAAAGTGAAGTTTTCCTGTGCCATCACGCCATTGGATAAAGCCATGACCATCGAACTTGACGGCACCCCGCAAACCTTTGAGACGGCGTTGAATTCATTGCACCGTTATAGCCTGACGAGAATCAAATAAAGTGATGTCCCTGATTGAGCAAGAAGAAACGCTGATCCTGGTCGATGAGCAGGATAACCGCGTTGGCACGGGTCCTAAATTGCAGGTGCATCTTCAGGGAAAGTTGCATCGCGCGTTTTCAGTGTTCGTGTTCAACCGTCAGGGACAATTAATGTTGCAGCAACGGGCGAGCGGGAAATACCACTCGGGCGGGTTGTGGACCAACTCGTGCTGCGGCCATCCACGGCCCGATGAAGACAATGCGCAGGCGGCGACCCGTCGACTTTACGAGGAGATGGGATTCACCTGCACATTGACGGAAGTTGATCGGATCCTTTATCGGGTCGAGGTGTCTGACGGGTTGGTTGAACATGAATATAATCATACATTTATGGGCGTATTCGATGCCGCGCCGGTCTTGAATCCGGAAGAGGCGGAAGGGTGGCAGTGGATATCGGTCGCCGATGTCTTCACTGCCGTCGAACAAGCCCCTCAGGATTTTACCGCGTGGTTCAAGGTCATTCTGGCCCATTTCGGCCAGCCGGTTATTCAGGGCTGGGCGCAGCGTTGTCTCCCTCATTGACCGAAACCAGCGTTTTGCCGTCCTTGGCCGCGTCGGTGCGGACAATCTTATGCAGCCTGCCATCGCGAAAATGCAACGCAACGCCATCGTCGGCGGCATAGGCTTGCATAATACTTTGCTCTTTCAGCAAGTTGACAAACGACTCCTCTCTGCCTTCCTCTGAACCAAAGTGAGGGCACATGACGCCGGTCAGCAAGCCCAGACCCGGAATCAACGAATACCCTCCGCCCGAATCCGAATGCCCCAAATCGAACCAGCAGATAGCGCCGGCACTGGACCCGCAGAGCACGGCCCCGTGGCGCAGGGCAGATTTCAGCTGCTGGTCGATGGAGAACTCGCGCCAGACGGCCATCATGGCGCGCGTGTTTCCCCCGCAACGAAAATTACATCCGCCTGAGAGATAAGCTCGTCTATTTCCTTCACGGTATGATAAGGCGTGCGGAACAGCGACAGCACACTAACTTTGTGCCCCGCCGAGGTGAACTTGCGTTCGAATTGCTCGATTCTCTCCGGTACGTCGCCGCTTGCGGTAGAAATATAAAGAATCTGCGGATCTTCCTTTTGGGTTAAGGACAGGATGTAGCTGTCAATAGGGGTAATTTGCTGCAAATCTGCCGATGTTTCTCCGCCGATGGCAACAATGTTGGCCTGCTTGATACCGGTATTTTCAGAGTTGGCTTCCATCTTGACCTCTTTTTAAGTAAATCGCATATCCTTCACTATAATAGAAAATTCGGAATGTTATCGTCGCTAGAGGAGCAAAGGGTATGCGTTATATCCTCTTCGCGTTGGTTGTGCTGGTTGCAGGTTTTGCGGTTTATCCGTGGCTGCAAAGCCAGCTTCCCCCGCAGTACAATCCTTTTACCCCGCTTTCCGTGAGCGATCCGCCCGGACTGATTACCCAATATAAACTCAAAAGATTAAGTAAAAATCCGGCTGCCTGTCTGGCCGTGCTTGAACGCGCCAAAGCCGATGGCCTGCTGAATTTTCAAAGCGTAGGCAATACTCGCGGGCAATGTCCATTAACCGATGCGGTGCGCGTACAGAATTTTGGCAAGGTGTCGCTCAGCTCAAGCTTTCTGGCGAGCTGCCCGCTGGCGGTAAGCACGACGATGTTTGTGGCGCAGGCGGCGGCTCCGGTGGCTGAGCGCGTCATGAATCAGAGGCTGATACGCATCGATCATCTCGGCAGTTTTGCCTGTCGCAATGTTTATCATCGGGCTGAGGGGCGGATTAGCGAGCACGCCACGGCAGATGCGCTGGATGTTTCGGGATTCAGAATGACGGGCGGGGAAAATGTCACGGTCGCCGGAGGATGGAAAAGAGAGGACAAGACCTCAACCTTCCTGCATGACGTCTTCAGCGAAGGGTGTCCGTTTTTTGGCAACATTATCGGACCGGACTACAACGCAGCGCACGCCAATCATTTTCATCTCGGCATGCGCTGGTTTGGTTTCTGCCGCTAGTCGGCATTCATGGGCGATTATTCGGCCAGATAACGCTCAACCAGACGGGTCCAGTAGGCGACACCAAACGGCAGGCTGTCGTCGTTGAAGTTATAGGCAGGATTGTGCAGCACGGCGCTGTCGCCATTGCCTAGACGCAGGAAGCAGCCCGGTTTCTGTTGCAGGAAATAGGCAAAATCTTCGCTGCCGGAAATCGGCGGCAGGTCGGCTACCACATTCTCTTCGCCCAGCAGTTCCTGCGCGACCTTCGTGGCGAATTCCGTCTCCTGATGATGATTCACCAGCACCGGATAACCGGGCACATAGTCAATCTCGGCCGTAGCGCCATAGCCCTCGGCATGGCGGGTCACCAGAGAGGTGATGCGCTCTTCGAGAATCTTGCGCACGCCTTTGTCAAACGAACGCACGCTCATTTCGAGGCGCGCGGTATCCGGGATAACGTTCGCCGCATGGCCGGAATGCAGGGAACCAATGGTAATCACGGCAGTCTCATTAGGGTCAATATTGCGCGAGATGACCGTTTGCAGCGCTACGACCAAGCTGCTGGCAACCAGAATCGGGTCGACGGTCATATGAGGGCGCGCCGCATGACCGCCTTTGCCGTGGATAGTGATGTTAACGGTATCGCAGGCCGCCATAAACGGACCCGGACGGAACATCATCTTACCGACCGGATAACCCGGATGATTGTGCAGGCCATAGACGGCATCGCAAGGGAAACGGTCAAACAGGCCTTCCGCCAGCATGCGCTCGGCGCCGCTGTTGAACCCAATCTCTTCGGCAGGCTGGAAAATAAGATGCACGGTACCGGAGAAATTACGGCTGCGAGCCAGTTGTTCCGCCGCACCCAGCAGCATGGCCGTGTGGCCGTCGTGACCGCAGGCGTGCATTTTGCCGGGCGTCTGGCTGGCATAGTCGAGGCCGGTGAGTTCGGTTATCGGCAGGGCGTCCATGTCGGCACGAATACCGATGCTGCGCGTACCATTGCCGACTTTCAGCGAGCCGACTACGCCGAAGCCGCCTACGCCGGTCGACACTTCAAAACCCAGCGCGTGAAGTTTGCCGGCAACCAGTTCGGCCGTGTTGGCTTCTTCGTTTGAAAGCTCGGGATGTTGGTGCAGGTGTTGGCGAATCTCACGCAGGCCGGGTTCAAGGTCGGCTACGTCAGCAAGTGTGCAAAGATTTTTATTATTCATGGCGAATTGTCTGTCTCTTTTGGAGAAGATGAACCCGGCATTGCCGAGTCAACGTGATGTAACACACAGAATGCAATGTCTTTTGGCGTGTGGCAAGCGGCAGAAGACCCGCAAGGGCAGAAGGGAGAATCCCCCTGGATCTGCTATAAAATAGAGAGAAGAATTTTGCAAAAAGCGCCGCTGGGCGCAGCCTGTGGGGGAGTGAGACGCGATTCGAAGACACTTTATGCAGCGCTTTGAGGTCATGCGTGGTAAAAAGTCGATTTTCTACACACTTAACGCGTAATAAAGTGTTTTGATAGGCTCTCAGTCAATAAAATAGCTGCTTTTTGTTGCTCAAGCTGACACCCTATAAGAAATAGCGAACAACATTCATAGAGCTTGATTATTATCGTATTTTCGCTGGCCGCCGTATGCCGGGAACCTGCATGGGGTCAGCGTCGTACCTTTCATCATCTATCAGTCAAAAGGGAATCGGATGATTTATTCCGAAACACTAAAACATGTCATGAATTTCAGTGCATTGGCGCTGGTTCTAGGTACCGCACTTTCTGCACCTGCCCAGGCCGACGATGCCTGGCTGCGAGCGTGTACCGCGCCAAAAACGGCCGACAGCTGTCAGTTGCCTTTCCAGCAGGGCCTTGCGCCGGTGCTGATGGGGTCAAGCCGCGATCAGCAAGGGCTGTGGGGCTTTATCGATGCCTCCGGCAAGATGGTTATCGAGCCTGCCTATCGCGAAGCGCACGGATTTGCCAACGGGCTGGCTGCCGTTAAAAAAGATGACCTGTATGGCTACATAGATGCAAAAGGCCATCTGGCCATCACGCCACGTTTTACCCGTGCCACCGATTTCAACGCGCAGGGCACGGCGCTGGTGGTCACTGACAACCGTTTGGCCCTCATCGACAAGCAGGGCGCGATTATCAAAACCCTGCCGTTTGCGGCGTCACTGGATTCCGCCGGTTTTGAGCAGGGCCAGCCTCTGGCAAGCGTTCAGGTGCAAATTTCTCCGGCGTTGTGGAATGCCACCCAGGGGCGCTCCGTCTCTTTGCCTGATGACGTGATGAATCTGGACGAACCGCAGTCCGGCTTGATCCCCGCCCAGCAGCGCGACACGGCGCAGAGTGGATATTGGGGCTATCTCGATGACAACGGTCAGTGGGCCGTCGACCCGATGAAACTGAAAACGCGCAATCAGCCGCTGCTTAATGGCGATGTGGTTGCCGTCAAGGGTAAGGCCTCCTGGACATTTGTCGATCGCAACGGTGTGAGTCTGAGTAAAGACCAGTATAAGTCCGTTATGCCTCTTAAATCAGGCAGTTGGATTGTTGTCACCGCAAACAATACTCAGCAATTACTCAGTAATAAATTGGAAAAAACTCAGGATCTCCCAGCCGATCAGGCCGACGATTATCAGACCTGGGGCAACATGCTGCTGGGTAAAGGCAGTAAAGGTCTGGTGCTTGTCGGTGCAGACGACCGCGTGGTGGATATCAAGGCCAACAAGCCCCAGTTATTGAGTCAGCATGGCAAACTCTGGGTACAGCAGGTTGATGCACGCGGTGAAAACCGTCCGCCGCAGCTGGTGCAAATTTATGATGCCAATGGCGTGGGGCTGCTGACGGCGGCCACGCTCACGGCGTTGAACGAATATAAGGTGCAGCCGCTCGATGCCCGCGATCTCAATCAGGCCAGCAGTAGCGACGATGCCGACTCGGGCCTGCCGCTGGCCTTGCTGACGCCCAATGACAAGACTAAAAAACCGGCCATCCTGACCGCCGAAGGCGAGATTTACAGCGATCCGCAGTGGGCCGAATTGGGCGCGCCGGGGCGTAACGGGCCGCTGGTGGTGAAAACCGAAAACGGCATGATGGGGGCCGTGACCGCAAACGGTCAGTGGCTGGTCCCGCCAAAATTCCGGCAGGTCGCCCCGTTTGACGGCGCTTATAGCTGGGCCACCGTCGTTGACGACAAAAACGTCGAAAGCCGTAAAGTCATTGATGCACAGGGCAACGTGGTCGATATTCCGACGCGCGGTTCTGCAAACGGCGCAACAGGTTTCAGGCAATGACCTGCTTTATACGCATGGCGACAATGACGAGCGCCGCTGGGGTATCTGGGATATCGCGGCTAACAGCGCCAGAATTCCTCCGCGTTTTATCCAGCTTGAGGCCTTCCACGACGGATATGCGCTCGCGCGCAACGACATTGGCTGGGGCGTGATTAACCCGAAAGGGCTGTGGGCGATTGCGCCTGACGCCGAACGCAGCGGCAAGCCGCAGCCGGCCGGTGACAACATCTTCATGATTGCCGAAGGCGATACGCCGGGCGAACACGATACCAGCAACAACCGTTACAGCCTGTACAGTGCGGTGACCGGCCTTGGCCTCGCGACCCATTTGCTGAGCAATCCGCAGAAAATTGGCGACACGCATTGGCTTATCCGTCCTGAAAATGGCGGCGTGGCGCTAATGGACGACGACGGTCGGGCCGTGGTCAGCAAGCAGATTGCCCCGGAATCGGTGCGCATCAACGGCGACTGGGCCTTGCTCGGCTTTGGCCCGCACATTGGTGCCATCGACAGTCAGGGCAACTGGCAAATCGCGCCTATCTACTCTTCCGCCCTGCGGTTTATTTCACCCCAAAGCTGGGCCAGCGCGCAGAGCGACGGACATACTACGCTTATCGATGCCAACGGTGTTCAGCCTCTGGCCGATAATAACGCGGCGCAGCCACTGGCCTCGATGGACCGCATCGTCATGAATGACGACAGCACCGGCGAAACCGTGTTGCTCGATACGCAGGGCAATGAAATCAGCCGTTTTGCAGGTTTGAACAGCCTGGCGGCCGCCCAGTCGAGTGAAGGCATGGTGCCGGTGCGCGGCACTGACGGGTTGTACGGATTTATCGATGCCAATGGCAAGCCCTTGACGGGTAATTATTTCACCCGCGTCGGCGCCATGAAAGACACCCGCGCCACCGCCGTCAAGCAGGACACATACGGCCAGCTGATAGGCTACATCAACGGCAGCGGAAGTTTCACCACCTTGCCGAAATACAGCTGGGCCAGTGATTTCAGCGAGAAGCGTGCGTGGGTAGTGGCGAAGGGCGTCGTGCAACTCATCGATCCCGACGGTGCCGTTCAGGCGCAGTTGCCGCAAAAATGTAATCAACGTGTGATCCTCAATGCCAAGGGGCATCAACTCTGGCCCGCCAAACCGGTGAACTGTGCGAATCCGGTTCAAAACGGAGGAGCACAATAATGTCTCCATCGACTCTCCAGACCAAACGTTTATCGCGGGCGGTTCGTCACGCTCTGACCCTCGGCGGCGCAATGGGCCTGATGGCGATGACTCTGCCTGCCCATGCCGTGGCCGAAAGCGCCTGTTTTGCGCCAAATACGCTCGATGAAGCCCAGCGCGCCGAAAGGGCGCTGCCCGCCACGCAAAATATCTGTATTCGTGCGGCCAATGAAAGCCGTGCTGCCGTGCTGCTGCCCGATGCCGGACAAGCTATCGACGATGTCGCACTGGTCAAGGATCTCGGCGGTCATCGCTGGGGCTTTCTCGACAATCGCGGCCAGCTGGTTATCAAACCGGTCTTCGAGCAGGTCGGCGATTTCCACTACGGCCTTGCCGCGGCGAAGCTCAAGGGAAAATGGGGTTATATCGACGCCACGGGCAAATGGGCCATTCAGCCTACCTTTGACCGCGCCGAAGACTTCACGCAGGTCGAGCTGGCGCTGGTCGAGAATGCCGGTAAAACGCAGCTTATCAATCGTCAGGGCCAGACCGTTGGCAAACCGCTTGATGCGCTGGTCGATGACGTTCAACTGGGTGACGGCAATCCGGCGCGTCTGGCGTTAAGCTATAAAACCGTGTTGCTGTCGCCCGACGACCAGCGCCACGTTGCCACCGACAAAATGGAAGTGGTGCAGCCTTTTGGCAAGCAGGGGCTGTTTATCGCCCGCGACGCCGATAAAGGATTTGGCATCGCCGACGGCGATTTGGCCTGGCGTGTCGAGCCGCAGTTCAGCGACATTACACTCAGTGACAACAGCAGTGCGCTGGCGGTGGCGAAGGTTGCCGACGGCGTGGTGTTGATTCGCGACAACGGTTCGCGAATCGACAAGACCTACCAGTCGGTGAAAGCGCTGAACGGCCAGTTCTGGCTGGCGAAAACGGCGGATAAAAACACGCTGCTGGACAACGGCGGCAACGAGATTGCCACGTTGAGCAATGACGCGGTCGCAGGGCTTGCGGTGCAGGGCGACTATCTGCTGGATAACAGCGGTAAAGAGACGCTGGCGCTGTATGTGCCCGGCAAAAAGCAGCCGCTTTCCCTGCCTGGAGGCAGCACTCCGCTTCAGGCCGATACCGGTAATTTCCTGCTGACGACGCGCGGCGATCAACACCGCGTCAACGCCATTATTTCACCCGACGGCACGCTGATTGGCGGCACGCAACCGGTGAACTGGCTGGGGCAGATAAGTCACGCGCAGCTTATCAATAACCGGCTGTGGCTGCATGACTCAGACGGCAAAATCGTCAATTTGGTCGACAACGGCGGCAAGCTGCTGTTAAGCGCCAAAAACGTAGCGCTGCTGGCCGATTACCAGATTCAGCCGTTGCAACGCGTGCAGAGTGACAACACTGCGCCGCTGGCGCTTATCAAACCGGATCCTCAAGACCCGAAAGCGGGCGCAGGATTCATTCGTGCCGACGGCGCTGTGCAACTCGACAGCAAATGGGAAAATATTCAACCTGCCGACAGCAGCGAATCGGGGCAGGGCGGTCTGGCTCGACAGTTTATCGTCAATACGGCGCAAGGCACGGGTATCGTCGATGCGCAGGGTAAGACGCTGGTTCCGCTTAGCGAAGACAACATCGCGCCTTTCGTCAACGGCTATGCCCTGGATTATCAGGATGGCAAGCTGACGGCGATAGACACGACGGGTAAACATTTTGCCCTGCCAAACGCCTTCGAGCTGCAATCACTCGGCAACGGCTGGTTCCGGTTCCGCCAGACCGCCGCCGAAGGCGCGCTGTGGGGCATCTTCGACGCGGTCAACCAAAAAGTGATTGCCGCGCCGAGTTATCTGTCGGTCGGGGAGCTCGCCTACGGCCTGTCCAATGTTCAACTGCCCAATGCGCGCTGGGGCATTATCGACGGCGAAGGTAAACCGCTGGTCACGCCAGATTTTGCCAACGTTCGGCGCATCAACAATGCGCTGTGGCAACTCGAAAAGGCGCCCAAAACCGACGACCAACCGGCTTCCGCGACCGAATCGCAGATTATCGCCAACGACGGATCGGTGCGTATCGACCTGACTCGCGACCTTAACGTCAACCAGTTCAATGACGGACGTATTCTGGCCACGTCGGGCGAAGGCCAGTCGTGGCTGCTCAATGCGCAGGGCAATATCGAGCTGCACGAGCAGCAGACGCGCATCTCGGCGGTAGGCGACTGGGTCAAGCTTTCCCGCCAGCCGCAGGTCGGCTATCTGAACGCGCAGGGAATTTGGCAGATTCAGCCGCAAATCCAGCCTGGCTCGGCTTTTGTCAACCAGCGCGCCTTGCGCGTGCTGGCACAGGGCAGCGAACTCATCGACGAGAAGGGCACGCGCGTGGCGGCGATGCCGGAAGGTGACTGGGTATGGCCGACCGGCAGCGCGATGGCCGTGTCTTACGACCTCGACGAAGGCAAGGCCACCACACGCTATGTCGACAGCACCGGCAAGCTTGTGCTGACAGTCTCGGGCGTAGGCAGCCTGATGCAGAAAGGCCAGGCGGTACTCGGCAAACCCGATGGCAGCAAGACCTGGATAGACGCGCAGGGGCATCCTGTTGCCTCGGTGAATTATGGCGACCTGGGGCTGGTAACGGAAGGGCTGGCGTTCGCGCGTATCGGCAGCGGCTACGGCTACGTGAATGCCCAGGGCAGCTTTGTCATTCCGCCGGTATTCAGCGCGGTGTCGGCATTTAACAGCGGCGTGGGCATTGTCTCGACGCCGACAATGTCGATGATGCTCGATGCCACCGGCAAGCCGCTGGCGCGTGTCGACCACGAATGTGGTATTCAGGTGCTCTATGACGGCGGCAACACCCGTCAATGGCCGCAAAAAATGCCGGTTAAGTGTGATTAATGGAATTCGATTTTCGTGCTAAGGTTTAGCTGATAACTCTTGGTAGACCGATTAAATAAAAGGATAAATTATGCTCCCTCAACTTCCGCAAAAGTACAAAGACGCAGAGCGTTGGTCTTTTGGTGACAACGAGGCGCAGGCTGATGATTTGGCAAACAAGGTCATTGAAGGGGTGAAAACCGCGACCTGTGCCAATCTCGACGATGACGGCACGCCGGAAGTGGGCGAAGTCTTCGTGATAGTCGACGGTCGAAATCACCCGGTTTGTGCAGTGAAATTGACCGAAGTGAAGCAGGTGCCGTTCGATTTGGTGACGGAAGAACACGCTTTCGCCGAAGGGGAAGGCGACCGCACGCTGGCCTCATGGCGCGCCGAGCACCAGCGTTTCTTTGAAGCCTACGACATGTTTGAACCGAATATGCCGTTGCTGCTGATGAAGTTCGTCCTGGTCGAAAAATTCTGATTTGCCAGCCGGCCAGCTCACTGAGCTGGCCGGTTCTCTTTTGTCATCCTGATAGTTTTCAACTTACTTGCACTGATGTTCAGGAGAACCCGTTTCATGTCTACCTTTTCACGCAACCCTCTCGCCGAAACCCTTGATATTCCGTATTTTAGCCAGTGGGAATCCCCCTCGTCGGCCCCCGAGATTTTGAGTCAGGCCAAAAGCCTGCACGAGATTGACGAGTGGCCCGCATCGGGCGCCTTGCCGCAGGCGGAATTCGTGGAGTGGGCCAATCATGTCTGCGGCATGTGCTGCCTGAAAATGGCGCTGGCGGCCACAACCGGTGAAGTGGTGCCTATCCTCGAGCTTACTCGTCGCAGCTTGCCTTACGGGGCTTATGTGCGGGAAGGAGAAAACATTCGCGGGCTTATCTATGCGCCATTTGTCGAGTTTCTAAAACATGAGCTGGATATTGGCGGGCAGGTGAGAGTCGAGATGCAGGTCGAGGATATTGCGCGGGAGCTTGAGACACACCGGTTCTTTATTGCCTCGGTGCATCCGGGGATTCGTCATCCAGAGGTTGCGCCGCCTCGCACCGGCGGTCATCTGGTGCTGGTGACCGCCGTGGAGCAGGGTAACGTGACCTTCCATAATCCCTCGGGTCACAGCGAGGCAACCCAGTCCTATGTGCAGCTGCCCCTCGCGCAGTTTGGCCGATTCTTTGCGGGTCGCGGCGTCGCCCTGATGCCCGGAACGACGGCCTGACACCGTAATGGCGGGTTATTTACCGACCCGCATAATCCATTCATCTTTCTGGCTGTCATATTTTTCTTTATAGAGCAGCGAATCGCGCCCGTCGACAATCGCGGGCACGCTCACGTCATCGTCCCAGCCGTCCAGCTGCATGCAAAGACCCGGATCCGATTTGCACGGAATAACCAGCCTGTTGCCGCCCTCGGCTTCAGGGGAAAAGAGCTGCGCGTCGTCAATCTTGAAACTACCGATTTGTAAGCTTGATTTACCCATAGAAATTCTCCTCGTCGAGCTAATGTCGGCAGGCGCAAGCCCGCAGCGTAATCTTTGAGCTTAGTTCAATGAACAAAGAGTGCTATAGGAAAACTCCAACAGGCGGGAAGTAGGCACGGCGGAGAAGAGAGGGAAAGGGCAGACCTCCACAGGAAGTCTGCCCTTGCGACTAGTTTTTCGGAATGGCGGTGCCCCATTGCTGCCAGTCTTTCGGCTCTTCCTGCATCAGCAGGAAATGACGGCCGGTCGAGGCTTTGGGCGCCACAGGAATGGTCGGCGGTGTGGCAAAGGCAATCCCGCCGCGAATAAACTGCTGGAAGGTCCCGCTCTTGAAGCTGCCGCCGGTCAGACCAAATTGCAGGTTATAGCCCGAAGCCAGCCAGAACGTGGTGTTGTCACGCACCAGATACTGGTATTTCTTGCTGATGCGCAGTGCCACATTGACGCGGTCGGCCATCTCGCCGAGATTGAAACCGGTGACGGTACCGACTTCAATGCCGCGGAACAGCACCGGCGTACCGATTTGCAGCGATCCGACTTCGGTCGCATCGACAACAATCGCCAATCCGTCGGTGTAACGCGAATCCGTGATGGTCGCCGTTTGCAGATCAAAGGTGCGGCTCGGCGGCCCTTTACCCGCTTCGACATTGATATAAGGCTGCAGCAGCGTATCCAGGTTCTGCACGCCCGCGGCGGAAATCTCGGGCGTTACGATCGAGAAGCGCGTGCCGAGGCGGGCGAAGTCATCGACGTATTCCGGATACAGCACCGCCTTCGCCGCGACCTGATTCAGACGCGGGTTCAGTTTCAGCGACTCGACCTGACCGATGGTAATACCCAGATAGCGAATCGGCATGCCCGCCGAAATTTTGCTGGCATCGTAGGTATTAAAGGTAATCTGACTGCCCACCGCGCGCGCCGCTGTTTCGTTGTCGTACAGGACGCGTTTCACGCCTTTGGTCAGCGTCACCCCTTCAATGTTGTCAAAGCTGATGGCGCCTTTCAGGGCGCGATCCAGCGGCGAAGCCTGAACCGTCAGGCCGCCACCGTTGAGCTGGACCTTCGCGCCGCCCTCGGCCCAGAAAATGGTTTTCTGAGTCAGGAGGTTGCGATATTCGGGCTGGATGTAGACATCCACCTCGAACTCGTTGGCCTTGGGACGAACATTCACAATTTCGCCGACCTGGAATTTGCGGTAAAGCACCACGGAGCCGGTCTGTACATCCGGCAGGCTCTTGGCGGTCAACGTCAGCGTGGTACTCGGTTTTTCGCCCAGAATGCCCTGCTCGGCCTTTTCGGCATTGCTGTAAAGCGGATACTGACCGGAAGGCGAGCCTTTACTGCCCGGCATGACGCGGATCCCGCCGTCAATCCACTCCTGCGCGCTGGCACCGAGCACTTCCATGCCGTCCACGCCCAGTTTCACGTCAAGGCGGCTGTTGACCACGAACTTGCTGTCCTGATGCACCAGACTCTTGTACTGCGACTTGATGGCGACATTAAACTGAATACCGGCATCGGTCAGTGTGCGGTCAAGCACCTGACCAATGGTGATGCCGTGCAGGATAAGCGGTTGACCGGCGTCGATACCGTAACTCTGTGGCGCAAGCAGTTTCAGCGTCAGCACGCCGGGGTCCTGCAACATGCGCTGGCTGCTGTCGAGCACGGTAAACTGGTTTTTCGGCTCGCCTTCGCCCGGAATCAGTTCCAGCGTGTTGCCGGTCAGCAACTGACTGAGTTTGGCATTATTCAGGCTGACGCGCGGACTGTTCATCTCGATGCGGGTGTGCGTGCGAAGCAGATCGATAACGGAAGGATCGATGGTCAGTTTGCCTTTCACCTTGTTGTCGGGCTGAAGCTTGACCTCGGTCAGCGTACCGACCTGCAGACCCTGATACATCAGCGGCGTATGGCCCTCGCTGAGTCCGTCGCCGCTTGGCAGGTCAAGCGTTACTTCAACGCCGCGCTGACTTTGCGCCAAATCGGGATACAGCTCGTAGGACTGCTCGGCCTTGGCGGGTTTACCGTCGGCAGGGGAGTCGAGCGCAATCGCCCCGTTGACCAGCGCCGCGAGGCTTTCCATCTCGACCTTCACGCCGCTCAGGCTAAAGTCGCCCTTGAAGCCCGACACGTTCCAGAAACGGCTGGTCTCTTTCACCAAATGGGCAAAACGCTTGTCGATAAGCACGTCGATAGTGACCCCCGTGTTGGCAGGTTCAATATCGTAATCATAGACTTTGCCTACGGGAATTTTGCGGTAATACACAAGCGATCCGGTACTGAGCGAGCCTAAATCTCTGGAGTGCAGATGCACCATGAGCTCGCCGGTGTTAAGCCGGAATTTCGGCTGGGTATCGAGCGCGGTAAAGTGGTCCTGCTCCTTGCCGGTGCCCGGCATCATGCCGATATAGTTACCGCCGACCAGCGCGTCCAGCCCGGAGATCCCGGCCAGCGAGGCTTTCGGCGTAACCAGCCAGAACTGCGTGCCTTCACGCAGCGAATCGGCCAGTTCACTCTTGATGCTGACTTTGACATTGATGGTGCGCAGGTCTTTGCTCAGGCTGATTGACTGCACGGTCCCGACCTCGACCCCCTGATAGCGCACAGGCGTGCGGCCCGCGACAATACCTGCCGCCGACTGGAAGTCGATGGTCACGGTATTGCCCTGTTCCTGATAGTTGCTCCAGATAAGCCAGGCTGCAATCAGCAGGGCAACGAAAGGCAGCAGCCAGAAAGGTGAAATGCGACGTCTGTTTTTGACGCGTGCTTCAGTCGGAGTATTCGGTGTGTCTTGTTGCATGTGCATCCCAAATCAGGCGGCTGTCCAGCCATTCAACGGCAAGAATAGTCAGTATCACGGCAGAGCCAAAATAAAACGCGGCCGGACCCATGGTAAACGAGAGTAATTGGTCGCGGTTGACCAAAGACATCATCAATGAAATAACGAATAAATCCAGCATCGACCAGCGGCCTATCCATTTCACCAGACGCAACAGGCGGATGCGGGTCTTGAGTCCCTGATGAGCCTTGAAATGAATGCTTATCAGCAGTGTCAGCAGCACGATAACCTTGGTAAAGGGCACCAGCACGCTGGCGATGAACACGATACCGGCGATGGGAATGTTGCCCGAGGTCGCGAGCGAAACCACGCCCGAGAAAATCGTGTCCTTCAACTGCTGGCCATTGGCATAAATTACCGAGATAGGTAATAGATTAGCCGGAATTAACAATACCATCGCTGAAATCAATGCCGCCCATGTTTTTTGCAGGCTGTGCTTGTAGCGTTTTCTCATTTGCTGATGGCAGCGAGGGCAGCGCCCGCGGTTGTCGGGATGGCCGGTAAACTTGCAGGAGAGGCAAAGCACCAGCGAATCGGGCACGCATTTGGGCCGTGGCTGCGGATAGAACTCCTCCCACAGCTGTTCGATATTGAGGTTTATCTGGGTCAGCGTCACCAGAATCGCCATCGAGATATAGGCCACCAGCGCGGTGCCCATGTCGATATCGGCATACTCTTTCACCTTGATGCAGGCCACGGCCATGCCTATCAGGTAAATATCGAGCATCACCCAGTCTTTCAGGCGATCCAGCACCAGCAGCACCGGCTTGAGATTCATGCCGTACTTGCTGCCGAAATAGAGATACAAAATGGAGCAGACCAGCGTCAGCGGCGCGCCGATGGTGCAGAATGCCACCATGCTGGCGGTCAGGGAGAGCCCTGGCTCGACATCTGCCAGATGCCTTCGAACAGGCTGGCGTCGATGCGGGTACCGAGCAGACGAATGCTGATGAGCGGTTCGGTATAGGCAAAGGGCATCAATAGCAAAATGCTGATTGCGATAACCATAAGCCTTGGAAGCGAGCAGACTTTGCCTTTTTCGACTTTACTATTGCAACGCGGGCAGTGTGCAGTTTGCGTTCTGCGCAACGCCGGCATGGCAAAGAGGTAGTCGCATTCGCTGCAGCGCTGGTAACGTGGCTGCGGCAACGGGCCTGATATTGTTCGTATTTTCATAGGACCTGTAAGCAAAATGACCTGCAGTTGATTGAGGCTGACTGTCACAAATTGCGGACATTTTAACTATCTGGCAAGGTAACCGCCAAGAAGGTCAGGGATTTTTAGATAAAATAACGTATCATGCAAACGCCGGAACATAAATTTGTCTCGGCAAAATTTTGTCCGGGGCGCACTTTCGCCTCCCGGCAAAAAGTACATTGTAGGCCAGTCTTTTTGAAGACACACAGGATTAACCTTGTCTGAATGCGCATTTAAAGCTTATTTTAGAAAGGTTAAGCATGCAAAATAGCGGTCTGCCCTCAGGTTTTAATGGTTACAACATGACTAAAGAAGCATTCTACACGGAATTAAAACGTGACCTGAACGCGTTAATCGCCGGGGAAAACAACTTCATCGCGACACTGTCCAACGTCAGTGCCTTGCTCTACGAACGTCTTGAGGGCGTGAACTGGGCGGGATTTTATCTGATGGATGGCGATTCGCTGGTGCTCGGACCGTTCCAGGGCAAGATTGCCTGCGTACGAATTCCGGTAGGCAAGGGAGTCTGCGGAACAGCCGTCGCCGAGAACGCGGTACAACGCGTCGGCGACGTGCATGCCTTCCCCGGACACATTGCCTGCGATGCGGCCAGTAACGCAGAAATTGTCTTGCCCGTGACCGTTTCAGGTCAGGTTATTGGTGTTTTGGACATCGACAGCACGCTCTATCAGCGCTTCGACGACGTCGACGAGCAGGGGCTAACAGAATTGGTAGCCGGGCTTTGTCAGCACCTGGAAAACAGTAACGCTGCAAAATATGTCAATTTGATCGCAAGTTGATCGACGGATAACGTAGCATTTACGGACGGGGTCATTATAATGACGCCTGTTCATGCCTGCGCCGGTTGGCAAACCCGTTGTAATCAGGAAATTTCATGGAAAATCAACCTAAGTTGAACAGTAGTAAAGAAGTGATCGCCTTTTTGGCAGAGCGTTTCCCGCTTTGCTTTAGCGCCGAAGGTGAAGCGCGCCCATTAAAGATCGGCATTTTTCAAGATCTGGTAGAGCGCGTTCAGGGCGAAGAAAATCTGAGCAAGACACAATTGCGTTCTGCTCTGCGCCTGTATACCTCTAGTTGGCGTTATTTGTATGGCGTTAAAGTCGGCGCCCAGCGCGTAGACCTTGACGGCAATGCCTGTGGTGTTCTTGAAGAACAGCACGTCGAGCACGCCCGTAAACAATTGGAAGAAGCAAAAGCCCGCGTTCAGGCACAACGTGCCGAGCAACAGGCCAAGCGTCGCGAAGCCAACGGTGAAAATGCCGAGCCGCGTCGCCCACGTCCGGCAGCAAAAAACCTGCGCCTCGTCGTGAAAATGCGCCTGCCGCTGTTTCTGGTCAAGAAAATCGCAAACCGCGTACTCCACGTCCACCACGTGAAGTCAGCCAACCGCGTCCAGTGCCAGTCACAGATATCTCAAAACTGCAAATTGGCCAGGAAATCAAAGTCAGAGCAGGAAAGAGTGCGATGGATGCCACCGTTTTGGAAATTGCAAAAGACGGCGTTCGTGTACAACTCTCTTCGGGTCTGGCGATGATCGTGCGCGCAGAACACTTGCAGTTCTGATACGGAGGCCAACTCAGGCATGAACAAATTTGTCAGATTAAGCGTAATCGCGGGTCTGCTTTTTTCGGGAGCAACTCTGGTCAACACCAGTTTTGCGAATGAGAGTGCACCGGTCACTCTCGCTCAGCTTCCGCAATTGGCACAGGAACCGCAAGACGCAACGGTGAGTGAGCGTGTGACAGCACGCTTTACCCGTTCGCACTACCGTCAATTCGATCTTAATGCCGACTTTTCAGGGAAGATCTTCGATCGCTACCTGAACATGCTCGATAATGGCCATAACGTATTAATGGCTTCCGACGTTGCCCAATTCGCCGACAAACGCGGCACGCTGGGTGACGAGCTGAAATCCGGTCAACTGTCTACGCCTTACGCACTGTATAATCTGGCGCAGAAACGTCGTTTCGAACGCTACGAATATGCGCTGTCCGTGCTGGCGCGACCAATGGATTTCAACGGTAACGATTCCATTACCCTCGATCGCACCAAATCTCCGTGGCCGAAAGATTCCACCGAGCTGGACCATCTTTGGGATCAGAAAGTCAAATATGACGAGCTGAACCTCAAGCTGACCGGTAAGAACGATCAGGAAATCCGCGACATTCTCGGTAAACGCTATCGCTTCGCCATGAAGCGTCTGACGCAGAGCAACAGCGAAGACGTCTTCCAGCTGGTGATGAACGCGTTTGCCCATGAAATCGATCCCCACACCAACTATCTGTCGCCGCGCAGCACCGAACAGTTCAACACCGAAATGAGCCTGTCTCTGGAAGGTATCGGTGCCGTTCTGCAGGGCGATGACGACTACACGGTCATCAACTCGATGGTAGCAGGCGGCCCGGCGGCCAAGAGCAAAACCATTGCGGTTGGCGATCGTATCGTCGGCGTCGGCCAGACCGGCAAACCGATGGTTGATGTGATTGGCTGGCGTCTTGATGACGTCGTGGCGCTTATCAAGGGACCGAAAGGCAGCAAGGTTCGCCTTGAAGTTCTGCCGGCGGGCAAAGGCACCAAAACCCGTACCGTGACACTGACCCGCGAGAAAATCCGTCTGGAAGACCGCGCAGTCAAGATGACCATCAAGAAAGTCGGCAATGAAAAAGTCGCCGTGATGGACATTCCTGGCTTCTACGTCGGCCTGACCGATGACGTCAAGGTTCAGTTGCAGAAAATGGCCAAGCAGAACGTCAACAGCCTGGTTATCGACCTCCGCACCAACGGCGGTGGAGCGCTGACCGAGGCGGTGTCTCTGTCAGGGCTGTTTATTCCGAGTGGTCCGGTGGTTCAGGTGCGCGACAATAACGGCCACATCCGTCAGGACAGTGATACCGACGGCGTCGTGTACTACAAAGGTCCGCTGGTGGTGCTGGTCGACCGCTACAGTGCTTCCGCGTCTGAAATCTTTGCCGCTGCGATGCAGGATTACGGCCGTGCGCTTATCGTGGGTGAACCGACCTTCGGTAAAGGTACCGTGCAGCAATACCGTTCCCTGAACCGCATCTACGACCAGATGCTGCGCCCTGAATGGCCGGCGCTCGGCTCCGTGCAATACACCATCCAGAAATTCTATCGAATCAACGGTGGCAGCACGCAGCGCAAGGGCGTAACGCCGGATGTCGTCATGCCAACCGGCCTTATCGACAATCAGGTCGGCGAGCGATTCGAAGACAACGCCATGCCGTGGGACAGCGTCAATGCCGCAACCTACACCCGCACCGGCGATTTGGCTCCTCTCGTTCCGCAACTGGTGAAAGAGCACGACGCGCGTATTGCCAAGGATCCGGAGTTCCAGTATATCCAGCAGGATATTGCCAAGTTCAATGCGAATAAAGACAAGCGCGACAACGTGTCCCTGAATTACGCCCAGCGTGATAAAGAAGACAAGGAAGACGACGCTACCCGTTTGACTCGTTTAAACGAGCGCTTTAAACGCGAAGGCAAGAAGCCTATCAAGTCTCTCGACGATCTGCCGAAAGACTATGTGGCGCCGGACCCGTATCTCGACGAAGCCGACAACATTGCCGTTGATCTGTCCAAACTCGAAAAAGAGCAGAACAGTCAGGCGCAGTGAGTTTCTCGATGCCATAACAAGCCGTATTCCGTAGCGCACCTCTGGTGCGCTATTTTTTTGCCTGCGCCGCCGTGTAGAATGGGTTAATCAAAACGCTTCAAACTGTAAAGTATTGTGAATTACCTGCGCCATCAGGCTTTTCCCCTTGAAACTTGCAGGGAAGCCCATAGGATCTAGATATCCTGTCTCGTACAGACGGTTTACACGAATTAATACAACAATGAGGAAGTAATAAACATATGATGCGTATAGCGTTGTTCCTGTTGACCAACCTGGCTGTCATGGTGGTTTTCGGACTGGTGCTCAGTCTGACAGGCATTCGTTCTAGCAGCGTGATGGGACTCATGATCATGGCCGGTCTCTTCGGCTTCGGCGGTGCATTCGTCTCTTTGCTGATGTCAAAATGGATGGCGTTACGCTCGGTTGGTGGAGAAGTCATAGAGCAGCCGCGCAATGAAACCGAACGCTGGTTGATGAACGTGGTCAGCCGTCAGTCACAGCAGGCCGGTATCAAGATGCCGCAGGTCGCCATTTATCATGCGCCCGACATCAACGCCTTTGCCACCGGCGCACGCCGCGACGCCTCTCTGGTCGCGGTCAGCACGGGCCTGTTGCAGAGCATGAGCCAGGATGAGGCCGAGGCGGTTATCGCCCATGAAATCAGCCATATTTCCAACGGCGATATGGTTACGATGACGCTGATTCAGGGCATCGTGAACACCTTCGTTATCTTTATTTCCCGCATTCTGGCACAGATTGCCTCGGGCTTTATGTCAGGCGATCGCGAGGGCGAAGAGAGCAGCAACGGCAATCCGCTGGTGTACTTTGCCGTGTCCATGGTGCTTGAGCTGGTCTTCGGTATTGTTGCCAGCATCATTACCATGTGGTTCTCCCGTCACCGCGAATTCCACGCCGACGCCGGTTCTGCGAAACTGGTTGGCCGCGAGAAGATGATTGCCGCGTTGCAGCGTCTGAAAACCAGCCATGAACCGCAGGAAGCGGGCAGCCTGATGGCGTTTTGCATCAACGGCAAGAACAAGACGTTCAGCGAGCTGTTCATGTCGCACCCGCCGCTGGACAAACGCATCGAAGCCCTGCGTAGCGGTGAATACCTGAAATAACCCTCGGCGCGGTTTGCGCCAAAAGGTAAAAGGCCCGGCAAACATGAGGTTGCCGGGCCTTTTTTATTGGGCAGAAAAAGCACCGATGGCTCAGGTTTGCTGCGGATTGGCCGATTTCTGCGTCATGCGCAAGATACTGATAACAGCCCCGCCAAGCGCCAGAGAGCCTGCCAGAATCAATGAAGCATGGGTGCCATGCACGCCGAACAGATTGAACATAAGGGCGACCATTGCCGCACCGGTGGTTTGTCCGAGCAGGCGCGCCGTGCCGAGCATGCCGCTGGCTCCGCCGCTGCGACTGCGAGGGGCCGAAGAGACGATGGTGTGATTATTCGGCGACTGGAACAGGCCGAAACCCGCACCGCAGATGATCATGCGCCAGATAATGTTGAGAGAGGACGGATGGTCCGGCAGTAACGCCAGCGAATATAGCCCGAGCGAGAACACGACCAGCCCGATACCGCCGAGCATACCCGCGTGATAGCGCTCCACCAGGCGTCCGGAAATCGGTGCCATTACCATCGTCGCCAGCGGCCACGGCGTCAGCAGCAGACCGGTCGAGACGGCGTCCAGCCCGAGTGTATTTTGCAGGAAGAAGGGCAGCGAAACGAAGGCCAGCATCTGTGCGGCGAAAGAACACATCGAGGTGCCGATAGAGAGACTGAAAATCGGAATGCGCAGCAAATCGACCGGCAGCAGCGGCGAGGATCGGGTGAGCTGACGGCGCACGAAGAACCAGCCGACCACCAGCAGCAGCACGACTTCGCCAAGGATCAGACGATGATCCTGGCCCTGCGCATAACCGCTCATCGCGCTTATCAGCAGGCCGAAAGTCAGCGCATTCATCACGCTACTGACAAAGTCGAACTTCTGTCCCGCCGTTTTGATGCTATTGGCCGGAAGATATTTCAGACCAAGGAAGAAGGCGACTAGACCAATCGGCAGGTTGATGGCAAACAGCCACGGCCAGTTGGCGACGGAAAGGATAGCGGCCGCCACGGTCGGACCTGCGGCCGAAGAGACGGCGACGATCAGCGCATTGATGCCCATTCCGCGCCCGAGATAGCGCTGCGGATAAATTATCCTCACCATGGCAGTATTGACACTCATGATGCACGCGGCCCCAAGCCCCTGCAGCACGCGCGCGAGGGTCAATGTAGGCAGTGAATCAGACAGGGCGCAGGCGAGAGACGTGAAGCTAAACACCACCAGGCCAATCATGTAGATGCGGCGATAGCCGAAGATTTCGCCAAGCGAGGCCAGCGACAACAGCGACACGGTAATGGCGAGCTGGTAGGCGTTTACTATCCAGATGGAAGAGGCGGGGCTGGCGTTAAGGTCCTGCGCAATGGTCGGCAGGGCGACGTTGGCAATGGCGCCATCGAGTACCGAAACCGTAATACCCAGGGCAATGGTCAGGATTGCCCCGTAGCGTTGTGGTGCTGGAAGTCCGTCGTTAACCGTGGTTGTCATGTCTGAGCGTCAGCGTTTGGCTAATAAGTGAAGGAAATATTATCACGCTAACTACTCAACGTCCGTTTAGACGCGCGGTTGTCGGACTTAATTAATTGTAACCAGAGTTAACATTTTCACGTAAATGCTGAAATGCGATCGAGTTCAATTCTTTAGAAATAGCGTTCCATTATTAATGAAACAAAAAAAGTATCATTCGGGAATTTATGAAATAATAACGTCATACACACTCTGGCAGGACAAAGACTATGGCGATCGCTGATCTTGATAAACAACCCGACTCCGTATCTTCGGTGTTGAAAGTATTTGGCATCTTGCAGGCCCTCGGCGACGAGCGCGAGATAGGTATCACCGAACTTTCGCAGCGCGTGATGATGTCAAAAAGCACGGTCTACCGTTTTCTGCAAACCATGAAGTCGCTGGGCTATGTCGATCAGGAAGGGGAGTCCGAGAAATACACCCTGACCCTCAAGCTGTTCGAGCTGGGTGCCAAGGCGTTGCAGAAACGTCGATCTTATCCGTTCTGCCGACATTCAAATGCGTGAAATCTCCCGATTAACGCGCGAAACCATTCACCTGGGCGCGCTGGATGAAGACGGCATTGTCTATATCCATAAAATCGACTCGATGTACAACCTGCGTATGCATTCGCGCATCGGCCGTCGCAACCCGCTGCACAGCACCGCCATCGGCAAGGTGTTGATGGCATGGGGCGAACCCGGCGACGTCAAGGCGCTATTGGCGGAAATGCAGTTTACCCGCAGCACCGAAAACACCATTACGGATGTGCCGAGTCTGGTCAAGGTGCTTGAAAAAGTGCGTGAGCAGGGGTATGGCGAGGACATCGAGGAGCAGGAACAGGGGTTGCGCTGTATCGCGGTGCCCGTCTTCGATCGTTTTGGCGTAGTGATTGCCGGGCTCAGCATTTCGTTCCCGACCATTCGTTTTTCGCAGGAGAGCAAGAAGGATTATGTCGAGATGCTGCATACTGCGGCGCGTAACATCTCCGAACAGCTCGGCTATCATCAGTATCCCTTCTGATAACCGCCTTCTGCCGCTGTTCTCCGGCGGCAGAAGGCAGGGTTCCGGCACCTTACTCCGTGTCAGACATTAACGATGCGCCAGCTCGGCGTGTTCGTCTTCATCCATCACCTTCTTGTCGGTGAGTTTCAGAATCTGGCTGGTAATGGTGCCTGCGGTCATCGAGCCGCTCACGTTAAGCGCCGTACGGCCCATGTCGATCAGCGGTTCGATGGAAATCAGCAGCGCCACCAGCGTTACCGGCAGACCCATCGCAGGTAGCACGATAAGCGCAGCAAAGGTCGCCCCGCCGCCAACACCCGCCACACCGGCAGAAGAGAGCGTAACAATGCCGACCAGAGTGGCTATCCACATCGGTTCGAACGGATTTATCCCAACTGTTGGCGCAACCATGACGGCAAGCATGGTCGGGTAAAGCCCGGCACAGCCGTTTTGCCCGATAGTGGCACCAAAGGACGCGGCAAAGCTTGCAATGGATTCAGGAATGCCGAGACGACGCGTCTGGGCTTCAACGGCCAGCGGAATCGTCGCAGCGCTTGAACGGCTGGTAAAGGCAAACGACAGCACCGGCCACACCTTGCGGAAAAACTTCGCCGGATTCACGCCGGTAAAGGAGAGCAGCAGGGCATGAATGGCAAACATGATAGCCAGACCCAGATACGACGCGACCACAAAACTGCCCAGCTTGATGATGTCGTGGATGTTTGAACCGGCCACCACTTTGGTCATCAGCGCCATCACGCCGTAAGGGGTGAGTTTCATCACCAGACGTACCAGCTTCATCACCCAGGATTGCAGGATGTCGATAAACGCCAGAACCTTCGGGCCTTTTTCGGCATCGTCTTTCACCAGCTGCAACGCGGCAACGCCCGCAAAGGCGGCGAAGATAACGACGCTGATAATCGAGGTCGGGCTGGCACCGGTGAGATCGGCAAACGGGTTTTTAGGAATAAAGGACAGGATCATCTGCGGCACGGTCAGGTCGGCAACCTTGCCCACATAGTTGGTTTGAATCGCCGCCAGACGGGCGGTTTCCTGCGTACCCTGCACCAGACCTTCCGCCGTCAGGCCGAACAGTCTGGTTACAAACACGCCCACCAGTGCGGCAATCAGCGTAGTGAACCAGCAATGTACCGATGGTCAGGAAACTGATTTTACCCAGCGAGGAGGCATTATGCAGACGCGCCACCGCACTCAGAATCGACACAAATACCAGCGGCATGACAATCATTTGCAGTAGCTGAACATAGCCGTTACCAACGATGTTGAACCACGGAATCGAGTTTTTCAGTACGGCGCTGTCGGATCCATAGATCAACTGCAAGGCCAGACCAAATACCACGCCGACCAGCAGGCCTACGAGGACTTTCTTTGCCAGACTCCATTGCTTGCGGCTTGATTTGGCCAACAGCAAAAGGAGGGCAACAAACACTACCACGTTTAAAATCAGCGGAAGATTCATACCCAAAGCTCCAGAGAATTGATTCACTTGAGAAGGCTGCCAGAGGGAATAATAAGGCAGCGCTTAACGATGGGCGTAGAGTACCAGAATGAGAGGGCAAGCTCTTATAACCAAAAGGAATGGGCTATAACTTTCCGCTTAATATTGTGTATTGGTTAAACGATATGACCATTTTATAGACGTTATTAAGTCAAATACTTCAAAATAAAGTCGAGG